>CALMMZ010000212.1 GCA_937868685.1 uncultured bacterium | reverse complement strand
AGCCTGCAACTAATGTAAGTTTTTCTATAGCATATCATCCAAATTATACGGATTTAGTGTTTGGTCCATTTTGTGAAGAAGATGAAAATGCAGCATTAATGCATAGGGGTTATATTAAAAAAATGTGTAGTAAATTACTTGAAAAACTTAATAGTGTTGAACAGAAAAGAAATGATATAATTTCTAATGCACTTGGTAAAGCAGGTGAACAAAGAGATATTATTTATAAACAAATGCATGTTATTTACCAACAGTGGGAAGTTCTTATGATTAAAGATAGTGATTCGGCTAATGGTCAAAACACTATTGGGACATCAGATGATGCAATAGTAAATGAAATGCAAAATAGGTATGACTCACATGAAGATGTAGATATTTCTTCAGATTCTGCAAATATAGGTGTAGATAATGCATTTTTATATGGTTATCCATTTAATTATAAAAACAAAGTTAAGGTAACACATTCAATAATAAACATAGACCCTTTGTATAAGCCAAATGGAAACACAACTGTTCTAAATATTATTCAACAAATTTGCACGAAAAATAATTTTATATTTATACCAATGCCTGGTAATGCGGCTGCTTTTAATACTTCAGAAATTTTTTCTCCTCATGTTCATTCTGACCAAAAAGTAAATAATTTTTTCTATGTACAATTTGCTCCAACGCCTGAATCTCGTGCGAAGTTAACTAACTCAAATCCAATAAATTTATCGGATGCCCCTAATTTAAAAGATAGGCTTCCACCAGGAACGTTGGAGATTAAGTTTGGCTCACCACAAAATCAAATCGTTAAGGGTATATCTGTTGATACACAAGAAGGTAAACCAACAGCTGAAAGTATTGTAAATTTACAAAGACTGGTTGATAATGAGAATCAAAACAAAACAGTGACGACTGATTGCTCTATGTTATCAGTGATGGAAGGTAGAAGTTATAAAGCAACAATAGATATGCTTGGAAACGCACAAGTGTTTCCTATGCAATTTTTTTATCTCGAATCCAATCCTTTATTTAATGGTTTGTATCAAATAATGAAAGTTAAACATTCTATCAAACCAAATGATATGACAACATCAGCTGAGGGAATTAGGATGAGAATGAGCTATGGTGGAGGTGGTGACTTTGGAGGAATACCACCATTAACTTTAGAAACTCATGAAGGATTATTGAGTGCAACAACTACTATTCAGGTAGATGCAACTATGAATGAAAATATATTAGCTCGTAATACAGATGAGATAGATAATACTGTGCAAACTCAAAATTTGACAATAGAAGACCAGAGAAATTCAAATCAACCTGGAGTGCCTACATTTGCAGCTCCAGGAAGCGGTTCTGGAGGGGCATTTCATAAATTATTAGGTGGATACGCATCAGAAGGTTGGGTTCAAAGAATGGAAAAGAAATTAACAAAAGAGGATAAAAAAAATCAATTATTAGCATTACCAATACCTCAATTTGCTTCACCAATGATTGGCGCAAGACTTACTTCGTTATTTGGTCCAAGAGGTATTGTTCAGGGTCACTCCATGCATCCTGGAATAGATTTGGCCAAGGGGAAGGGAGCCCCTGTTTTATCTGCAGCACAAGGCGTAGTTGTGAGAATCACTTCAAATGGAGCTGGCGGTGGTTATGGAAATTCAGTTATAATAAAACATAACGATAGATTTCATACTTTATATGGTCATCTTAGTGAAGTAAAAGTGGTGCTGGGTCAAGTTGTTGCTTTGGGTCAGATAATAGGATTAGAGGGAAATACAGAAGATGGTAAAATATCACCATATTTACCAAGTAAAACAATGGGTTCTCATTTGCATTTTGAAATTAGGGATTTTGCAGTATGTGATATTGAATTTGGTAAATATGGTTCAGTAAATCCACAACAATATATTTTAAAAAATACCACAAAAGGTGGTATAGCATAAAACTTTTTTGTATATTTGCATACTATATGAGCGAAAAACTTATATACATATGCAATGTTATAGCGCCTAATGAGGATGATTTTGTAATCCTTAGGGAATATCTTGGGAAATATCCAGTAAGGGTTTTAAGAGAGTTACCAGAAGAAGAGATGTATTTCGAAATACCTACCATGTTATATGGTTGGTATACTGTTAAAGAAAATTTTCCTGGACATAACATTTTTGATTTAGAAATTACGCAGAATTTATATTGGAACTTTAGTAAGTCGGAAGATGAAAAAGAGTTTT
>CALMMZ010000211.1 GCA_937868685.1 uncultured bacterium | reverse complement strand
TCACCCGGTTTTTTAATTATTTTAAAATATTTTAATAATATCCTTCACTGTAACTAATATCATAAGTCCGATAAGGAGTAAAAATCCAATACTATTTATCCATGTAACAATATTTATATTAATTTTCCGTCGAGTAATTGCTTCTATAAGAACAAGTACAACCCTCCCACCGTCCAATGCGGGAAATGGAACAAGGTTAATTACCGCAAGATTAACCGAAATAAGCGCAGCAAGCATTATTACTGAAGTAAACCCAACTTGTTGTGCATCACCAACAACAGAGACAAGTCCGACAGGTCCCGTAAGGTTATTAAGGTTCGATTTTCCAACAAAGAGTTTTCCAAACTCATGAATTGTTTGTTTAGTGAGATTAAGTGTATAAATAGCACTACTCTTTATTGATTGAAAAAAACTAATTCTGTAAATACCTACTTGATCGAGCGCAACACCAAGTGCTAACTGATTTCCTGTAATACCATATTCTGGAATAATAAGGACATTTTCTTGATCAGAATTTCCTCTTTGAATTCCAAGTAATATTGGTGTATTTGGTTCATTCTCTCTAACTGTTCGAACGATATTTTCAGGAGTAAGTGTTTTTCCTGTGAAATTCTGTTCAAGTGATTCAAATGAAGTAATGACATCTCCAATCATTATTCCCATTTTTTCCGCTGGAGATCCAGGAATCACCGATAAAACTGTTAGTTGAGGATTTTTTACTCGTTCAGGATGCGTAACATTTGAAACACTTGCTAATGTCCCACCTAAAAATGCAATAGTAATTAACCCCCAAGCCAATAACATATTCATAGTAACCCCTGCAATAAGAACAAGTATTTGCTGCCACCAAGGTTTTGCGGGCATACTTCGATGATAATCTGGATCATCCTTACCTTGTTCAAGTGCATCTTCACCATGAATTTTTACAAACCCACCAAAAGGAATCCAATTCAGTGTATAATCTGTTCCATTTCTATGGAATAACTTCTTGGCCCTTGGTGGAAACCCCATCCCGAACTCATCAACACGAATACCAAAAAACTTCGCTACAGAGAAGTGCCCCAATTCATGTACAAATACTAATATTCCGAGTAGAAGAACAAAAATAAACACAGAGAGTGTTGTTTGTGGATATTTAGCTATAAAATATCCAAGAACTGCACTAATTCCAATTATTTTCAGAAGTATTTTTTTATTATTTTGCATATTTTGAATAAATGTTTTCATGTAATTATACTGTCATAATGTCAGTTTCCTTTTTCTGGAATAGTTCCTCTAAACGACCATTAATATTGTCTACCATTTTTTGTAATTCTTCTTTGGCACGAAATTTATCATCCTCAGCAAACTCTCCAGCTTTTTCTTGAGCATCGATATCTTTATCAACTCGCTGTCGTTCAAGTCGTACAGAAACTCGTGCGTCTTCTAGTTTTTCTTTTACTAATTTCACAACAGTTTTTCGTGATTCCTCAGTTAGTTGCGGAATACTTGCTCGAATACCGTTCCCATCAGAAATTACTGAAAGTGGAAGTCCTGATTGTTGAATAGCTCGTTCTATTTCTTTAATAACCCCCTTGTCCCAAGGAGAAATTCGTAACACTCGAGCTTCTTCTACGGTAACTGATGCAATATTTTTGACAGGTTGCAGTGTTCCGTATGATTCAACCATTACCGAATCTATAAGTGCCGGGTTCGCACGACCCGTAGAGATTTGTAAATATTGGTTTTTCAACCAATCTTCAATTTTTATAAATTCTGTTTTTGTTTCTGAAAAATTATATGCCATACATCTACTATACTAACATATATTTTCTCAATAAAAAAGTACTCCTTAAAAAGAAGTTTTTTACTTTTTACCAAACTCAGGTAAAGTCATTGCAATATATTCAAGAATATTTTTTAAAGGAAACCCTGTTTGCCCTGCCCATTTTCGAGCGTTTTGAATAATTGCAAATATTTCAACAAAATGAGTATTTCTCTTTTTTGAGAATAAAACGTACAGAGATGATTCTATTTTATCAATAAATTGATGCACTTCATATGATTGTAATGTTTCATCCTTATCTCTCTTTTTTATTAAAACCTCAATTGTATTTAAACGTTGTGCTACCGAGTCAAGTAAAAATTGACGTGTAGGAATTATTGACTCTTTTTCTACTGAAATGTCTACAGTTAGTACAATAACTCGAGAAAGTACTGTTTCTAAAATAAATATATGTGGTGGTAGTAGTATAAAAATATGGATATTTTCAATCGGCTCTTCGAGAATTTTAAGGAAGGCGTTTTGAGCTTCAACTGGAAAACGTTCTGCGCTCACTACAAAAAATGTTCGTGATTTTTTTTGTGTTAAAAAATTTCGTAATTCACGCACCTCATCAACTCCAAGTTTTTCATATTGATACTGAATCCATTGACTATCCGTTGTGTCGTGATAGATTTTTTGAACTTTTTCTCGAGATGCTTGTATTTCCCCAAGAACAATATATGCATGGTGGAGATTTTTACCTTTCTTTTCCATAATATTGATGAGTATATCATAATTTTCATCAAATAAAAAAACTACACAGCCTGTAGTTTTTTAAAAAGGTTTTGAAATTAAAGCTCTATTATATTGTTCAAGATGATTAAGTGCTGTTCCAATACCGCGAATCACTGCGAGTGACGGATCTTCTGCAAGAACGCATCGTACCCCTGTTCTTCGGCGTACCAATTCTGGTAAATTACGTAACTGAGAACCACCACCTGTGAGTACAATTCCAGTATCAATAATATCAGAAGCGAGCTCCGGAAGAGTATCTTGTAAAACTATTTTAATAGTATCAATAACTTGTCGTAATTCACCATCAATCGCAGTTACAATTTCATTAGTATTTAATTTTATTGATCGAGGTAATCCAGAAATATAATCTCTCCCTTTCACTACCAACTCAAGCGACTCATCAACTGGTATTGCAGATCCAATTTTAATTTTTATTTTTTCTGCAGTACGATCACCAATTGCAAGGTTATGTGTTTTTTTCAAATATAATGCAATTGCGTGATCAATATTACTACCAGCACATTTTACTGAAAGACATGACTGAATTGAACCGAGCGAAATAACGGCAACATCAGTAGTTCCTCCACCAATATCTACCACCATATGTCCCATCGGTTCATTTACAGGAATTCCTGCACCAATAGCTGCAGCAATAGGTTCTCGTACAGTATGAACTTTTTTTGCACCAGCCTTAAGTATTGCCTCGATTACTGCTCGTCGTTCAGTTGAACTTACACTTGCAGGAACTGATACCATTACCTCAGGTTTAAATAACGACCAGAACCCAAGCACTTTTTTCATAAAATGAGCCACCATGATACTCGTCATACGATAGTCAGCAATTACTCCACCTCGCATTGGTCGATGAGCAATAAGCCCGTCTACTGTTTTTCCAAGCATTTCATGAGCATCTAACCCAATAGCAAGAACCTCATGACTATGTTCGGTAATTGCAACTACTGATGGCTCATCAAGAACGATTTCTTTTCCGGGAAGATATATGCGTGTATTAATTGTTCCAAGGTCAATTCCTAATTTTTGAGAGAAAATACTCATAGATATGAGGAATTTAGCATAAAATATGTTTTTTGGCGATTATTTGACATATATTTTTATATATCGTTTAAATTAAAATCCGGTAATAGCTCAGTGACATCAAACTCTTTGATAAAGAATAAATTATGCTATAGTCAGTTCATATATGTATATTGTAGAAGTAATCCCTCTTAAAAAAGGTATCCCTCGTGATTCATTATCTTATTTTTCAGTCAAATCTATTCCTCTTGGATCAGTTGTTGAAGTTCCGCTCCAATCACGAACTATTCGTGGGATTGTTATTTCTGAACATCCTGCTCGAGATATCAAATCAACTATTCGATCAGGAAATTTTTCCTTAAAATCAATTAATGCAGTAATTGGTGAGCAGAATTTTTCACAAGAAATTATTAAAACGCTTCAAACAATTGCTCAACAGACTCTTATTCCTCTCGGTTCGCTTATTACAACATTCTTTCCAGAACCTGTGTTTGAACATATTATGAGATGGAAATCTGACCAACAAAAACACCAATCCATTCGTATTATTACACTTCCTTATTTAAAAAGAGTTACTACCTATCAAGCATTAATTCAAGAAACTTTTCTTAAGAAAAAAAGTATTCTTATTATTACACCAACCGTACTTGAGCAAGATCAACTTTTTACTAAACTAAAAAACACTATTCCTTCTGAAATGCGTACAATACGCATGAATGGTTCTTTATCTAAAAAAAAGAAAGATATTATTTATAGTACAATACTTGAAGAAACTCAACAGCCTACAGTATTTTTTGTAACCCCTCATTACGCACTCATTCCGAATCATGAGTTTGATTGGTGTGTTTTTGAATCAATTAATTCCCCTTATTATCAGAACGATTTTTCATCTTTTATTGATTTTAGAAACATCCTTTTTCCTCTACTCTACACATTTGGATTTTCATTCTATCTTGCTGATAATTTTCTTTCTCCACAACAGCTCATGCTTATTGAAAAAAGAAAAGCATTTTCCGATCGAACTACATCAGAAAAATCAACAAAAGATAAAATTATTCTTCTTGAGAAAGAATCACATACATCTCCACTATATCAATCACCACTGTTCGTCTCAAAAATATTAACTATACTTCCTCAATATTTAGAAAAAAAACAAAAAATATTTATTTATGCTGCTCGAAAATCACTCGCAACTATCACCACTTGTACTGATTGTGGTTATGTAGTTCGTTGTCCTAATTGTAAGTCAATCATGACTCTCACGAAAACAAACCCACTCGTAACGAATGATCGTATATTTCATTGTAATCTTTGCGAAACTGAAATTCCCCCAATGAACCGTTGCCCAGAGTGTCTCGGTTGGAATATTAGACCGCTTGGAATTACCACCGAATCACTCATTGAAGAATTAAGACGTTTTTTTCCAACAACTCCAATTTATCAAAGCAATCAAAACCTTACTAAAACAGAAAGTTCCTGTAAAAAAATAGTAAATGAATGGGAAACAACTGGAGGTATTCTAATAGGTACTCAAAAAATTATTCCATTTATCAATCAAACAGATATTACAATTATTGCATCATTTGAACATATTATCAGTATTCCCCACTTTCAAACAACCCTTCAAGCGATCTGGATCATGCAAACACTCCTTGAAAAAACTTCTGCATATTATATTATTCAAACAAAACAAGCATCGCAATATTTTTTACAACAATTTAAAAATCAAAACCTTGATAATCTTATTGAAGAAGAAAACAAACTTTATGAACTCTATTCGTTTCCTCCTTATACAACACTTATTAGTGTTACGTTAGAAAAAATAACCAGAAAAGATCACCAGCAGGCAAAAGATTTTTTAAGGCAATCTATAAAACCTTTTGAACATACTATTACTTCGAATTTTTTTGAATTTTCACAAACATATACTATCCAAGCAACGCTTCATGTTAATAATAGAGAATGGCTCTACAAGGAAACTCTCGAATCTAAAAAACTTTATAAATTTCTCGAGACACTCCGTGAACATGCTCGAATTCGTATCGAGACCCCTTGGATGACTATATAAATTACAAAAAGAACCCATACTATATCCCGTGATAACTTGCTTTTTTCTTTGGATATGATACACTAAATTCATTATGGCAATCAATGTAAATATTAAGAAAAACAACAACGAAAACGCAAGTAGTGTATTGCGACGTTTTCAGAAAAAAGTACGAGGTGCTGGGTTTCTCCAAGAAGTTCGTGGAAATCGATATTTCAACCGTGAACAATCAGCCCTTAAAACAAAACGTTCTGCACTTGTTCGTATCGAAAGAACAGCAGAATTTAAAAGAAAAGAAAAAGCAGGTGAAATTATTGCAGGAAAGTAGTTTCCTGCTTTTCTTTTGCATATCTGAAAAATTTGAATATACTTATAACACTTATGCAAACTAAAAATATCTCTAAAACCCTATCAATTACCTGCAATGTCAAAAAAAAGATTCCATCTATTCAATGGCAAGATATCAAAGATACTATTCTTGGAAAAAAATATGAACTTTCACTTGTTTTTCCTGATAAAAAAACAGCAACTCAATTACATCAAGATTGGAAAAATAAACCAGGGCCTGTAAATATTCTCTCATTTCCAATTGAAAATAATGTCGGGGAAATTTTTATTTCACTTGATCAAGCAAAAACAGAGTGTAAAAAATTTGATAGAAATTATGAAAATTATGTTGCATTCCTTTTTATTCATGGCTGCGCTCATCTAAAAGGGCATGTTCATGGAAATCTTATGGAGACATTTGAACAAAATATTCGAAAAAAATTTGATATCTAACATACTTTTGTGATAGTATATATACATATGATACCTCAATCTCCTTCAATTATTGCCGGAATCGATATTGGTAGTAATACTATACGTGTGATTATTACAGAACAAACAGAGTCTGACTCTCATCCTAGGGTTATAGGTATAGGGAAAAGTGTGACCTCTGGTGTAACTAAAGGTTATATCATTAATGAAGATGAAGTTTTTATGGCACTTACTTCTGCAATTCGTGCAGCAGAAACAATGGCAGGAATAAAACTTGATCGAGTTTATGTTTGCATGAATAGTGTAAGTCTAAAAACTGACCATATAACAAACACTATTTCACTTGAAAAAAAGATCATTTCAGAAAGAGATATTTCTTATATAATTCATCAAACAAGAGATAATTTCCACCAACAGAACAAAAATAGGTCACTACTACATACTATTCCACTTGCTTATTATCTTGACCGAGAAGAACTCTTTGCTCATCCTATTGGACTTACCGGAAAAGAACTCTCTATTAAATACTCTTTAGTGAGTTGCTTGACTCAACATCAAGATGGATTTATATCGGTAATTAGTAAGGCAGGACTCGATATTATTGATATTATTGCATCACCTATTGCAGCGGGGGTTGTTGCGCTTCCAAAACGTGTACGATCTGCAGGTGCAGCACTTGTTGACATTGGCGCAGAAACACTTTCCATATCAATTTTTGAATATGATAATCTTATTCACACTGCAGTAGTCCCTTGTGGAGCAAATTTCATCACTAACGATCTCGCTCTTGGTCTCCAAATTTCACTTGATGATGCAGAACTTATAAAATTAGGAAAAAATATTGAAAAAACAGTCACACGACGACGTGTTCAAGATATTATTGAAGCTCGTATTCTTGATATGGCAGATATTATTAAAAAGAAACTTGCTTCATGGAATCGAGACCGATTGCTCCCTGGAGGGATTACGCTCGTTGGAGGAGGAAGTCATTATGAACACATGAATACACTTATTAGGAATCACTTGAAACTTCCAACACAAACTATTCAAATTGAAAAAATTATTCCGAGTAAACGTATATTAGATAATGCGTGGGTTGCAGTTTATGGAGCGTGTTTATTAGGAAATCAACAGCCGAACTACCGATCGACAGGAATTTCTCTTAGAAAAGTTTTCAAAGATATAAAGGATTCTACTAAAAATTTTATTGAACAATTCTTACCATAAAAACAAGCCAATACTAGCTTGTTTTTTATTTTCTTCCAACCATTACTACGAACTCGCCTTTAATTTTTTCTGGATTATTTGTGTAATATAACAACACTTCATCTGGTGTTCCTTTTTTAAATTCTTCAAAAACTTTAGTAATTTCACGAGCTACTACTATTTCACGGTTAGGAATAATTTTCACAAGTGATTCCAATGTTTTCATAAATCGATGTACTGATTCATAAAAAATTACCGTTGATTCTGTTTCTATAATTTCTTTAAAAAATGTTTCCCGTCCTTTTTTGTGAGGTACAAACCCTTTCCAAACGAATTCATGAGCCGGTAACCCACTTGCAGAAAGTGCAGAGATGAGTGCACTTGCCCCCGGTATTGGTGATACAATAAAATCATCTCCGAAATGTTTTTGCAATTCTGCAACAAGCATTACCCCCGGATCAGAAATACATGGTGTTCCTGCATCTGACACGAGCGCAATAGTATTTCCCTGCTCAATGAGCTCAATGATTTGATTCACCTTGGTAAGTTTTGAATGTGCATGAAAACTCATTAATTTACTCTGCCCTGCTTCGTTTTTATTTGGAATTTCGTAATGTTTTAATAATGAACCAGTTGTCCGTGTATCTTCACATAAAATATAATTTACTGATTTTAATATTTCAACCGCACGAAAAGTCATATCAGCCAAATTCCCAATAGGTGTTGCAACGATATAAAGTTTTCCAAGATTGTTTGACATAGTTTTTTAGTAATGGTATTTTACCATAATTATGGATATCAATCAAGAAACCACTTGGCTTTTACGAGATAAATATAATGGAATAAAAAATCCTGAATTTGAAAATGATATAAAGCGATTGCAATCAGGTGAACCTCTTGCCTATATTATTGGTTGGCAACCTTTTTGTGGCGTGAAAATTCATCTTGATTCACAACCACTCATTCCTCGTCCTGAAACAGAATATCTAACAAATTTAGCAATCACAGAAATGCGGGGGCGCCGCAGGCGCCCCCGCATCCTCGACCTTTGCGCAGGTTCAGGATGTATCGGTGTTGCGTTATTAAAAGCACTGCCGACAAGTATGGTGGATTTCGTAGAACTTGATGAATCACATCATGCAACTATTTTAAAAAATATTCGTGAAAACGAAATCGATGAAAAACGCGCAAGAATTTATGGTGGAGATTTATTTGAAAATATCACTAATACCTACGATATTATTATCACCAATCCACCTTATATTGATCCAGAACTATCTGATAGAATTGATGAAAATGTGCTCAAATTTGAGCCAGAACTGGCGTTATTTGGAGGAAGCAAAGGAATGCAGATTATCACCAAAATCGCCCAAAATGCCCCAAATTTCATGAAATCTGATGGTATTTTATACATAGAACACGAACCAGAACAAGTTTCTGCAATAAGAGAGCTTTTACCACAATCTGAAGTAATAAAAGACCAATTCGGAATTGATCGATTTACAAAATTTATAAAATAAAACCACGCAATGTGGTTTTATTTTACTTTCCATATTTCGTCAATTTCTTTCATGAGTTTATCTGTTTCAGAAAGAACTTTAATGATTTTTTGATAATGTTCTATATCTTCATTTGAGAGCTTTCTCCCCTTTCTATCTTTGAGCCATTTTTGTGCTGGCTGATAACCACCAATATAGAAATTCCAAGCAATTTCTGGAACATTACCAAAATATTGTTCCGCGTTGATGTATACATTTCCGTCTTTATATGAGATCTTTTCTACTTCATCACTTCCTGCATTTGGAAATGTGGTTATAAAATCATTTACACTTGAATCAGTCATGAGGTGAAGTCCGCGAAGCTTTTCACCAATTTTTGCCAGTGCAAAAAATTGTTCCCTACTTTCTGGATATGGAACACGAGGAAAATCTATTTTCAAAAATTCTTTGTATTTTTCACGATATGTTGGTGAATGTAATACTGTATAAATATAATCCAAAATATTTTCCGCTGTTGTTGGTGGCTCGCTTCGCTCGCCACCACCCACCACTTCATTTATCTTATCCCAGATTTCTTTATCCAAGTTTGGAACTTTTTCTTTATTTTCTGTATATAAATATATAGGCGATATGTAATCTCCACCTTGCATTCCTGGTCTTGACCAACTTCTGAAATCAATAATTGAATTAGTTATCCCACACAAACCTGCTTTCATCTCTGCATCTCCTTTTTTAAAAACTAATCCAATATTTTCCCTATTTACAAAATGTTGCATTATTTCTGTTCGTGGTCTCCATACAAGATTGTTATCAAAATAAGTATACCGTGTATCAAATGGTCGATATGCTAATGGAGTTATTTTCGAATGATCATTTTCAATTTTTTTCTTATTATCAACAATCCACTTTCCATAATTCTTTCCTAATTTGTATTTGTTTTTTAAATCTGTTTCTGAAATATCATTATATAAAAATTCATCAACTCTCTTTGTGAGGACATCTTCATTTTCATCAACAATAAAATTGTCTCCCATAGTAACAATTCCTGTTGTGTTTTTTGGAAATATTTCTGCAACAGAAAACACTTTTTCATATTCTGCTTTTCCTTTTCCTTGCAATACCCACAACTCTGTTTCGGTTGGAAGCTTTGTCCATTGAATATCTGCAAGATTTTTTTCATTTATTTCATTGAATTTCTTTTCTCTTGTTCCGTATAAATCCGCCTTATATACATCAGCAAGATTATTTGTTTTGGTATTATTTTTTACACCTAGAATAATTGACACTCCTGTCATAATATCAAAAACATTCTCATCTTTACCACCATCGGGAGTTGTTTCTTTTTTACGGGAATTGCCATGTAAATCTATAATATAAATCTTATCGAAAGTTTTCCGCAAATGCCAACGCATTCCACGAAATGTAGGATTATCAATATATCCATGAGCTGTAATCATTCCCATAACACCTTCCTTGTTTTTCTCGATCAAACTCTCTGCCATGCGAATAAATTTTACATAATCATCATCAAGCCAATGTTTTTTCTCTTGAAGTTTAATTTTTCCACCCGGTTCAACTTTGTACGCATTATTATCGGTATAATCTTTATTTTGAGAAATACCAGAATACGGCGGATTACCTATCACACACATAATCGGATATTCTGATTTTACTTTTGACGCCAATCGCGATTCATTGGTAATACTATCCATAATACCGAACAAGCTCGGCTGTATTTCGTAATCTGCAGGAGCGTCTAATGTATTCGTCAGATACACTCCCAATCGCTGTGTCAGATCAGTAACTCCAGAGTCATGCAATGTCATACCGAGTTTCAAATGTGCAATCGTATACGACGCCATCATGAGTTCGAACCCATGCAATCGTGGTAACAAGTCATTTTTTACATATGACGACCATCGACCTTCTTGTCCTTTAAAATCATTATGAATAT
>CALMMZ010000210.1 GCA_937868685.1 uncultured bacterium | reverse complement strand
TTATTAAGCAACGATTTAATAATTCATTACAAAGTGTTGGTGTACAAAAAATATTTGAAACAAATGAAAAGATTCTAGAGAAATCAGAGTGGTTTTATGATGAAGTAATTGCTACAAAACATGGTGATTTTTTTAATAAAAAATCAATCAATTACAACAAAAAAAGTAAAAGCATCACCAGTGATGACCTTTTCTAATATTTATTAGTCTTTAATTTATAGCCCCTTATTATGTACTGGTTAAATGAAAATAGTCGAGCATTCCTCGCAAAAGGTTATTTAGTGGGTAATATTACCGCAGAGGATCGAATTCGAGAGATTGCAGAAATTGCTGAAAAATATTTGAATAAACCTGGTTTTGCAGATAAATTTTATGACTATATGTCACGAGGCTTTTATTCACTTGCATCACCGGTTTGGTCTAATTATGGCATGGAACGAGGTCTTCCAATTAGTTGTTTTGGGAGTTATGTGGCCGATGATATGTCGAGGATTTTGTATACTCATGCTGAAGTTGGTATGATGACAAAATTTGGAGGAGGAACATCAGGATATTTCGGAGATTTGCGTCATCGAGGAGCATTGATTAAAGGTAATGGTCACTCATCAGGATCGGTGCATTTTATGGAATTATTCGATAACTTGATTAATATTGTGAGTCAAGGTTCTGTTCGTCGTGGACATTTTGCTCCATATTTACCAATTGAGCATCTAGATATTGAAGAATTTTTGAACATTGGAAAAGAAGGTCATCCAATCCAAGAATCTACTTATGCAGTAACAGTCGGTGATGAATGGTTGCAATCAATGATTGACGGAGATCAAGAAAAAAGAAAGATCTGGGCAAAAATTATTCAACGAAGAACCGAAATTGGATATCCATATATTTTATTCAGAGATACGGTAAACAATAACACTGTTGATGTATATAAAGATAAAGGAATGAAAATTCATGCAAGTAATCTCTGTTCAGAAATTTGTCTACCATCAAATGATGAAGTTTCGTTCGTGTGTTGTTTGTCGTCACTTAATATTCGACATTACCACGAATGGAAAGATACTGATGCAGTAGAAACTTTGACACTTTTCCTTGATACAGTAATTAGTGATTTTATGGTTCGATTAGAAAGTTATCGAGATAGTGACGATGTATATAAGCAATCAGCTTTTCAGTTTATGCAGCGAGCATACAAATTTGCGAAAGAACATCGAGCACTAGGGATTGGTGTTCTTGGTTGGCACACATTCCTTCAAGAAAGTAATCTTGCTTTTGATGATATAGAAGCATTTCAATTAAATAAAGAAATTTTTGAAACCATTAAAGAGCGAGCATATAAAGCATCTGCTGATATGGCACAAGAATATGGCGAGCCAGAAGTTTTAAGGGGATATGGACGACGCAATACAACGCTTCTTGCGATTGCTCCGACAACTTCATCTGCGTTTATTCTTGGCCAAGTGTCACAAGGTGTTGAACCGCTTATGTCGAATGCTTTTGTAAAAGATGTTGACAAAATGAAGGTAACTATTAAAAATCCAACCCTCGAAGCATTACTTAATGAAAAGGGATTAAATACTTCTGAAATTTGGAATAGTATTCGTGATAACGACGGTTCGGTGCAACACTTGGAAGGTTTAACTACTCATGAAAAACGAGTATTCCGAACATTCAGTGAAATTGATCAAAAAGCAATTATTGATCAAGCAGCTGAGCGTCAAAAATATATTGATCAGTCACAATCATTAAATATTATGATTGATCCAACAATGTCAGCGAAAGATTTGAATGCGTTATATTTACATGCTTGGGAACAAGGAGTAAAAACTTTATACTATCAGCATAGTATGAATGCGGCACAACAATTTGGACGTAAAAAATTACAAGAACTCGACACAAAAAAACCAAAGATAACAATCGTATCAGATGCAATTTGTGTTGGGTGTGAAGCATAGTTTTTTATTATTTTGAAAGTTTGTAAAAAGTGTGAGATATGTTATGGTATCTGCGTGTGCATCGCGCAATTGCCCTTGAACTTTCTTAGAGAGGAATTGTTTAAGGGAGGAAAGTCCGAACACATCCATACCTTATGGAACAAAGTAGCAGGTAATACCTGTCGTGGGTAACCATAGAGGTGCGAGCAGTGACGCCGATGTCTATCTTTTGATAAGACGAGCCGAAAGGCTAGGGTTCCTGAAAAGGAATAAGTTCATGGCAACATGAAAGTGAAACGGCTAAATCCTTACTTGTGTGCAAGGCCGTGCTGTGTATAGACACAGAGTGCCGCTCGAGGTGATTGGTGACAATCATCCCAGATAAATAATTGCGAATCCAGAAACGACTTACGTGAGGAGAAACAGAATTCGGCTTACGAATGCATACACATCAAAAAACCATCTGAATAAGATGGTTTTTTGATGTGTATGCATATTTAATTGACAATACATCAATTTATAATCTTTAAATATTTCAAATGGAAAATCTAATACAAGTATTTGGAAAGTATGTCCTCTTAACTCCTTTTTTAAAAAGTGAGACAGAACAAATGTTTCAATGGAGAAACTCTAAGGATTTTATCAATTTATGTACTAATCGAAGATATGCGGTTACGTATAGTGAATTTATATCTGAGCTGGAATATGATTTTTATCATTCCCGACATGAGCAATATATTATTAGGAGAAAATATGATCTGACCCCCATTGGTACAATCTTTTCCTATGAATATAACCATAGCGATGGATTTGTATTTATTACAACATTCATTAGTAGTCAGTTCAAAAATTCATTATTTGGAGTGGAGGCTCATTTGTTAATGATTTATCAATTATTTTTTCGTTTCGAAGGTTTATTTAAAATTTATTGTGATGTTTATTTTGGTAATAAAACTTCTTTAAGTCTTTTAAAAAGAGGTGGTTATGAAATAGAGGGCATTTTTAAAAATCAGAAAAAAAATGTTGATAATAGTAGAGAAGATGTAATAAGGTTAGCAGTAGACTCAAGTAAAAGGGATTATATACTTGACTTTCTTTTTCGAATAAGTAATACTCTTCCTAGGATTGAATCTTTTAAGGTTCCGTGAAAAACCTCTAGCGATATACTTACTTTTAGGTACTGAGGATTGCTCATTTTTAGTTCTTTAATATTATGTCAAAATTCACAGAAAAGAATGCCGCAAAAGCAACTGGTTCTTCAAGTTCTGAAACAAAGAAAGCATGGCATTCAGCCCGACAAGATGCTGCTCTTGAACAAATAAGAACAGGTGAAAATTGGAATCTAAAGAATGATTATGCTATCAAAAAAACGATTGAGAGATCGAGAGAGCATGATCAAAGAAGTGGTGATTCTGGTAAGTAGTTTTTAATTTTTTAAAACAAGTCCTCAGACTTGTTTTTTTTATTTTATTTTGTAATATATTAGTCATGGATAATATTTTTTTTGATTATAAGTATTATTTTCAAACATTAAACAATTTTAAGGAATTTAATCTCTCTCAGAGAATATTATTTTTATTATTTACTTTGAAGATTTGTAAAACTGATTTGGAATCAACAATTTTTAATACAAATAACAAACGAGTAATATTCGGTAGCTTTTTCTTTAATCAGGAAATGATTACTTATTATTTTGATCATGTCCATGAAAGACTAGATAAGGTTATTGATAATTCTGAAAATGGAAAGTTAAAAGATGTGTTAGAAATTTTTACGGAAACTATTAATTTTTTTGATCAATTACCATTTGAAAATTTATTAGACGATACCAAGAGAGAGCGAGATATATTATTAAAACATATTGAAAG
>CALMMZ010000209.1 GCA_937868685.1 uncultured bacterium | reverse complement strand
TTCTTGAAGACTTTCTTGAAGACTTTCTTGAAGACTTTCTTGAAGACTTTCTTGACAATTTCTTTGGAGGCATCGTGTTTTTCCTTTCGAGGAAAAATATTTTTAAATCTTTTGCAATGTGTCTCACACAATCTATCAACCAAAAATGGTCTAATAATTAAAAAATCTTTTTGTACTCCAATTTTTGCCTCTTTTCTAACAAACTGGAACAAGAAGCATGTTGAAATGGATGTTTTGGTTTATCCTTGTTGTCTTGAAGGTCAATCAAAAGATGCCAAGGAGCGAATGAGGTTCTTGGATATGAATCGTCATCATCCATTACAAACTCATCTAAATTATAATAGTCATAAACATCGTCAAATGATTTTAACTCTCTTTCTGGTCTTGTTTTTCCGATTGACGCAAAGAAACATTCATCTAGCTCTTTGCGAGGTATTTCCCATTTTGAACCTTCTGTCAAGACATAAACATAATTATTGGTAATAATTGAAGGGAAAACAATTTGTTCATCACCAGATTCAGTTAAAAAGGCAATACCTGGTTCTTTTGTCTTAAATTCAAAGACATGGTCTCCCACATAAAGATAATGATTCTCTCCAATTTCAAAGAAAATATTCAATTCAGGAACTTCATGAGTAGGATCAAAACCTAAAATCATATTTATAAAAGAAATGTTTAATTTTAGTTCTCCAGAATAAGGGTCGTACAGTTCTGCTGTATTCTTGTCAGAAATATGTACCGTGAAGCCTTTTCCAAAATTTTCATATGTTGGATAGATTAAACCGGGTAAATGTTTAAACGCAGTCTTTGTTTCTTTTACTAACTCGAAATACTCTTCTGGATAGATTTTATTTTTTCGTTGTCGAATGATATTCTGCGCTAAGTAATCCATTTTTTCAACTGACATTTTCTTTTTTGAAACAGATCTCTTTCTCGAAGCAGATCTCTTTCTCGAAGCAGATCTCTTTCTCGAAGCAGATCTCTTTCTCGAAACAGATCTCTTTCTCGAAGCAGATCTCTTTCTCGAAGCAGATCTCTTTCTCGAAGCAGATCTCTTTCTCGATTGTGATTTTCTTGATGCCATAGTAAAGATATTTTTTCTCGCGAGAAAAAATATTTTCAACATTGTTATCCATCTTTTTAAATGGATTGTTGAGTTCAATAGGTATACAAATTTAATGTGTTATACTTAAATTTTTGATCAAACTTGAAAGAATATCCATTCGAGAAAGCAGGGCCTCTTTACTCTCAGATTGCTGTAAATCAGCTAACAAACAACAGAGTAAATTAAAGGCAGCAATGTCCCAATCGCGAAAAGAAAAGGTAAACAAAAATCTCTGAAATGTTTCAGATTCCGTTTGCATCCACTGCGATATTTTAAGATTACTCAAGTTTTGTTCACTCAATGAACGTGTTTCACATGCAACGTAGTTAAACCATCCTTGCCGGCTAATGTTATACGCAATTTGAAAAAAGCGAGTCATTTGTTCTTCAAGTGAATATTTTGCTTCATTTGGACATGTTGCTTTCTCGAAAAGGTATTCATATAACGGCTCAATATCAAGTGTGGCATTTTCTTTTTCTTCTGGACATAAACACTCATCATCCAACATATCTTGTAGATAGATTTGTTCCAATTTACCACGAAGAGGAAATAATTCCATCAATAAGCGATACTGGCGGAGACCTCCATCAAAAACAAGCATACAGTCCTCTTTCTTTTCATTTCCCAGGAGAAAATGAAAACCCAGCACACATTCTCCATGATATTCATTTTGGTAAGGATACACCGTGACTGTCCCATGAACTAACTCTGTAAAAAGACGATTAAAATGGGAGTACGCGTACTTTTCGCGAAACGCAGGATTTCCATATGTTATCAAATCGAAAAATCGCACAAGTTTCGTGATGTGTCCATCTGAACACGTTCGCAATGATTCGATTTCAGGTGTAGTTTCCAGGGAAAAGAAATCAGCAAATTCGATGCGATCTTCTTTCGTTCCTTTGCGAAGGCGTGAAGAACGGTAAGAAAGTTGAAGAAAAAAGATGAGGTCTTCGCGTTGAGTTCTTTTCTTTAACATTGAGACTTCTCTTTCATCTGAGAGAAAGAATCATTTTTCTTTCTCTCAGATGAAAGAAAAATGATTCTTTCTTTTGGTGTTGAAGAAAAGATAAAAAGACAGAAAGACGGAAAGATGTCAACCTCTCAAACTTCATTGGAGGAAAAGTGTAACTCCGAAAAATCATATAATTGGCCTCCTCTGATTGAAGGAGAACGCTCTTTGTACAATGCACATCTTCTACGAATTGAAGCTTTGAATCAAGTCCCAATTCGGCTTTGGGAAGAATGTGTGGAACAAGCTAACCTTCCGGAACAATTAACTCGGCAAGATCGCGAGTTTCTTCAATCT
This sequence comes from uncultured bacterium, assembly GCA_937868685.1. Taxonomy (GTDB): domain Bacteria; phylum Patescibacteriota; class Minisyncoccia; order Phycocordibacterales; family UBA1006; genus CALMMZ01. Next base: position 4,664 of record CALMMZ010000209.1, on the reverse strand, counting down.
TACGACGGAACCAGTGAAGAAGTGTTTAGAACTTTGGTCATTACTACTAAAAATATATCTGCCTCTCTTGATGAGAAAAAATCATTAATCGATTGTATTCGAGAAAAAGATATTATGTTTCCCTTAAAATTGAAAGACAAGATTATTGAGCTCATCCAATCATGGGCCTATGCAAGGGGTGTCTGTCTCACTACTGTCACAATCCAAGGTGAAATCAAAGTATATGACAACCTCATCTGGGTAAATCTTCCTGTTACGGAACGTGAAAAACTTAAAAACGCTTCCTATCAACAGATCACCTTAATTCCCAGTGGTAAGATAATCAAAGACAGCTCTGTTAGAATTATCTCCGGGTCTATTTCTACTTCGAGTACAGGTGTATACTTTTACGAAACTCCACGAATGAATTAAAACTTTGCGAAGTTTTAATCCTTAAGGATAATTAATTCTAAAATTGATTCTTTCTTCCATATTCCTCTCTTCTTCAATAAAATGGAGAAATTTCGCCTTGATACTTCTCAACTTTTTCGTGAAGTTGAAAAATGTCAAAATACTTTCGACACAAAGGTGTTGCCATTAGAAGAATGGCAAGAGATCAAGGACCAAGGGTTTGAAATTGGACCTTGTTTTCATGTTGGTCCAAGTAAATCTCTTTTTCTGGGTATTTTTCAAATGAAATTATGTGTAATTTCAATATTGAAGAACAAGAAGACAGCTTTCTTATCATCTTCTTATTCTCTCGAAAAACATTTCACCAGTGAAATTCAAGTTGAAAATACAGATTATTTATTGGGACATTTTCATTATTGGAAAACAAAGTCAACCTATATTATTTTTTCTTGGTATTCACCCTATCCTAATTTGGAAGTTTTGTTCAAGAAACATCCTCATACAGTAGCGAAATGGAGAAAACAAATTTTCTTTGATGTCACCGAAGCGGTTATTTCTCTTCATCAGCAAAACCTGGTTCATCGAGATATTAAATTAGCCAATATTATGTACTTTGAAGATAAATTTGTACTGATTGATTTTGAATTCACTAAACGTGAAGGTGAAGAACACGGTTTCAATGGAACTCCAAATTATTTAGCACCCGAAGGATATCAAGAAAATAATATGGCCAAAAAGTCAATTGATATTTGGGCATTAGGGGTAACTTTCTTTTTTCTATTTGGAAAACTTCCTTTTTTGGCAACAACTTTATCCCAAATAAAAAGAATGGTGAATGAAACAGAACCCGATTACACTTTAATTCCAGAGAACTTTCGACCATTATTACAAGGGATGCTTCATAAAGATCCAAACAAAAGACCTACCATTTGTGAAGTAAAACAACAACTCGAGAAAATCTATGCACTTCCTGTGGGAAGTGGATAAAAATTTCTTTTATTCATATAAATTGATTTCATTCCTTTCCTTTATTTCAAAAAATGAAAATCACCTTAAAAAACTTTGGTATTCATACTTCGAGGACTTTTGAATTTCCTGAAAAAGGATGCCTTCTCCTTTCAGGAATTTCAGGAAAAGGAAAAACTACTCTTTTTCGAGCGCTTCATTTTGCTATCACCGGTGAAAGTAAGATGGTAACTCACGGCGAAACCAAATCGATGGTGATCCTTGAATATCGACAAAATAAAATTACTCGTACCAATCGACCTGTGCGTGTGGTTTTAGAACGTGAAGGTAAAAGTTACGAAGATGAAGCAGCTCAAGCTGAAATTAACCGAATCTTTCCTTCTTTTTCAGCCGCGGGATATATTCTTCAAAAAGGAGTGAACTCTTTTCTCGCTATGACACCCATGGAGAAATTGCGCTTTCTAGAAGAGATTATTTTTTCAGGTATTTCTCTAGATGAACAAAAAGAGAAAATTAAAACTTTGATCTCACAGAATGAACAACTTTTTTATCAAAAGAAAGGTGAATTAGAAACATATCAGAAGAATTTCCCTCCAGTTCCGACAACAACTCTTTCATTACAAAAATTGCAACAAGACAGCCAAGAGATTCCTCTTCAACAATCAAAGTTGAAGGAGGAATTGAATGTGTGTCAAAAACAATATCAAGATGTACTGCAAATTGAGCAAGAAATTGCTCATCTTGAGAAGGAGTTAACTGCCATTCACTTTGACCAAGTTCCCGAGAGTGTGGAATCTTATGCTCCGTTATTGTTGTTGTGGCAACAATATCATACCTTTTTAAATGAGCAAGACAGTATTCGTCAATTGGAACAATATTGTACTCAAGTCTTAGCCGGATTGGAACAAGTGCGAGAAAAGATGAAAGTCTTAAATTATCAAGAAGAAAAGAAGAAAGTTTGTCAACTTGAAATCAAAGCAACACAACAAAAGATTCTTCAGTATACTTCATTGCAAGAGTATCGAGTTTTGAAACAAAAATATCAACCAGAAAAAGAAAAGGAGATTGCACAATTGATTAAAGAAAAAGAAACATTTCTTCTCTCCTATCGAATGGGAAAAGAATTGAAGAAATGTCCAGCTTGTTTCAAGTCTCTTCGTTGGCATCAAAACAACTTACATCTGGCTGAAGATTCAAAAGAAGAATATTCTCTGGTGACTGAACAAAAATATCTCGCCGAATTGGATCAATACAAACGAGAACTTGCACAAATCTCTCGTGATAATGCTAATTTTTTATCGTTTGCCAACAAGTCTATCGAAGATAGTAATATCACATCTGAAGAATTGCAACAAACACTTCTCACCGAGAAACAAAAGTTATTATCTCTTCAACAAGATGAGAAACAACACATCAAACTTGAACAAGAATGGCAACAACTCCTTTCTTCAGAAAAAGTCTTTCTTGAGGCTGAGAAAAAATTGCTTCCTCTGCAACAACAAATTGAAGAAAAGAAAAGTAAACTCATCAATTTGACTCCACCTGAAATTAGCCAAATTGAATGTCAAAAACGAGAACAAGATTATCTCACTCGCGAAAAACTTCGCGAGAAGATTCGCACCGAAACGATTATTAAACAAAATCAACAACTTACCTTGGAAAAAAGAAAAAAAGACTTAGAGCTGAAACTTCTTTCCGCTGAGGGAAGGCTACAAACATCTTCCGAATTGAAGCAAACTCTCATCTTGCTTCAACAGCAGCAAGAAGAACTACAAAAAAGAAATCTCACTCTTCAGCGTGAAATTATGGAGTACAACAGTTATATTCGTGATTGCCAAAAATACAATGCCGAAGCTGAACGATTGAATCAATGTTTACAACAGTATCATCAAGCGGAAAAAGACTTCACCAAAAGTAAACAATTTCGTGATTTGTTTTTGACCGCTGAAATGAATACTTTGTCGAGTTATATTGAAGAATTAAATGCTTTACTCCAAAATTATTTGAACATTTTCTTTGAATCTCCATTAACTATTGAAATCTCGCTCTTCAAAATTAATGAGAAAAACAAAACTGTCAAAAATCAAGTTAATTTGATAGTTGGTTATCAAGGACATACTATTGATCTTGACAGTTTGAGTGGTGGTGAACAAGATCGAGTCAACTTAGCTTTTACTTTAGCGTTGGCTGATCTTTTTGAACTACCTTTAGTGATGTTGGATGAAACGTTGAGTAGCCTTGATGCTCAAAGTGCTGAAAATGTCATTGAACATCTTCCCAAAGATCGTTTAACTTTACTGATTGCACATCAGGTCACGGAAGGACATTTTGATTTGGTGATTAAAATATAACTATTCTTATTTCAAAATAAAAATGATCATTTTCTTTTCCTCTATAAGGAAAAGAAAATGAACCCTTTATCAACAGAGAATTTGTCTACAATTTTAGCCAAATATGAATCAGAGTCGGACATCTATCTTGTCATTTGGGAGAGCGATTATAATAACTTCGAATATAATTGTTTTCTCTCACGCCGCAGTTATGAACCCGATTACGATTTTACAGACATTGATTGTTATGAACATATATTTACTGGTGATATTCAAGAGATGGCCGAATTTATTAATGTTGTCCTCTCTTTCTTGAAAACTTGGCCTCAAGCCGAAGGAAAAACATTTCATTTTACTCTCCACACCGATGTATTGATTTTATTACCCCATTTGAATTATCCCGAATTTAATGAATTGGGTTTACTTCGAATGCAATATATAATTTATTCAAAGGAGAATATAGAGAATAATCGAGGGTGCTTTTTGATTTTTTCCTTTGCAATAATTGATTCGGGTCGTGAAGAACGCGTATTTAAATTTATTATTCCTGATTTTTTCTGTTATGAAAATAATCTTCTACAAACCAAACATTTAATACATTTACAATTAGATTACTTAAAACGTTGTGATTTTTTCTATCTTTCCGCTACAATTATACAAGAACAATTCTACGACTTTTTTCGTTCCAATAAAATTATTTATTTCAAACAAAATCTCCTCTCATCTGAAAATACCCTTCAATTCAATTTATATTGGCTGTTACCTTTAGGCTTGACGGGTGGACAAGATCCTTGGTCAACCTTTTTACAACAAGGTCTCTATGACCCTCGCTTATTAAATCTTATTTTTGCATTTTAAAATGTTATCTTTTCCTCGCGAGGAAAAGAAATTACTTTTAAGATTTTGGAGGAAGTTTAACCCCGGGAGGAAGTTTAACCCCGGGAGGAAGTTTAACCCCGGGAGGAAGTTTAACCCCGG
>CALMMZ010000208.1 GCA_937868685.1 uncultured bacterium | reverse complement strand
TGAAAAGACAAATGATAGAGAAGTATGGTGTAGAACATGCTGCTCAGGCTGAAGAGGTAAAAGAAAAGATTCGAGCCACTTGTCTTGAGAAATACGAAACGGAATTCTTTTTGCTAAGCGACGAGATGAAACGACAGATGTTAGAGAAGTATGGTGTAGAACACGCGTCTCAGGCTGAAGAAGTGAAAGAAAAGATTCGAGCCACTTGTCTTGAGAAATATGGAACGGAATATTTTATTACTAGCGACGAGATGAAACGACAGATGTTAGAGAAGTATGGTGTAGAACACGCGTCTCAGGCTGAAGAAGTGAAAGAAAAGATTCGAGCCACTTGTCTTGAGAAATATGGAACGGAATATTTTATTACTAGCGACGAATCGAAGAAAAGAATGATGGAGAAGTACGGAACAGAATACTTTCTTCGCAGCGAAGAATATAAACGACAAATGGTTGAAAAGTTTGGTGTTGAATCACCGATGCAATGCGAACAACTATTTCGTAAAGCCATGAAAACAGCTTTCTCCAGTAAAGAATATACTTTTCCCAGTAGTAATAAGATTGTTGTCATGGGATATGAAGGTATTTGTATCGATATCCTTTTAGGTAAAAGAAAAGATCCTTGGTATTCGGGACCCACTTATACTGAAGAACAAATTTCAACCTCGCCTCCTCCAATTCCTTATTTTGACAGCTACGCCAATAAACAAAGAATCTATTATCCAGATTTACTTGCGGGAGAGCAAATTATCGAGGTTAAAAGTGTTTGGACTTTCAATCTCAATTATCAAGTCAATCATCTTAAATTTCTTGAAACAGCCAAAAAATATTCTTTCCAACTTTGGATTTTTAATGAATACAAACAATTAGTTGCTATCGTTTGTTATCAAAATGGACAACCTCCTCGTTCACCTTGGGGAGAAATTTATCATGGTGGACCCATTGGAGAAAAGAAGAAATTCGAAGAGTTGCCAATTGAAGATAAAGATGAAACTGGTTATCAGATTGCTAAAGAGGTGGAAGAAGAATGTTAACCAGTTTATTTAATACTCTGCGGAATATTAAAAATTTAACTATTGGATTTGATACTTTTGAGAAGTATCAAATTTTTTGTTTTTCCTCTCAGGAAAGCGACACCACCTCCGATAATCCGGAACACCACACCACACCACACCACACCACACCACACCATACATTTTTTTCCCCTAATACATCGGGAAACCTGCACCACCTCCAATAATTCTCAATACTGTGTGGGCCATGGCACAGTTCACGACTTCGAAGGTTTGTGCCAACGCCACAAAGGTGGAGAAGGTCAAACCCAAGGCAGTGTAACCGGCAGGGAAAGCAGTGGCATTTCCGACCTCATCCACGAAGGGAGTAACGGCAGTTCCAGCCAAAGCAGCCAAACAGTCGGTGGAGAGAGTCAAGCACAAGCTGACGTTGGTCAACTTTCCGAAATCAACGGATCCGGAGTGATTGACATCCACGGCATCCAAACTGTACGAATACATGTGATATCCAGTCACAGTGGGAATGGCAGCCGCATGGTAGAAAGGCTGAATCAAACTGAAGTAGTCGATTGGCATCTCCGAGAGACGTTGAGAACCCTCATACAAGAGAGTCACTTCGTCAATAGGATCGAAGGCATTCGGAGCCGGGAACTCCAAAGTAGTCAAGTTGGAAGCAGCTCGAGCGAAAGGTTCACGAGTGGTGTAGTTGCTACGATCACTGTCCACCGTCTTATTACGGATGGCGAAGAACAAGACCTTCACAGCGTGAGAATACTTGAGACCCACATCAACCGTGGTGGCACCCGAAAGGACTGAAGCCTCAGGCATGGTTTGGATGACCTCCCAGACAATATCTCGAGGCACTTTACCCATTCTTCGACGTTCGTCAGAGACCACTACTACATAAGTACCCCACAATTGAGCATCGAGGGTGGGAGCAGCCACCACATCAGCAGCCACAGCGTTACGGGAAGCGTGAGCCACTACAGATTGTACAGCAGAGTCCTTGGCATTGCTGACCACCAAGCATTCAGTCCAATTGCGGAAAGTGAACTCCAACAAGTTATCGTTGTAGATCAAGGCTCCAGTAGGCAGAGACACTCCAGCCTCACGAGTGTAAGGCATAGGAATGGGCACGTTCAACACGGCAGCCGGGAGAGTTTGAGAATCAACACCGGCAGCAATGTTCCAAACAGGATTCACCAATTCGGGAATATTACCGATCATGTTGTCATAAGCATTTCGCTTACCTCCAGGCACAGTGAAAGCCGAATAGAAGTCAAAGAAGGTCGAATCAAAGGTGCAAGCGGGGACGGTAGTAAAGTTCAAACTCGCACACTCGATCAAGTTATGACCCAAATTGTGGCACCAACGGAGATACAAACCACGATAAGCAGCATCGGTGGCCCAGGCGGTAGGAGCCTCCACAGCGGAGACTTCAATACGGAGCCAGGAAGCCATCAAATAATCTCCTTGACGACCGAGCTTGTAGCTAAACTTATTACTGAATCCAGGAGTACCCGAATTCAAAGAATGGGGATGAGGAATCAAAGAAATCGCATGAGTCTTCATGAATTTCTTGATCGTGAGAATTTTGGCCGATCCCATACCGGTCAAGAAACCAGCATGCAGGGCTCCATGAGAAGCCAAATCGATTTGAGCAGCAGCAGTGACAGCACCTCCACAAGTCATTGGAATTGAAGAACGGGAAAGTCTTTTCAATACGAGCAGAAAAAAAATAAAAATAAAAATGTTCCCTCAAAAGAGAAAAATGATTTTAAATTTTTTTCTCTGTCCCCTCAACCAGGAACATCATCAATTTCAATCTTTTTCTTTCTTGAGAAAGAATGAGTTTCTCGACGACTCCTCGTTATCTCATCACCTTTCCTATTGATACAGCACTCTTTGATCGTCAACTCGGCTTACCATCTCTTATTAAAAATACGCAATTAGCTCAAACACAAGCTGATCTACTTTCCCATGAACCAATTGTCATCGTTGATCCAAGTCGAAAACAAAAGAAATGGATTTTAACAATGATTGATCAAATTAATGGAGGAATTCTCTCCATGACACAAACACCCGTTCGATGCCATTGGGATCATCACGAGTTTGTCGGAGTATGTCTTGGTTGCCCCCTTTCGAAAATCAACAAAGAACATTTACACACTTATCAATCACAAATTTTCAAACGAGATGTCACGACCAAAGTGTATGATCCTCTACACACTGAAGTGATTGGATATTACACTGAAGGAATTTTTTGTTCCTTTGAATGTGCTCTCGCCTACGCAGAGTCAAAGAAAAAAGAAGTTCTCTATCGTGATTCGAGTTATCTGTTACAAGAAATATATTTAACGCTTTTTGGAAATGGTCCAGTCAAACCAAAACCTATTGCCCCAGCTCCTCCTCACACAATTTTAAAAGCGTATGGAGGAAGGATTGATATCGAAACTTTTCGCACCCAGAAAAATGTTAATTATATTCCGACCAAAGGAGTGTATTTTCGTATGTTTCCCGTGGGAATGGTCTTTGAACAAAATTTAACTCTCTAAATATTCTTTGGAATAGAACAATTTGACACTTACATAAGTGTCAAAAAAAAGATCTTTAAAAAGATTCTGGATGAGCCTCATTCAACGCGGCCTTTGATAAAAAGCCTTCAGAAATTTGTCCATTTTGGAGCTTGAAACGAGGGAGTTCCTTAATTTCATGATCTCCTTGATATTTTTCAATTGCATTTTTGAATGCAATATCAAAGTTTTCATCGTTCACAAATTGAGGAACAAATTCTTTGTACAATTCTGTAAAGAGTTCTCCCACATTACTGATAAAAAATGTTTGATAGTGTTTACCACGAACTTCTCCAATCATATCAGCTAAAATATCAGCTTTGTGAGGGTGAGAATCGGGAATACGACGAAAACGAGCATTCATTCGGGCGGCAAAATTGGCAATTATTTGTTGTTCAAAAGTAATATGGACTGAGACTCCATCGAATCCAGAGAGGACATTCAACAACCGAAGTGCGTGTCCACTACTGCAAGTATCATCCATTTCAACAAATTCTTCTACCATTCTTCGTTCAAGTTCAGCTCGATTGGGCGAAGTCATCACATAGTTCCAAACCAATTCAACTAGTTGTTTAGCCGTCTTTCCGTTGTATTGCGCCACATCGTAGACAATTCTGGTGAGTGAATTGGCAATGTTATTACTCAAGATTGGATCAGAATTATAGGTTTGTTTGAAATATTTGGCAAAAGATTCGAAATTAACTTTCACTTCGACATCTTTTACCTTGTTAAAGACTTCGGATACATCGACATGATGAATGTTTTGCTTGTTATCATAAATATTCCTTCCACTTCCTAACTTTAACAAAATTTGAAACGCTTTTTCTTGCAATTCGTCACGAAGATAATGATGAAGAGTATCAGCAGCGTCCGCTCGTGTGTTATAATCCATCTTTTCATCTTCGGCAATTTGAAAGAGAGCGTCCGTCACAAACTTCATCTCAGTATATTTCTCCTGAAAGAGAAATTGTGCGCACAAAATGGTGATTCGAGAAGAAATTTTTTGATGAGGAAGAAATTCCATGCCGATCAGGCCGGCTTGTTTGTAACCTTTTTCAATTAAAGTACGAAGTTGTTCATAACGGGTCCGATCAGAGAGTGTCGCTGTAGAGAGATACTTATACAATCGATGAAGGTATTTCTTCTCTCCTTCCGGAAAAGAAAAGAGCCAGCACAACACCTGAATTTCCAACATTAAAGTGGGCGGAATATACGCAGCGAGCGCCAATTCTAATTTTTCTTTATCATCAGGAGGAGCAAATGTCATCAAAGTCGTGTAAATAGTGTATTTTGTTTGAGCATCGATTTGAGTTGAAATTGCCATTTCATAAAGCAGATCGAATTTTTCTCCCAATTGCGCATCTTCATAATCAAAACAAACTCGTTCAATCTCCTCGGGATTTTGTTCAAGGAAGCGAACTTTTTCAGCGAACGAAATATCAGGATCGTCGATATCCATCTTTTATAAAGGGAAAAAGTGTTTAAACTTCCTTCGGGGTTAAACTTCTCCTTGGAGACGTATTTTCTTTTCCTCGCGAGGAAAAGAGAAAGTTTTATCCACTCGGTTCCATGACCGCATCTTGAAATTTCTGCTCCACAACTTGAATAAAAGGTTCAGCAGTACAACGAAATTCACTGCTCGTAGAATTGGCCGGTTTTTGTACAATCACACCGGTAATACGAAAAGTCATTTCTTGATTCAAATGAAAAGAATGAATACCATTGGTAATCATATTCGCTGAAGCTTTGTAATCAGGAGGAAAATTAGAAACAGCAATTCGAATAGGAGTAAGATTAATTAACGCTGTGGTCAATTGAGGAAAGATACCGTCAATTTTGGCTTTGTAGATATCTCCTTTTTCAGGTGAGCCAACTTCAGCTTGATATTCAATCGGAACATATAATTTTTCTTGATGTGCAAGTGGATGACCAATCGAAAGAATCTTTTCTACTTTCATGACTGCATATTGTTTTTTGTCTAACTTTGAAACAATAAGCTTTTTCTCGATTTTTTGACGGAGAAGACTAAAGGCTTTCTCTGAGAAATCTACAATCTCTTTTGGCTCAATAGCCAAAGAGATTGATAACTTTTTCGAGAAAGTAATTGGCTTAGCCATTGGTCTTTGTTCTTTCCGAGGAAAGAAAAATCAATTTATTTTTGGTTAAACTTCCTTCGGGGTTAAACTTCCTTCGGGGTTAAACTTCCTTCGGGGTT
>CALMMZ010000207.1 GCA_937868685.1 uncultured bacterium | reverse complement strand
AGTTTTTGAATACTGTGAAAAAATTGCTGATGATATTAATCTAAAGTATAAAAAAACCTTTCCAAAAGATAGATGTGAATTTATTTCTTTTATTGGGAAAAGAGGCGAATCATTTACTACTTTATTACGTAAATATAATTTATTTGGGAATAAACATATACCTGAAGTTTACAAGATAAATTCTAAAAAAAATAGATTAGAATTAATTGCTGGCTTAATAGATTCAGACGGTTATTTAAATTCATCTGGATGTTTTGAGATAACACTAACAAACAAAGAATTAGCGACCCAAATTCATGATTTAATCCTAAGTGTTGGAATTCAGTGTTCATTTAATCTCAAAAAAGTATCAATGAAGAGAAAAAATGGCTCTGTTTATAAAACTGATGGGTATAGGCTTATTTTTAGTGATGCTTTAAATCAAATCCCAACTAAAATAAATAGAAAAATCTCAAACAATAAGCCAAATAAAAACCAACTCCATTCAGGATTTGAACTTATTGACAAAGGATTGGGCGAATATTATGGATTTGAAATTGATGGTAATCATAGATTTGTTTTAGGAAATTATGTTGTTACTCATAATACACAAACAACAAAAAAAATTGTGGAGGTTCTTCAGTTTCTCGGAAAAAACATTATATTGGCTGCACCTACTGGACGTGCTTCTAAAAGAATGACTGAAGTTATCGGTATGGAAGCTTCAACTATTCATAGACTCTTATCATGGGACCCATTTAATGGTGGCTTTCTTAAAGGGGAAACAAATCCAATTGAGGCTGATTTTATCATCATTGATGAATCTTCTATGTTAGATGTAAATCTCGCTGCTTCTTTACTAAGAGCAACACAATATAATACTCAAATTTTATTTATTGGAGATATTGACCAGTTATTACCAGTTGGCCCAGGTAACTTCTTTAAGGATGTAATAAAAAGCTCTGTTGTTCCTGCTTACAGATTGACAAAAATTTTTAGACAAGGTCAAGAATCATTTATTGTTAAGCATGCTCATGAAATAAACAACGGTATAATTCCAGACATTTCAAATCCTCTTGTTAATCCGAGTCTTTGGAATGATGGCCATGATTGCTTATTTATAGAGTCTGGTTTGCCAGATTATGGATATGATAGGCATAGGTATCCTAAGAGTTCATCTTTGCATTACAATCTTGATATAGTTCAAATGATTGTCAAGTTATATACAGACATCATTCCAAAGTATAAGGGTGATACTGCAGAAGTTCAAATCCTTATTCCCATGAATATTGGTGACCTCGGATGTGTTAAGATAAACTCAATCATACAAGAGAAAGTAAATCCACACAAGAAGGGGCATGGAGAGGTTAAACTAAAAGAAAGAGTATTTAGAGTAAACGATAAAGTAATTCAAACAAAGAACAACTATGAACTTGGTGTTTATAATGGGGATATTGGAAGAATAACAGATTATGATGATAAAGAAATGATTCTAACTGTTAAGTTTTCTGATGAACAAGAAGTCTTCTACAAGAAGAGTGATATATTTGACCTGGAGCTTGCCTATGCAATTTCAATTCATAAGTCTCAAGGTTCAGAATTCGGTTGTGTTATATTACCTATAATGAATCAATACTTCAGAATGCTTGAGAGATGTCTTGTATATACTGCTCTTACTCGTGCCAAGAAGTGCGCTGTATTTGTCGGTCAGAGAGAAGCACTTTCAACTGCAATTAAGAATGTCGATTCATCAGAGAGACAAACCTCTCTAAAGCAAATGCTAACAGATGATACATTCGTAAATCCATTAATATAAAAAAGGGAGTTAATTAACTCCCTTTTTCTTTTTCAATAAATCTTTCTTTACTTCGAATAAATGCTTCAATTTCTTCATCCTCCATTTCTTCGCAATCAGTAAATTCAAATCTAATTTTTTCTCTCATTGCATTTTCCGCATTTCTCTTTGCAAAAAAAGCCGCATGAGCTGGAACCAACATTTCGTATTCAAGGTCTGATACTTGTGGGTTATAATCATCATCCACGTGAATTCTGAACTTTACGACATAATATCTTTGATGTGCTGTTTTTGATTCTTTAATTTTTTTCTTCTTATAACGCTTAAGACGTAAATCTCTAAAGTACTTTTGAATACTTGTTATAAACTTTGGTTTAAGCGTATAAACCTTATTATTAGGATGAAAAGGTGGCTTATCCATTTTTAGCTTTTTATTTTTTTAAAAATACGTGCCTTATCACTAACTTTTTTAATAGTAAAAAGTATTTTGTCCTGTGAATTTATAGTTGTTTTACTTCCGTTTATCGTTACTAAAATGAAAGGATAGTTTGGTTTATTTTGAATTATATCATATTCTCCTTCTATTTCGAACAATAAACTTTCTGAAACTATAAACACATTAGTTTCTTCCTTATTAAATTTTATTGAGCCTTCTCTTATCTTGATTTTGCTACTCATCTAATCTATGGATTTTTCTATAAGTTGCAGAACAATACTTTATTTGATGATGGCAATCAGCAAGTGCATCATGTAATACCCCCTGGAATTTGGTCATGCTCT
>CALMMZ010000206.1 GCA_937868685.1 uncultured bacterium | reverse complement strand
GCACTGCGCAAGAAAAAAAAAAATTGGAACAAAAAAAAGAGAAAAAAAATTTTTACAAAAACTCAAATGTTTCACATGTTAAAAATATATTTATCATAAAAATAAATTCAACCTATTTAAACAGTGAAACAAAAAATTTAAACGAGTAACAATATTTATTATGACACACATGATGAGAAGGGTAATATTATTCAAGATCTGTATTATTAATTAAATATCTACCAATATATGATATACTATATCCATCTACTCATTCTCTCTATGAGAACTCACTATTATGAACATTCATGATCTCAAAAGACAATTTCTCGAATATGTCGAAATAGAAAAAGGTCGCAGTGTACGTACTGTAGTACTATACGAATCGTATCTTGATCGTTTTTTTGATCAAGCAAAAATTTTGTCACCAATTGATATTACTGATGATCGCATTCGAGAGTTTCGATTATTTCTTAATCGCCAATCTGCAGGAAATAACCGAAAAACTGGTGCAACACTTTCAAAAAAAACACAAAATTATTATTTGATTGCACTTCGTGCATTTTTAAAATATATGGCACGACAAGGAATTAAAACATTACCCGCAGAACGCATCGAGCTTGCAAAAACACCAGAACGAATTTTAGATCTCATAACGCCAAACGAACTACAAAGACTCCTTAGTGCACCAAATGGGAGTGACTTAAAATCATTACGTGATCGTGCAATTCTTGAATTATTATTTTCTACTGGCCTCCGTGTTTCAGAACTCACATCGTTAACTAGTGATATTGATTTTTCTGCCGATGAATTTTCAATACGCGGAAAAGGTGGAAAAGTTCGTGTAGTATTTATATCAAACGATGCACGTAACGCTATTACAACTTATATGAAACATCGTAAAGATATGGATGACGCACTATTCGTAAAAGTAAATGAAGAAGGTCGTGGTCGTAAGGGTGAAACAAATGCACTAACTCGACGTACGATCGAACGGATTGTGAAACACTACGCAATCAAGGCTGGTATTTCTAAAAAAGTTACACCACATGTTATTCGTCACTGCTTTGCAACAGGATTACTTTCTAATGGTGCTGATATTCGCAGCGTACAAACCATGCTTGGTCATGCACATATTGGCACAACACAGATTTATACACATGTAACTGATAAACAATTACGTGAGATTCATAAAAAGTTTCACGGAAAATAAATTAAATAAGAAAATATTCTCTATCGTGACAAAATTTATGAACCATTTATACTAGAAGATACTATGAACACCAACACACAATACAGCTATTTTGATACCGCATACAGAACAGGATCTGATATTTGGACACATATTCCATACCATCAAACAGCACTTGAAATGATTCCTAACATCAAGAAGGATAGTATTATACTTGATGTTGGATCTGGTCGAGGACTTTGGGCATTCAAGCTTATTGATTATGGTTTTCGCGTTATTGGTATTGATTATGTAAAATCCATTGTTGAAAAAGTAAATCAAGACATTAAACTCCTCTCTTATGCAGAACGTGCAAGATTTATTCATGGACAAGCAACTAATCTCCCATTCACTGATTCTAGTTTTTCTCTCGTGACTGACATTGGACTCTTTCAGCATCTACCTGAACCGTCTTGGCACATGTATCTTTCTGAACTTGCTCGCGTTGTTCATTCAGAAGGTTACGTTATGTCAATCAATCTATCTGACCAAACTTCACGATTTATCGGTCTTAATCCAAAGCTCAACAATGAATCACCTTATGAAAAATTTGGTGTGTCATATTATTTTTTTAATAAAGATCAAGTTGTTGGACTTTTTGCACAATATGGATTTTCTCTTATTGAACATCGTGAACAGTTTTTTGAAACAAGAAGCGATCCCGCAGACTCTCTCGGATTACATTTTTTTGTATTTCAAAAAAAATAAGCACTCGACGGAGTGCTTATTTTATTATCAAACAAAGTGTAATTTTTTAAAAAAGAATACAAGAAATATGAAAAGATTTTCATAATTTTCTCGACACTTTTTTTGGCGAGTAATTTCTTTTTTCTCATCAAAATTGTGAATAACAAT
>CALMMZ010000205.1 GCA_937868685.1 uncultured bacterium | reverse complement strand
TTGTCCTTGTCAAATGTAGTGGATAACAAGTCGTTTTGAACTCCACCATACAAACACTGAAAGAAGGCTGTCTTAATTTGCTGCCGATCTGTTTTTGTTCCAGGCAGCTTGGACACAATATGAGAATAAATGTCATCTTTTGGCTGTTTGTGTCCACTAAGGAACAAAGCAACCCTTGGATCAATTCCATTGAAATCAAGTTCAAGCAGACAATCATTATTCGGCTTGATTATGGACCTTTTTTCTTTTGGAAGAGACATGATTGGAAATTCTCTGTCTGCTAACCTACCTGTAGCAGATGAAAACATGTCGTAACAAACTCTTCTATTCAAGTTTGGAGACAATTTATGCTCATTGATCCTGGAAATGACACCATACAGGTCATTAAGCATTGAAACATGTGGATTTACATTGTCAAATAATGATTTATTTGCCTCAATGACCATATTTTCAATAATTTGACGCTCTTCTTCAACATAAGAAGGATATTTCTTGGTTGAGAATCCAACTGTTTGGAAGATTTTATCAAATTTTGACAATTTCTGATCAAATTCACCAGCCTTTTGAGCAAAATGTCCAGAAAGTTCCCATGGTTTCTTTCCTCCACTATAAACATAGAGATATTTTACATCCTCATAAGCATATTTTGGAGAATAATAGAAACTAAATTGTTGATTTTCCATATTGCACGACAGTTTGGTTTAATTGTTTGATCATTTTGGCTTCTCCATGCATCATAAACCAACTCATTGCCTGTGTCAAGACTTCGTTTTGAACCTCTTTTGGGAAAACAAGATTCTGTTCCTGCATTTTAAACTCAATGAACCACCTCAACCAATCCCGTTCTTCAAGGTCGCCACCTGGAATCCTCATGGTGGCTCTGGTTTCGCAATCTGTGCCATTTAGGAGCACAGGGAAGGTGCTGGTAGGCACCAACTGACAAAAGGCCGTATAGAGGCTCCTGGAGGCGTTCTTGAAGATGGTATAGTCTTGTGCCCCTATGTTTATATAAAAGCTGGGGAGGGTATTTGTTTTGTCTTTTGTTGGATGGAACCTAATTTTCCATGGTTGATTTGGATCTATTTCAAAGCCATTGTTCAGGCATATTGTTTCAAATAGACTGAAATACCTTTCTTGTTTTATTTGGTCGGCCGACCTTTTGCCTGGATCAAAAGAGATCCACAGGCCAGTCGTAGCTAAGTGACCGAACTTAGAGGGCAACCAAGAGCTAAACAAGAAAGGACTTGACTTGGAAGCTGATTTATGATACAATCCAAAATGTTCCATTTGGTCCCAAAGGGAAAAATTGTTGCTGGGGTTCAACCCAATAACATATTTGAATAACCGATTGGAAAACACATTTAAGTATTGGTTATACAAACCAATTGGATCCATATATGAAACAACAGGTTGTTTATAAGATCCTAAACCTATGGATCCAATAGATCTGTTTAAATGTTCTAAGTCTTTAGATAAACCCAACCATTGATCATAGATCAAAGGAATATATGTTACTTCATTTCTTACAATCAGTTTATTTGGATCTGGAATTACTAGATCATTATCTAGATTATAAAAGCCTAGCTTTGGATCTTTAATTGAAACAGTTAACTCTTGATCAAACAGTGTTTTAAGCATGATCATTCTCCTGAAAAAGACTGGAAGGTTCCATCTATTTGGGTTTCAAACTTTCCTGGTTCAATTTTGTGTTGAACTCCAGTGCAAATATAATAACCGCCAAGGCCAATAGTATTAACTGCCTCTCTTTCTCTTTGGCCAAATATGGTGGCATCAATATAGAAGTATGAACCTTTCTTGATCAGGTTGTTTCCAATCATGTTCATTTTGATATTATAGGGAAGTTTTAGAACTTCCCCAGATGTATTCATGTTTTGACCTACAATTCTTGCATCCTGCATTTTAACATCATCCATCTTACTAAATGAAACAGATTTAAGCAGCCCTTTTGAATTTCCCAATGGAAAATGATAGATTCCCAACTCAAGATCCTTATCGTAATTGCCAGTCATTTGACTGGGCTTCATGTAATACATGTTTATTATGTAATAGCTATAAAGATTCCCAGACTCTGAGGAATATGCATTTTCAAACATGTTCTGAAATTGTTCAATGTTCAACTCTTCTCCTGGATCATGTTTGATGAATGAATAGATTGAATCCAAATTGATCTGAAGTGACTGAGTTGTTGATGACACTTGATAGCTTTGAAGTTTGATAAAATGATCCCTGATAATGTCATCAATGAATTTCTTTATAAATTCAAATAGAGTCAAAGTTTGTGCCTTTTGTCTAACAACATTGGTGACAAACCAAATATTAAAGAATTCCATGTCAATTGGAAAATCGACCAACCTCATTGATGTATTCATCCAGGGAACATTGAAGTTATTTGTATAATTTAATGTTCCCAAAATGATCCTTGGAATTTCATCAGGATCAATATGACCAGTTTCGTCCTTGACAATCAATTTTACCATTTCATCCAAAATGGCGCCAAATGTTGTATACACAATGTTCAATTGAGTTGGATCAAACTCAGCTTCATCACCATATGATTTTTCAAGTGCTTGATCAAACTCATTCCATTGGGCTTCAACTCTTGGATCATCTGTGAATATATTAAGTCTACTTGTGTTGACTTCCAGCAATGCCTTCAATTGTCCAGATTGTCTTGTCTTAACAGGTTTTGGCTTGGTTGCAATTTCAAACACATCACCTTCAGATACTTTGGTTTTAACAAGGAACATTCTATCTGACGTATTGATTCTCTCAACAATTGTTCTATAGTTTATTGCCACTTGGGTTTGATTGGCTCTGGTTAATAGTTCTTCATACCTGTCACGCTCAAGCTTCAGCCTTTCTTTCTCTGAATCAGAAAGACTTGGATTCGATAAGAGTTCATTTGCCTTTTGTAAGGCTGGGGCGAGGATTTCATCCCAATTGGAAACACCTTCTAGGTATCTTGGTCTAAGAACATTAGCCTTTCTTGAATCAGATATTACACTATATGCCGCTTGATAATTGATATCAACTTTGACTGTTCCATTTTGTTCAAATGAAATTGTATGATTCAACAACTCCAAATTCAGCATGAACAAATTGTTTTGAATAATGTTTTTCAACTTTCTTGAGATCAATTGCTCCTGTGGATCATGTGGAACAGCCCACCCAAATATCATTTTGATTCTGTAGTCCTTCGCATTATAGTCAGACTTTTTGGCCGGGACAACAAATAGGTTTTTATGTTGAGTGTTCATCATGCTCATCAATGAATCATAAAACAATTCAACATTGCACATGATATTAACATCGCTTGGCAACTGATCGTTTATCTTTAATGAAACAGATTTAAGCCCAACTCCACTGGTGCTATTGTTCATAAATGTTATTGTATCAACATGTTCTTGAGAATAATATCCATCAAACATTATTTCAGTTTCTGACTCTGAGTCCTTTGGCTTATAAAACATTTTTATATAAGGGACAAGATATGATGCCCTGAAGCCTTCTATGTTTAGGAACTCTTCGATTTCATCAGTTTTAAACTTGTTAATTCTATTCGATAGGTTATCAACACCATTATCAACTGTTATCAAATGTTGATACTTCTGTTCCTCATGGAAAGAACGAATTGAATTAAAGTTCTCAAGAAGAAACTGTTGTTTGGCCTTTGGGCCGAATGGTTTTGTCGGAGTATATTTGCCTGGGGAATCAACAAGTTTCTCAACATCTGATGATGTAAGGAATGCTTCTGCTGGAAAAAAGTCCACCTTATACCCCCATGTATGTCAAAATGCGTTCAAGTGGAAGCGGAATCATCACATTGGCACCTGGGAGAATATCAGATTCTGATTCAACACCATTGAACCAAGCTATCACCCACCACAACTCAGATCTTCCATCATAATATTCATGAGCCAATCTGAATAATCTATCTCCAGAATTCCATTGATAAGTTTCAATTGTTAAATTAGCCAACTCTTTATCTGTGGGGAATTTAAGTTTCATCAAACCATATTGACGAATCTTATTTATATTCTTGGCCGCAAATACAGATTGATATTGTTCTGAATTATTTGTGAATATGTCCTCTTGCTTATATCTAGAAATAGTCATTTTATTTCCTTAGGACGTTTGTTTGAAACCATGCTCTTTCAACCATTTCATTTGTACTTGGAAGCCCTCTGAAGCTTGTTGTTGAATCTTCTCTGAGTGACTGCATTGCTGGAGTGCTATCTGTAGCTTCAAAGTCTTTGTTATTATTGTTTACAGACATTGTTCCTTGTGAATGATATGGGACTTTAAATGGAAATTGATTGCCGCTTCTGAAATTACCAGATGAGTTCCAGCCCAATGGATCGGTATGTAATATTGTAAATGAAAAATTGATCTTCATTATCTTTGGAACTATTAATCCAGGTGCTAATGTAAATGTTCCATTCTCTTCGTCTCTGTCAATAGTAACTGAACCGTTAACAGCAACAAGAAGTCCCCTTTCATCAGAAGCTCTTGAAACAAACTCCTGAATGTCATTTATGTTCTCAATTGATTGACCAGATGACATTGGGTTATAATCTGGGTTCCTTATTGTTTCTTTGACTGCAAACGAATTTGATGAAAAGATATTACAATAGGATAACCAAAGCAATGGTGGGGCCTTAATATGAGTGTTTTTTAGATCCCCATCTTCAAATACCGGATACAGCATACTCAAAAAGTGATCCACATTTGCCATGTTCTCTCTTGCTTGATCAATTGACCATGATGGTATTGACCAAGAAATGTTTCCATTTCTTTTTGTTCCCTTATATCCAACAATAGGATCCATCCTTCCAAACACTTCCTCTTGTTGCCACTGAACATCAAAAGTGTTTCCGAACTTGATATCAAATGCAGAAAACATGACAGACCTTGATGTTGGTAGATGAACAATGCGGATTCTTTGTAATGCCTTGTCTCTAATGTTGACTTCATAACCAGGGGCAACGCTGGTCATCCTTTTTGGATTCTTCCTTTTCATTAGGTCTTGGAACTCCTGGCTGTTAGCCTTCTTGAATCATCTAGATAGTCAATAACTGTCTCACCAATAACCTTTCTATCAAGAACCACTTGGATAATCATTGGACCACTTGCTTTGTTGTCTACACTGGTAGTGTTTGTCACACTGTTCATGTTGGTTATTGCATTGACCACAGAGGCGCCTAGGCTGCGCGTAGAGCCGTTCATGTTGCCTGCCAAGGCTACCATGGCTCCTGACCCCACCGATTGACCAGAAAGGGCAGAAAGGGCCACTAGAGAGGCAACTGCTTCGGCACGGATCTCTCTGGTGGCTCTAGCAATGCTTTGAAGCCCTGAAACAACAGCTGAATTGATTTTTATGTTCATGATATTATCAAGAGCATCAGCCGCTCCATCAAAAGAACCTTCGTTCATTTTTTCAATAGAGTCCAATAATGCTGTAAAAACACCTGTTAGGATTGACAAGGATTCGGCACCATTACTAATTTTTGCAATCTTGTCAATCATGATCATTTCTGATGAACCTTCACTCCATGCTTTTTTTGCTTCGGCAGCCATCCAAAAAGACCCAGCAAGAGCCGCAAGTGTTCCAACTGCTATTCCTATTGCTGGAAGGGCGGCCACAAATGCACTTGATATTGCCGACATTCCACCAATGATCAAAGGACCAGCACCGGCCATTGCACTAAGGAAAGAGGTAACCCCACCAGTTATTGCTCCAAAAAAACCAGTTATTGCAGGCACAACACCAGAAATCATAACACCAAAGAAATTCAACATTGCAATACCAACTCTCATTGCTCCATATAAACCACCAAGAGCAATAACAACACCAACAATGCCACCTGCCCATTGACCAGTCTTTTCATTAAGCACATGGAAGAAACTTGCCGTCCATTGAACAGCAGTTCTTAGTATCTTAATGACAAATGATAAAGAAGGAGCCAATTCCATCATCAAGCCCCTCCAAGCTTCTCCAATACTCATTGATTCTTGAGCCAATTCATTCATCGTCTTTGTTTCTGTTGCCTGCTTTGTTTGCATTTCCAAGAATTCTGTTTGAGAAGTTAGGAACATTCTATTGAATGTTGCCATGTCTTTAACACCAGAAGCCTGCATCAATGCCAATTTCTCATGTTGATTTAGCATGTTGATATTCTTACCAGACATGCTTAGACCTTCACGGAGCAACCTGATTCTTTCATCCTCGGATGCATTTAACAACTGAATAGAATTAAGATATGAACCACCCAAAATAGCATTAAGTCTGCCAACCTTGCTAGCAGCATCATCATAGGTATTGAATCCTTCTGCAATTGACATAAGCTCTTGCATTTCAATGTTCAAGCCCTTCGAAGAACGGATCATCCCTTCAAATACACGAATGCCATTTTCACCATACTTGGACAATACTCCGGCACTAGAACCAAATGCATCAGCTATCTGTTTTGGACTCATGCCAAGACTTCTTCCTAATGCAACCATCTTTTGATTGAAAGCTTGAGTTTGACCGGCACTCTTTCTAAACACTTCCATCAAAAGACCCATATTCTTGGCATTGGTTGAAATGTCAACTCCAAACCTTTCCATTATTGAAGCCTGTTGTGACAATTGCTGGATTTGAACATCAGACAGCTTTGATACAGACATTGTTGTATTTAACAATGTAAACATTGAGTCGGCTGCTGATTGTGTTGTTATACCAAGATACCTCAATGCTTCAGCATTAGTTATCAATGAATCAATGTGTTTGTCTAAAAGACCAGTGTTCCTATTAAAAGAAGCAAAGCCTTCATCAAGCTCTCTGGTCCATTGTTTAGTATATGTTACAAGAGCATTAATAGATGCCAATATTACTGTTGCTGGGGTTATTGCTCGTTTGAGTCCATTTGCAATAGACTCTACAGTCCCCTGGACAACTTTCATTTTTTCAGCATATGAATTTTGTGCTTTAAAGAACTCCTTGAAGTTTTCAATCATTTCTGCGGAACCATAATTGATTCCAAGCATGTTGTGTGCCCAATGCTCAGATTTATCCTGGATTGGAACTTGTGTGGTTCTTAAATACTTTTCTATCTTGTATAGTTCAGTTGAAAGCTTGGCCAATTCATTCATTTTGCCCTGATCAAAAGACTGGTTCAACCCATCTATCAAGTCATCAATTGATTTCTTTAGACTTTTAATGCCTTCATTATTATCAAATGCATTTTTTAGACGATTTTCTGAACTGCTCCTGTCAACATCCATCTTTTGCAAAGAATTGGATAGAGAATTCAATGCATCAATAAGTTTAGGATTCTGAATGCCCGCATGATTAGAGCCAAGTGATCTAGATGCATACAGATCAACGTTTGTTCTGTGTGTTGGATAGTAAGAACCAGACTTATCATTTAGGTTCCTAAATCCTTCTTTAATAGCACTTGCGATTATGCTGGTCAGTCTGTCGGTTTCAATGCTCATGTGAATAAATAGAGAATGTTAGTTTTTTTGAGCCTTTTTGACTTGTTCATAATGTCTCTCAAGCATCTCAACATGATATCTTCTAAGAGGCACTGGTAATGAATAAGCCTCTGTGTAAGATAAGTGACCATGCATTGATAACGAAAACAATTCTTCTTCCCTTTGCAGGATATACCTTTGTGTGGAACCCTTATCTATAAATAAAACTTCAGGTTCCACACTAACAAACTTGAACTCACAAAGGGACTTGTTTAGAATTAGTCCAAGTATGGGTAGAAAAAATCCTTTGTTACCATTGGTTGAATAACCATTTCGTGTCCACATTGTTCACAGTTCATTTCTTTGTGAAATGTAAGTGTTGGTTCAATGGAAGATCGAATTTTTGAAATGTGCATCAATTCTTTTGCTGGAATCTCTTCAACATATTGTTTGATGAGGGCGGGATCGTCATGACCATTGATTGATACAATGAACTTTCTCACAAGAGTTGTCTTAAGAGCAAATTCGGCATCTTCTTTGGATAGCTTAAGAATCTCTTGTTCAATTTGAACGGTTGGGATTCTAACTACAACTTCAAATTTGCTTATTGGACCCATTGTTTTAAACATGTTTCCACCAAGCCATTCAATATCTTCATTATCTTGAAAGTCTGGTTCTGAAATTGTTGGTTCAGATAGTTTAAAGTCAAACTCATTGACATGGGAACAAGCTGGGCATCTGGCGGACTGTTTGAAGTTTGAGCCATATGCACTAATTCTGGCAGCTATGCCTATTGCTGTTCTATCCACTGATAGGAGGCTCTTTACATCAATTGTTTTATCGACCAATAATGCTTCTGTCAGTTTGTCAATAACAGTGTTATTTTTGATAAAAGCAGGATTACAAAGAATATCCTCTTCTTTTCCAGTGATGATTCCTATTTCTACTTCTTCTTGATTGTGTAGAGGATGACCCTCTGGATAAAATTGCCCCTTTGATGGGAGCCTTACTGTTTCAACTGGCTTTGGAAAGGAAAGCCCCAAAGTAGACGCAATGTCTGCATTTGGGGCCTTATTCATTCCAGAACCAAGTCTATTCTGGTTCCTTGACATTTCTCACCTATTAACTATTAAATTGTCCGCCGATTGCATGTTCTGCAAAGTCATATGCAAATGTAACGGAAACCTTCATAACTTCCTCACCAGCATAATCCAATTGGTCTGGTGAAATTGATTTAACCCAAGCATTTTGTAACTTCCAGGCATCAACAACAACAGGGCTGTTACCAGTTTCTAGTTGTTGAATAATGACCTGTTTTAGAGCCGAAACTGAATCCTTTTTGGATACTGTCCTCCAAGCCTGATCACCAGGGGCATTCATGCTTGTTGGCAAGTAATAACCTGAATTCTTGAAGATTCCATTAAGGGCACTAAGAATGGTTGAGCCTTCTTCTCCATTACCAACTGATTCATAAAATGTGATTGACACATCTTCCCAAGAAACATTTCCTGGATATTTGAATGTATGGTTAAGGAAATTAACCCTGGCTTCGCCAACCGACATTTTTGGTTGGTCGGCTGAAGCCACGGAAAATGGTAGAAGTATGTCATTATCACCATCACGAACAATAACCCTAAAGGCGTTTTTGCGCTTTGGATTGCTTAATCTGTTACCATAAAAAGACATTAAATGATTCTCCTATTTCCTTAAGTAGACTAGAAGTTAATTCCAGAACTTGTAATATTGAAATCAACCCAGATTCCCTCAATGGCTCTTGCTGGCTTGATCCAAATCTTAGCATACATGATGTTACGGTCAATCAAATCTGCTGTTGTTGTTTTCTCATCTAGAACAACCTTGAATTCAGTGATACCGTAACGATCTCTTATTGAAGAAAGTGGAGCATCACATTGAGATTTAAACCTTGTCCATGTATCAGTTACGTTATTGCTGAACAGGAAGCTTGAGGAAATCTTTCCAATTTCGCGCTTAACTTCAATCATCAATCTACGAACATTAACCCTATTCAATGCTGTGTCAAGTGCTGCCAGAGTTTTTTGGCCCCAAATGACAACGCCTTCGCCTGGGAACTTAGCGATTGGGTTGATATTTGCCTCGTACAGAGAATCACGTTGTTCTTGTGTCAACCTAACTGCAACATCAAGGACTGGAATTCCACCTGCTCCACTTGTTAGACCACCACTGGTTAGACCAGCAGGAGCGAACCAAGGAGCCTTGATTCTGTCATTATAAGCAATCGCTCCAAGGACAACTGGTGATGGTGGGCACATCAGAGTCTTATTATTTGCATTGTCTTTGATCTTAACAGATGGATAGTAAGCCGCACCATATGTTGAATCAAGGCTTCTTGCTTGCAAATCTGTCACAGCAGTTGAAGGAACTGCCATTTGATCTGATTTGGATGAGAAGTTGCCTTCTGCATCTTGAACCCAATCACTTTCAATATCAATGATTGCAAGAGCATCACCCCTTGATTCACACATGTCAATAAGCTGTGCTGTCAAAGAACTATCCCAAATACCAGGAATTGATGCAAGGTTGAATGTTAATTGCTCTGGATCACGGCACATATCAATTGCTCTCTTGACAGAGTTGATAGCATAGTTTGTTGTCTCTGAACCAGAACCAAGCAGGGTATTCCTGAAGGCATCTTTTTCAGTGATATCTAGGCCGTCTGTTCCACCATGTAGAACAGTTGTAAACTTGTTGAAACCAGCATTCAATACATTCTTGTAAGAAGGTGTAGTTGCTGCAAATGTTCCAGCATTGTTATAAGCACCACCAGCAGTAATTGAAGAACCAGCAATTGGATTTCCAGTTGTTGAGGTTGCTCTAGAGCCAGTCACCCATTCAACTTTAGAAGTTGAACCGTTTACCCAGCGAAGATCATCAAGTGAGAACTTGAATGCATAATCAGTATAAGAAGCTGGGGTAAAGGAATCTACTGATGCTGGTTTTGCCCTAAGCATATCTCCAAACGAACCAATGTACTTTGGTGATAGTCCATCTGTGCAAACACCAAAGTAAACATCTTTATCCCTTGGAAGAGAACCAGTTTGACTTGTTGCCCTAGTCCTGATCTTACCCATGCTGAATGTGCCAGTGAATGCAAGCGTTCCACAATCAACAGCCTTTGTCGCCTGTGTCTTATCTGGAATGTTTGTCTTAGATACGACAAATGGGTTAAATGTTGATTCTGATTCTAAGCTAGCTCCATAGTTGTAGTAGTTAGCAGAACCAGAGAACATTGCAAAGCCCTTGTAAACCAATGGTCCAAGGACACCGAATGGAATCAATTCTGAGTTGGACATTCCTGCTTCAACTTCTGGTGAAACTTCAACACGAACATATCTTGACCTATTTGGATATAGACCAATAACAGTGTTCATTCTTGTGCTTGTATCAAATGAAACATATTGATCACCAATCTTGTTGACAATATATGTTGATTCATCTGCTGGATTCAATGAACAATTTGTGAATGTTTCGATTGACTTAACAGCACCATCACGATCACCCATTTCACGAATTTGAACAGTAAATGTTCCAAACTGACCAATGGCAGCATTTCCTGGTTTAATATCCTTGATTGAAATCTTGATATTCTTTTGGTTCCAATCTCCAGAGTCCAATGAAACAAGCCTAAACAGCTTTGTCATGTTTTCTGGATTATAATCTTGTGGACGCCCACTTATATCTTGAGAAATGAACCAACCAGTCTTGGACGCTTGTGCAGCAACAGTATTGTCGTTTGCTTCCTCTGTTCCACCATTGAGCTTTAGACCCATGATGAAACCTTGCATTGTGGCACCTGTTGCCATTTCTGCAAGAGCAAGATCCATTGTCTCACCAAGCCAATATGTTTCTCTTAGGTCTGAATTGGTAATGTCTGAATTGACCAATGTTGGATTTGTTGAGAACACGTTTCTGACATACCTGTCAGAAGATGCATTTAGGCTGAATGATAGTGTGTCTGTAATAGCCCCAGTATCATCCTTGACACATGCGGTGAACACACCATTTGAATCAGAATTGATAATGGCTGCTGTTCCAACTGTTGGAGTTGTTGTTCCACGAAGATTACCTGATAAACATATCGAACCAGTTGTCAGGTACCAAACTGCTGCCAATGTACCAGTTACTGCGGTTGCGGCAGATGCAGATGGATATACAAACAAACCAAATGCTCCACCAGTTCTATTGGCAGACAAACCAGTTGAAGAGGCTTTCCAACCTGCTTCACCACCTGTTGCCACTTGTTCATGTTCTTGTCCCAAAAGACGAACATATGTTAATTTATTTCCATTTGTGAGCCATGCATCAGCAGCATATGTTCCAAACATTGGAGAAAGTGTATCACCATTTCTCCAAGCATCTGAACCATTTCCACCCGGAACAGTCCCACCAAAAACAGAATAAAACTCTTCCTTGCTACTCACTTCAACAGGAACCATTCCTGGTCCCCTAAGAGCCCTACCGATCACCAATGGACCAGTTTCACCCTTGACCCCTGGCTTTTGTGACAAATCAACTTCGTTGAGCACAACACCAGGAGACTTAAAAGAGATATTGTTGTTTGGCATCTATTGTTTCTCCCTTAGATTCCTTATAAATAGACCATGCTTTTTCGTAACTTAGGCTCTATAACTCTTTTTGCCATTGGAGGTATAAAGAAGGCTATCCCCCAGCATCACTCGTTCTCTTGGAAACTTAACCTCAGTGATAGTTTCCCTTTTCACAATTGTTGGACGTTCTTGTTGACCAGAACCAACCAAATATCCAAGAACTCTATAATTCAAAACTGTTTCTAGAGTCCTTTCTTCTTCGTCTAAATTAGATAGGTTTTGTTCCCTTGCAAATGCTTCGTCCATAAAACATTCATACTCATGGCCAGACTCCCTTATCTTTGTGTAATTGAATTGGCCTGGGTTAACTATAAATGCTTGTTCCATTTGGTTCATTTGCTGGATATATTGAGCTTTCATTTTTACTTCATATTTGACTTCAATAAACACTGGAGCCGACATATAGATGATCTCTTTTACTATTGGTGCTGACTTCACGGGCAGGTTAAGTTGTTTGTTCAATCTTAATGAGTATGCATTCTGATTAACAGCCGTTTTATTCTGTTTGATCTTGGAACCAATTATGATTGAACCGCCTTTTATATCAGCAATTTCTTCTTGTGGTTCTGGAACCCCCGACCTTTCAGTATTTGACTTATTAATACCAATTCTGTTCACAACAACGAGCGGATAAATGAGAGAACCACCATCATCTCGAACACCATCATCCAATTTGCTCATAAAGGAACGTTCTGGTGTTGCAAAGCTAACTGGAACCTTTTTGAACCCTTCATTTGTGTCACAGAATACATTGATCCTCTCATCAATGTATTTAAACATTGCCATATCTATAGTTTCAAGAGTAGAAGGCTCTGTCGTTATTTCTTTGTATCTTTGTTCACTCATGATGCTCTAAATGTTCCCCTTCTTGCTTTAATGCAAGTAGCCACAACATCAACCTTGAGATCGTTTT
>CALMMZ010000204.1 GCA_937868685.1 uncultured bacterium | reverse complement strand
CGCCCTATCGTGGCTGTGCAACCACTACACTAACGAATTCTTCTTAGAGCCTGCAGCTCTCACAGTGATAATAACCGAAGATTGTCTAAATTTGGTCCGGCTGACGGGAGTCAAACCCGCGAAGTCCGAGAGTGAAAGTCTCGTACCCTTATCACCAGGCGACAGCCGGAAAATTAAATAGAAAAGGCTGAGATTACACCTCTTTGCATTCGGACTTTGAGCATTATAGCATCCCTTGCGAGGAGCCTTCTCTCGTTGTCCACTATCTGCCTTTCGGTCAAATAGTATCCGAACAATATCGCAGTTTAAAGTCATGCATTAGACTTGACATTGTGTGATATTCTGCACTCTCTATCCCGTCAGTCTTGCGGACTGTTAAGCCTTGCGGGCCACGAAACTTTAAATACAAACAGATTTCACCTTGCGAGTTACGTCTGACTTGATTACCTTACGGCTCAAGTATTAGATATTTTTCACACACAACCGAGGCAGTCTTTACGTTTTTGTACCTAAAAGGTTGGAATTGAACCAACAACCGTCTGCGTAACATGCAGATGCTCTACCATTGAGCAACTTCTAACCTACTGCGATGTGCTGCCTCTGTTGCTGAATAATCTTTTGGATTACCCAATACAACACACCACGTACCTTTGGACTTGCGGTCTACTCAGTCATATTTCACGAGAAATGTCCTATTGTCCATTCCCCATTAATATTGCACTAAAGCCCTTGGATGCAACTCCTCGGACAATAATACTACCCTTTTTTGTACCAATTGACAAGTTGGTTTCATAGTGAAGTCAGCACCACCTGTTACTTTCCATCGACTTGCGTTTCCCTTTCGGGCGCTTAAATCAACGTTCTTTCCACTACACTTGCGTTATTGTTAGAACCACCCGTTTTATGAATGATCCCTACCTCACGGTAGCAAGCAGGCTTGTATAGACGAACTATTGCTAGTGGTGGTATGTAGGCATTCCACCTTTGGGCACCTCACGATGCTTATTCTAACCCATGCACCCGAAGGCACATGAGTAAAGGACACTATACTGCCCTTGTTTAGTATGTATGTAACTTAACACAACTCCTTTAAGAAGTCAACTAATTTTTTTTTCATGTCTGGTATGTCTTTTTGCATACCCCAGCAAGAAAGTCTTCCTTCTTGCGTAAATAATCCTTCCTCTCCTCTTCGGACAGGTCCGAGAGTTTCCTAATCTTGAAATGATTAGGGTAACGAATAGAAGCTTGTTTTACTTTAAACCAAAAATCTTCTATTGACATTTTAATCCTATCTTACCAGTAATATTTTATTGGTTTTTTGCCGTCACGGAATACCGTATCGTCTGGATCAAGTTCGCCCTTCTTAATCTTGTGAAGAAGTTCGCGGTCGCTTGCTCGTCTAGGAACGGTAGAATAATCGTGGTTCCAATGAGAAGGCGACTTACTATAATCCAACCAGAAATAATCGTTAATATCCTTTTTACGGTGAGGATTATTTTTGACCCATTCTGCCTTTTCTTTGCAGTAAAGTTTCATACGGTATCCATATCTGCAAACGTAATCTGGATTTAGATCGTCTTCCCAAATCTTAGGAAGCCAATCAATTTTTTGGCCCTTATTAGTGCGTCGATATGTTCTAGACAATGTTGTGTCTCCCTATATTAGGTTTTTACAACATGACTACCTCCTTTTTAAATATTATTCAAATCTTCATCAATATGGAATTCTGTTTCAATATATTTTTCGTGGGAGAGGCCCGTTTCAAACCCTATTCGGAGACATTCAGAATAATCCAGATCAACGTTACCAAATTACCCTAAGTCATGGCTTATCTGTAAAAGGTTTAATCAAAAGGCGTTGTTCTCTTGAAGACTACTTTTACTTGCTACCTCTGTGTAAGAGGAATTACAAACATCTCCCCCGAAAAATATATTGATTTAATGGATCCGGGACTAGGGGTCGAACCTAGATAGTAAGTACCAAAGACTTACGTCCTGCCATTAGACGATCCCGGAATATTTCAAAAATTGGCGCACCTAGGAGGATTCGAACCCCCACCCCAGGGTTTAGAAGACCCGGACACTCTCCGTTATGCTATAGGTGCAAATTCTATTTCTTGTCTTTAGGATACCATTCTTTCCATGATAACCCCTTATTCCAAGGTATTCTTCCTTTCGCACTTTCACTCATTTGTTTTTTAGTTTCACTAGAATGTTTTTTGTTCTTAAATCCTCTAGGATTTTTTTCACCTAATTTAGATTTTGAAATACTTTCAGAATATTTTTTCCTAAATTCTTCGTCATTTTTAAGTAATTCAGTTTTCCTTGTATTACCTAATTTGGAATATTCTGTCATATCTGCAATTGACGAACAATGTGTTAGTCCATTTCCATTAATATATCCAAACCCACCTTTACCACCAGGACAAAGATTATAACTCATTTCATGCAAAGTTACAAGCTCTTTTTCCTTAGCATTCATTTCCTGTTCTGTTTGGAACACATGTAGTATTTCTTTGCTAAATTTGTCTATACCATGTTTTTCTATAGCACGTTTTAAGATTTTACCAGACCCCATATAACCATCATTTAGGTCTTTAGTCTGGTGTTTTCCAATATAGAATTTTCCATCTAGTTTATTGGTAATTTTATAAATTGTATAAAACATCTAAGATACCCCGGAATTATAACAAGTCTTATTTCTGCTTATTTATAATTCCGGAGTTCTCTATGTACGGGAGTAAGGAGTCGAACCCTATTCTTCGGTTTTGGAGACCGAGGCACAGCCGTTATACCACACCCGTGTAAAAAATTCATTCAGGTAATTTATACAGGTACCCGTATAAATTCATTTTATACAGGTACCCGTATAAAAAATTCATTCAGGTAATTTATTTAGTTCATATTCCATAACTTCTGCTTTATCAGAAGCATATTTTTCATTCAATGCATTTGCACGAGCATTTGCCGCTTCTTCAGTATCCCAAACAGAATCAGGAGAATCATAACCTTCATAATCGTAAAATACGATAACAACCCATACTTTCATAACAACCTCCTATTGGTACCAGTGATCGGGATCGAACCGATCTAACTTGCCTTATGAGAGCAATGCCTACCCAGTCAGCCTCACTGGTATTGGTCCCAGGTGATGGGATCGAACCATCTTCTCAGGATCCACAATCCTGGGTCTTAACCCGTTAAACGAACCTGGATTATTCTGATTCTAGCAAACCACTTTCATATAATTCATACCCAAACCATATCCATAGGAGATTATTTAGGGCATTTGTAATGAAAATTGGGATATAATATACAGTTTCCAAATAAATTCCCGCCGCATACATTGCGATTGAAACAAATTGGACGAAAATATATAGTATCGCAATCAAAGAAGTGTAGTATAACACCTTCCAAAACATTTGTCAAGCCTCTTTTTTAAACTGTTTCCGAGCATTGCTTCCGAGCGAATATGCGTTTCCAAATTTTTTGGATCTGTCCAAAACACATAATCTTCATCCGAAATTGACATGATTATTCACCAGAGCACATAATTTCCCAAGAGGAAGGTTCTTCCTCATACCAATCTTCCTCGTCCTCGAAAGGACAAACCGATTCCCAGCATTGAGTTTCCTCATTCCAGAAGTAGTGCGACACCCACCAGGAAACAAGTTCCGGGACCGTATGTCGCAGCAAATGACGACCCTTGAAACCATATTGGTCCTCGTGGGCCGCACAACACATTTCCGCAAGTTCCTCCTGCGGAATATGCATCAAACGATCAACCATAGAATCAGAAGTAATCATTGCCAATAGTCCTTCAGAAAGTTTGACATATAACCGTCGATATTTGCAGCACCAACAGGATTCATAGAATGAACAGTGTATTGCATTCCGTTATAAGGAATGTCATTGTCCATTACGAAAGCACAAAACCACTTAGCGAAGTCCATTCCAGTTATTCTAGAAGGACCCAAATCGTGGTCGAAAGAAATGACTTCCGGAATCCCGCAATTCTCAATATACCATCTAGCATCTGAAAAATTGCGAGCGATAATCCAAGTATTATCTGCCGGGAATCTTTCGTCGTCTAGAAAGAGTTTGTAAGTCATTCTTTTGATCCAAATTCTTTGCCATAATTCGCATCAGTTTTGCAAGAGCAGCTGCTCCTTCCGGATTATAAACTGCGTTTTGCTTCAACATAGATGCCACATCTAGAGTTCTAACAATTCCTGAAATAGTTTCAGTCCAAGTTTTTGGCATTTTATCCTCTACATTCATTTAATTACTTCGACTGATACAGTTAAACGTCAGAGGTCTAACTGTATCAATGGAAATAATCGATTCAAAGTCAATTATTTACCGGCGAGTTTCAATTGCGGGGGAGTCGAACCACCCATATCTCGTTTCCATACGAGAATATCCGCCGCGGCTGTCCAATTTAAAACTCTTACGAGTTAAGAATTCAACTTACCTCCAAGTCGGTAATCAACACATACTCACCGAAGCATTTTATCGGGTAATATACATTTGACGCTTGGTATGTTTTTTAAAGGCCTCGTCATTTTCAAATTTTAACACATATTCTATCATATAATTGAGCACAATAAAAGGTAACTGCGATTTCTCTTACTCAAGGAGAAGTCCGAATTATCTGCAATTTAGCAGAATTGCAGATAACCCGTCAATTACCGTTTCGGAATATATCTGCTACTAATTCCGAATTCCATATATATATCGTTTATTCCTATTTACATTTATTCCTATTTACATAGCACGACCCTTTCCCGGTTCGCGGTTTCTACAAATAAGACTGACACATTAACATGAGGGGGGTGCCCATGTCAAGCGGGAATCCATGTTATTTCCGAATAGCTGCTATGCGTGAAAGACATACCTATTGTTATGTTATAACATTACAGTTTTAAATGTGATCTGTGGAAAGACATTCTGTTTACTAAATATTTATCCAATAAATATTCAAAAATAATTTCAGGAAAGGAAAGAAGTTTTTAAAATGACAGAATGGTTATATAATGGGGTAATATTTACACCCCCCGATCCAAATCCCTATGAAGGATTTATATATTTAATTGAGAATAATCTAACTAGAAAAAAATATATAGGCAAAAAACATTTTTGGACAAGGAGAAAGAACAAATCTCACGGAAAAAAAATAACTAAAGAATCTGATTGGAAAGAATACTATTCTTCATCGGAAGAATTAATGGAAGAAGTTATAAAGCAAGGAAAAGAAAACTTTACTCGGACAATTTTGCACTTATGCATCTATAAAAAACAAATGACCTTTCTGGAACAGAAAGAACAATGGGATAGGAATGTATTACTATCCGATGATTATTATAACACAAATATAGGTGGTAAATTTTTTGTTAGAGAAAGAAAAATTTATGAGGCTAAAGAAAAAGAAATAACTAGAAAAAATGATAAATGGAGAAAAATTAAAAGTGAAAAAATGAAAGGTGAAAATAATATTGCTAAACGGGAAGATGTTAGAGCAAAAATAAGTGAAAAGAAAAAAGGTAAAAATCATCACCAATTTGGAAAATCTATTTCCAAAGATCATAAAAATGCATTACGCAATTCCGTGTGCAAAAAAGTGACTGATGGAACTAAAATTTGGAATAGTCAAACAGAATACAGAATAGAGCATAGCACCAAAACAAACCGTGGTAAAAACGGGAAAAATCGCATTGAAATAGATAAAAAAATTTACAATTCACTAAAGGAAGCTTCCAATATATTATCATGTTCATCTTCAAACATTGTAAAAATGCTGAAAAGGGGAGAAGCTAAATATTTAGATTTTGAGGAAAGAATAGTGCCAATGTCATCATATGAATATAATAAAAGACTAACAAAAGGCAAAATACGAGAGATATAGTTATATCATTCTTCTTCGTCAGTATATTTGTTCACGTCATAAATTTCACATGAACAAAATGGACAAAACTTGGGGTACCCAGAGGTGAGGTCCAAGTCATAAAGTAACTTATAAGTGGATTCACACTCTGGGCATGTCTTCTTTTCTACTTCTTTAGACATAGTTTTCCTTTGTGTTAAAAGCTAACATGTCTATATAGTATCCTTCTGATTTACAATTTCCGAAAATGACACATTCGTATTGACAGCAATGAAATTCAGATTTATGAACTCAATTACCTTTGTTGGTTTGAAGGATAAATCTGCATATAATTTTTCTTCATCATGGTCCCAAATTATCTTAAGATCGGAAATTTCTCCTCTTTTCTTTGCCTCCATCAGTTGTTGGATATATTCCATAACTTCATAAAAACTATTCATCGTACCTCACATGCACCAGCATAACATGCCTGAGCACCCATTGTATCAATATCTGTTTCTTTCATTTCATGCAAATGTTCTGATAGGTTAATATCCACAAAGTTGGTTTGAATCTTCATCCACTTGTGTAGAATATAAACGTCCTTCAGGCAATATTCTGTCTTCTTCAGGTCCGAACCAAAGTAATTCAAAGCAAACTTCTTGAAGCGTCTAATCCACTCAGCACGAATGTCCTTTAGTTCCTGACTTGAGTCATCATCATTAGACTGAGCAATTGCTGTTGCTTCCCAAAGATTTTTGAATCCCTTTGTTGACTCAACGATCAAACCAGATGCAAAGAAGGCAGCAGGACCCCATTTCTTAGAGATTTCATCTGCACTTAGGACTTCAATATTTGGTGCCTGATAATAATCCTTGTCACCTGTTTCACTGATCATTGACACACCAGTAAAACTGTTCCTGTTGTCAAATAGGTACTTTGATACTGCATCCCATTCGTTTTCTTTAACTGTAACCGTATTAGATACGTTATGTCTAACTGTTTTGTCAACACACAATTCTTCGTTTGTTCCATGTTCAATCCAATTTTCCTGAACCAACTTTACTCTTTCAAGGAAGTCAACACCAGTCAATTGTTCCTTGACAATTGACTCCTTTGGTGGAATGATGGGGAATGAAATGATATAGTCTGCATTACCTTCCGACCAAATCGATTCTTCCACCATGTATGGGTTCATGGTTCTAATGATAGATGCAACTTCCTGTTGCTTATTGACCTGGATGTTTCTGATATATTTTCTGGCATGTTCGGGATGAATACCACTGGCAGTACCAAGTAATACACTGGCATTACCAGCAGGTTTAACACAGGTGGTTCTTGCAGCAGGATTAATACC
>CALMMZ010000203.1 GCA_937868685.1 uncultured bacterium | reverse complement strand
AATTTTTGAAAAAGAGTTGGACACAAAAAAGGAAGGTATTCCTTGCTTTTTTGTGTTTCTGTGGGATTGTGTAGCAAATAAAGTTAATATGAAAAAAAAAAAAAAAACGAACAAGAAGTATTTTGTGCAGTTGAGAAAAAACCTCCAAGCACTAGGATTCAGAAAATTATCACTCGCAGAGATTGTGAAAAACAATCAACGACTCGGACTCGAATTTCCTCGTCGAGTAAATGATTTAACTCATGTACAAGATCAATTCATTTATGCGAATCGGAACGGATATCAAGTAGTTGTTATTCCTTCAATTCTGAATGATCGATTATTGGAACAGGGACGATCATGGGTACTTATTACCGAAGATCATCGTCTCATTTGGTCAAGATTTTTCTTGAAAAATGTTGAAATAAAAAGTCTCTGCGAAAAGTTAATTGCCTATGCACAATTTGCTCAAAACGTTGTTGATTATCGACCGTTATGTCCAAAATCAAGTGCTTTCATGGATTTGGTTGAAGAGAGAGAAAATTTTATGTATCGAGGTGGAATAAAAACCCGTTTCGTATTTTATTGGAGAAGTGATTATGCGGATTACTCTTTTAAGGAATTTCAAAAATTATATGAAAAAGGGATTCCAAGAAAATTAGTTGATATTATTCTTATGAAAGAACTTGCTCGTGAAAGATACCTCAAAAAACGTACAGCAAAACAATTCGCTCGTGACATGAGAGGTGTTGCACGAACGACTCGAATACAAAATTCAATTACAAGAAAATAATTTAAAACAACAAACTGTCAGAAATGACAGTTTTTTTATTTTATATTGTTATATAAAATTATTCTCAAAGTAACTTTTTTATGTATACTTGGATTATATGCAAAAAATAAAGGAAAAATTAGCTAAAATTGGACTATTTATGAGGAATTGTTGGAAAAATCACCGAAAAAAAACGATTGTAGGTGGAGTTATTGTTCTTGCTATTATTGTTTTGAGTGGAAAATCACACAATGATACAATAACGAGTTATACTGTAAAACAACAAGATGTTATTGATCAGGTAGTACTTTCTGGACGAACTGAACCAATGAATTTTGTTGATCTTGGATTTGCTGATAATGGTCGTGTACAGAAAGTATTTGTTACTGAAGGGCAATCAGTCAAAAAGGGACAAATACTTGCAGAACTTGAAATGGGAGATTTGTCAGCACAACTCATGAATGCTCGTGCGGGACTGACTATTGCACAAGCAAATGCTCGACAATCAGTTAATAACGTTGAAAAAATCACTAAAGAACAAAACTCTCTCGTGCAAACTACAAAGCGCGCACTATTCGGAAGTCTTGAAGCTTTTCCGGAAGATGAATTTTCAACAATAAAAGCACCTATTATTACCGGTTCATATCAAGGCGAGGAAGTAGGTGAGTATAATCTTGAATTTTACGCATCGCATGCAGATACTGGTGTGTCTATTCGTTATTCAGGATTGGAGACGGGTATTGCTTCTGTAACCGTTGGAACTCGTGTACCACT
>CALMMZ010000202.1 GCA_937868685.1 uncultured bacterium | reverse complement strand
AAGGTTTACAATAATAAACCATTCCAAAGTCCTTTTTGTAAATCTCAACACTGTCTATGTATTGAGTTTCCTCATTACAGTAAGGGCAAATCTTTCCGTTTATTATCAGGTCTCCTTTTTTACTCACTTTCCAATAGCCAACGCCAATTTTTTCTGGTTATAATTCTCAATAAATTCACCCATGCAACGATAAACAAATTCCTTCATCGGAATTGGTGGTTCCTTATGTGGGGCCCTGAATTGAACTTCTCCGTCGCACAAAACTTCACAATAGCATTTGTCAAATACCACCTGGCATCCAAGAGGATAAACCTCATCCTGAATTTGATTAATGGCATCATAGACCTCCATTAACTGATTCCAGTCTGTTGAAAATTTAAATGTAGTCTCAACCTCAATACAATTATTCTTGCGCCAAACCTTATTCTTATCAGGGAATGAATTATCAATTCTCCAGCCAAGGAAATATGCAATGGCTTTATCTAAATTTATACGTCTTTTTTCGTCTACTGTCTTCATATTATATTAATCTATCAAATCTTTTTGCTTCTTCAAGGTCTTCTGTGTTTACCAATAATGTTGCTTTCATCAAGTGATGTTCTCCATCAGTATCAGGCAATGTTTCATAGCCATCCTCAACACATATTGCCTTAATTATTTTTGTCATTTCAAGGTCTCTCCAAAATATTTGGTCAAATACCTCACCTATATCGGGCTTCAAGTAAAATCTTGATGTTGACTTCACAAGGAATGTTATTGTCTTCCACTCGGAAAGATTTGTCATTACATTATCATTTGTTTCAACAGCATCAAATGTTAATGAATTTCCTCTTGGCTTAGACTTTATCTTTTCAATCTCAGAATCATTAAGAGGATAGTAGCCATAAATGGTGCCAACGCCCTTATTCTGTTTTTTAACTATTTTAATTCGTTCTAAGTACCCTACAATCTTTTTATCATCTAATCTCTTGTATCGGTAATACAGACCAGAAATGGTTGGATTTTCTCTGTTCATTATTTGCGTTTTTTTATTTTTTTCTTTGCTGGTACTCGTATCCAAGGAAAATTTTCTTTAAGTATTCTATGAAACTCTTCTTGAACCTTTGGGTGCTCCTTGGCAAGTTTCAAATTCTTTGTAACACCTTTCATTATGTTATCAAGTCTTTTCTGTTCATCTGATTTCTTTGCAGCAGGAACCTTTTGAGCCTGAGATAACATTCTACGATACTTCTTATGACTTCTAAGTTCCTCCTCGCTCATACCTGTTTGTGACATAAGTTTTCTTAGAAGCTTTGCTTCATTCTTATTTGGAATATGCTCGCCTGGCTTTGCATGTTTTTTTCGTTCTCTTATGTATGAGTTTCTATCAACACCATCAATCATTTCATCCATTTCCCAATCTTCCATAGTTTATTTTTATTCTTCATGACATGTGCAACCAATGCACACTTCATAGTTAAAGTCATTTGAAATATACTGAATCATCTTA
>CALMMZ010000201.1 GCA_937868685.1 uncultured bacterium | reverse complement strand
AATTCAGTTAAATCGGCAACCAAATATTTGTTAATCATTTCATATTCACCAGTCAGCACTTTTCTTCGATACAAATTGGAAGTAAAAGGTTCAACACTTTCGTTGACGCCCATTACCAACGCCGTGGTGGCAGTGGGCATCTGTGCTGTTAAAAGAGAATTGCGTACACCATATTTCTTAATATGTTCTTCCAAACTACCCCAATCCCAAAGACCAGAGAGATTTTCATCTTTCAATCCCCACATTTTCCATTGAAATTGACCATGTGAAATGGGAGCTTTCTTTCCATAGAAATAACTTGGAAAAGGACCAATTTCACGTGACAATTCTAACATTTCGATCAACAAAAGATCAGCCGATTTTAATTCATTGAGAGTTTCGCGAGTTACTCTAGAGTCATTGTCCAAGTTTCTTAATAGACCACTAATTTCAAATTTTTTGGCCATACACTTCTTTCGTTCTTCAAAAAGAGTAAACATTTGTTTGGCTTTTTCTTCTTGTCGAGGTGTAGCTAATTTTTTGGCCAGTTTGGTTGAAGCAGCCAAACTACTGTAGGCAATTGTTTCCGCAATCATTCCAGATAATTTGACTGCACTATTTGAGTTATACGGAGTCTTCATTAAACAGCAGACATCTGCCAGACCACTTGTTCCAATACCAATAGGTCGATGAAGAAAGTTTGACAATGCTGCTTCCGGAACTGGATAACTATTTCGATCAATAACACGATCCATTGATTCAGTAATCTTTTCTGTAACTATTGCCAAACCAGCAAAATCAAAGATCGGTTCAGTAATTTTTTCCGGTAAATATCGCGGTTGGCGATAACTTTCGAGAGTTCCGTAAGAAGTTCCTTTCTGGTGAACAAAAGTGGGAAGCACAATTGAACAAAGGTTACAGACTCCATATTCATGTTCACTTGAGGGTAACATAATTTCAACGCAATTTCCTGCGATGATGCCATTGAAAATTCCTCGATTTGTTTCGGGTTCATGAAAACAATAAGTATCTTGAGTTTTGACGAAAGGTTGAATTGATTTGATTGTAATAAATCGACTCGCATTTCGTTGTGGTTTATAATACGAATATCGAAGACGATGTGTTTTCATTCCGAGAGAATACAAAGTATATGTGTCATAGCTATTAAAAAGTAATCGGTAACACGCTTTACAATGATATTCTTTTTGTCCACCTTTTCCATCGGGTAACATTGCATTTCTTTCGGGAGTCATCAATGAAATCATTGGATTGGTACCCAATGTTTGACACATCCTTTTGACGCGTTGTAAAAAGGATTTGTTATTGGACGTAATCTGTAAAGCTTCATTAGTTCCATTTCTTGAAATGGTACCATCAGCATCAGCGTAACCGGCAAGCCATTCCAAACGAGTTTGGATTGGAGTTTGTTCTGGAACAGCAAATTTGTCTGGAAGATCTAAGGGTAAAGGAGGAGATTGACAAGGTTGTTCAATATGTTCGGGATTATCATATATCCCATCTCCACAGAAAAATCCGTGAGCATAAGGATACTTCCATTGACCAGCCATTTCGAGTATAGGATATTTAACTTTGATCAAATTGTCTCCCACTTGAAGATCTTTGGCTTCAACTTGAATTTCCTTTTGACCATAACCTCTTTGAATATAAAATTTATGGTACAAAGTACATTCAAGTGATTCCCCATCACTCGTTTCAATTTGTAGAAAATTTGAATTGACTCCCGTTTTTGCGAAAATAGCAGGTTTCCAACCCTGCCCATTCCAGACTTGTGGATGAATATTCTTCTCGACAATTTCTTGAATTGGTAGATGACCTTGTTCTGTCAAAATTTCTGTTGATCCAACGACGCACAAATTTGATGAACAAACATTAGAGTAATGTGAGAGGTTATTTTTTGCATTCACATGATCAATATTGATAATATAAGGTACTCCTGAAACAAACTGATTTCTCATAATTTCTTTCATAACTTCACGAGCAGGCATTTTGGAGTGAAATTTCTTTTCACTCACTAAGCGAGCAACTTCTTGTTCAAATTGAGCTCCCACCATCTTATGGAGTCCAGGAGATTCTTCTGGACTAATAAAATGCCAATCAAGATTTTGTTCCACTGCTTTCCAAAAAAGATCACTCAACATTGCTCCATAGAACAATCTCTTTTCTCCAATTGATTCGTGAAGACGAGGATTTTTCAACCCAATAAAAGTCATAAAATCGGGATGAAAATCGCGCAAGAAAATAGCAAAACTACCGTTACGTTTTCCTCCTTGATTCCAAGAGCGACTGGCCTGTCCATAAAGTTTGAGAAATTGTGTGACACCTTCAGATACTCCATTCGTACCTCGAATCAACGATCCTTTTGGACGAATAGCTGAAAAATCAATACCAATGCCACCTCCATTTTTACTAATTTGAGCTGCATCATCAACGCCTTTGTTAATTCCTTCCAAAGAATCAGTGATAGTTAGTAAGTAACAACTGCTTAATTGTTGGTTGCGAAAACCAGAATTGTTTAAAGTGGGTGTGGCATAAGTATAAGTGTGGCAACTCAAAAGATCATAGATTAAATGGATATTGTCCAATACTTTAGGATCTTTGAAATTCTTTGGATCCATACAAACGGTAATAGCTTCACGCATAAACAGATCTTGGGGTCTTTCAACAAATTGACCATCAACTTTGTTAATATACTGGTTTTCCAAAGTCAAAAAACCAAAGACATCCAAAAGATAATCTCGGGTGTAGTCGATCATTCTCTCCAATGCAGTTTGATGCATTTCCACAAACTTATAAAAAACAGAAGAAATCAAAGGACATGTCTTTCCTTGTTTGTCATGACGGCGGTACAAGATACGCATTTTATCTTTGAAACTTGATAGGGTATTTCGATGATGATTATCAATTAACAAACGAGATGCCAACACTCCATATTCAGGTTCGAGAATAGCCAATTCAATACATTTTTTTGAAGTATATTTATCAATATCAGAAGTTGTAATTCCTTGATAAAGACCTTGTTCAACCAATTGAACTAATTGACCGATATTTATCTTGTTTAGAGGATAGATTTTTTTCGAAACTTCTTCAAGCTTTCTTCTAACTTTCGAAAGATCAACCTCTTCTTTTGCACCGTCTCTTTTGATTACAAACATGTCCAACGGAAATCTTTCTTTTCGGGAGAAAAAGAAAGTGAAATCAATTTTTCGTAATGGTCCGGGAAGTGGGTCAAATTTTAAAGAAGTCGGGAGGAATGGGAATTTATTGTTCATCTTCTGCAAATCTCACTCGCGGTTTTCGTAATTCCGCAGCCGGAGTAATTGACGCAAAGGCGCTGTCCAATTCTTCTCCAGTCATCAAAGGTCTTTCTCGAGGAATTTCAGGAAATTTGGACAATAAATCTCCAACTTCTTCATCAGGAGTATATTGATATGAAGGAGAGGGTGAAATTTGTTCTAATTTTCTCAAAAAGTTCCACGAGGAAAAATATTGATATGCCTCTTCTTCAAGAAGAAAAATAAAAGCAACCAAAGAAAACAATAGAAAAGTAGCCCATCCTTTTGATTGATTCAATAAGACATAAATTGCAATCAGAAGTAGAGCTAATGAAAGTGTTAAAAAAGTGGTGTTAGTATCTGACAACAACCAGGAGAGTAGCATTTCAGTTGGAGAAAAAATCTTTTTCTCCAGGAAAAAGATTTTCGATTTAATGAAGGGGGTATTGTTCGAACAGGTCGTGAAGGGAAGTTTGATCTTCAAAGAAAGAAGGGGCAAAATGTTCTCGTTTGGGGTCAATTAAATAGGCTAAATGTAATCCATGCAGTGCAATATCTTCTAAAATACTTTTCATATTTCTTTTAAAAGTTTTATTCAAAAACATATTCGTATAGAGTAATAAGTTTCCTAAGAAACGAAAAGAGAGCCAAATTAGAAATGCCCTTCGTTCGAGAGTTTCTTCTTCTGCTGATCGTTCAAGAAGAAGAGTTACATATTTTTGTTGATTTTCAAAAAGAAAGTATTCACCTTTCTCCAATAAACTGGGAAAAGTGAAGATCTTCAAAAGAAACTCAATTTCTTGAAAGAAATGATGAGCTTCTCGTTCTCTCTTTGAAAAAGGTTTATTTAACATTAATCGATGAATTTGTGGATTGTTAAACGTCATCACTGGACGGAAAGGTCGATACATTCTCTTTTCTCATTGGGAAAAGAGAAAAATTAATTTCACTTTTCTCCAGAGAGAAAGATAAAATTAACCCACTTATGTTTCCAATAGCTTATTCTAAGTCACTCTTCGTCATTATTACTCCTTTGCGCGGAAAAGGAGGACCTTTTGACATGTTCTTAAAGAACCGGTTAAAAGGTCTTCGGAAAAGGACAGAAACATCCATCTATTTGTCGCTTTTGACAAATAGAACTTTAGACCAATCAATTAATATTTGCAGCCATTTCAAGTGAAATGGTTTTCAATATTAATTAATAAGTCTCTTTGAATTTCTCAAAAAAACTTTCAAGAAAAAAATCAATTTTCTCTCAATACTCCTCCCATACTGGTGGTTCTCCCAATCTTTCAACCATTCTCCCTTTAGGTGGTTCAAGATAAGTTACCAAAGGATCAAGAGTGGGGTCTTCTGGTTGCCAAACACGAACTTGACTTCCGGCTTTAGGTAATTGTTTTACCTCTTCTTGTAAGCGATTGAATTTTTGTTCCCAAGATTCTTGACTTTTGGGGCTCGATCGTTCACTGACAGACGAATGGATAGGAGATAAAATTCTTTGCATCGGTTGTGAGGCTAGTACTGCCGTCATTCCAACGGTAGCAGTGGTTGAAATTAAATTTAACATTTTACTCGGTTTTTTCAAATTTAGATTGATCAGGGAAATGGCCGCAGTAATAACTGCAACTCCAATCATCACAATTTCGAGATCAGACATTTGAGAGAGAGGGGTCGATTTTCTTCTCGCAAGAAGAAAAATATTTTTAAAAGGCTTTTGGAAAATATTTAATATCTTGAAGGATTAATTAAATCAATTTCAAGATTGCCTCCATGACACTCAACGACTTTTGTTTTCTCACCAAGACCGAGTGTTTGGTGAAAACACCCACTGTCTCCATTTGTTTGTGAAGATCTGTTTCAAACTCAGATTGTTCGTATTCATCGTCAAAGTCAATCGGTCTTTGAAAGTCATCCCAAAAATACAAACCTTCATCAGGTAGATTCAAAATTCGATGGACTTCTTCCACTGTGGCTGAAATCTCAACTTCCATACCATTACCATAATAGAAATTGTCCCGCAAAGCGTTAAAATCTTGAAGTGTTGGTTGCCAAACAAAGGTGTCGTAGACTTGTTTCATTTCAGGAATTGACATTGTCACAGTGTTTTTCCTTTGTTTGATCACAGCCGACTTGACAACTTCAAACAAATTGTGATTACCATCAAACGAGAAGCGAGTTGTCTTTGGATCTTTTTGGAGAGTTTCACAAAGAAAAGTAAAAAACTTTAGATACACTTTTCTATCAAAAGAACAATATATCCAGTTTCCTTGGGATTTCTCTTGCGGTTCCTCTTGAGATTTCTTTGGAGTAGCTTTTTCTGACTTCGACTTTGATTTCTTTGGTTTCACAACCGTCCAACCATCGTCCGATTTCTTTTCAAGTGATTTTGCTGGTCGAATTGAAATACTCAATCCGTCTTCAATTGGATCGTAGTGAAAATGCAAGATGGACATATGAAAGGTTTAAGAGATTGTTATCTCTTGAACAATGAGAAGAATTAAAAAACTTAGATTTCTCTTGAGGAAAAAATCAATTTTGTTTACCTTCCCCCGGAATGGTTAAACTTCTTTCGGAATGGTTAAACCACCATACTAAACTGTAATTCGGGATGTGGATAATAATCAGTTAAAAGAAAATCTTGAAAAGTATAATCAGTAATCTTCTCTTTCTGTGGAAAAGATAATCGTGGATAATCAACTGGCAAGCGCTGAAGA
This sequence comes from uncultured bacterium, assembly GCA_937868685.1. GTDB lineage: Bacteria > Patescibacteriota > Minisyncoccia > Phycocordibacterales > UBA1006 > CALMMZ01. Next base: position 8,297 of record CALMMZ010000201.1, on the reverse strand, counting down.
TATTTAGCAATCAACTCTTTCTTATGAATGGCATAAATATGAATATCACCATAACTTACAACCAATTTTCGTGGGAGACAACCTGTTATCTTGGCTAAAAGAAAGGTTAACAAACTTGCTGAAGCAATATTCCATTCGCCTGCCAAAATGGTATCGGAACTTCGTTGATAGAGGTGACAACTGAGCATTTTACGTCCATCGATTTCCTCGACAATAAATTGATACAAAACGTGACAAGGAGGAAGTGCCATTTTAGCAAGGTCTCCCACATTCCAGGCTGACAATATTAATCTTCTTGAAGTTGGATTTTTTTGAATTTCTTGGATGATCCATTCGAGTTGATTAATTCCTTGTCCCGAATAATCGGTCAAACATGTTTGATATTCAGCTCCCCAATGAGCCCATTGAAAACCATAGATGGGCCCGCAATCTCCTTCTTGATAAGGCAGTCCACTCTTTTGTAGAAAGGTTTGAGTTGAATTATCTTTCCATATCATTACTTTCTTTTCTTCAAGCAATTTGGAAGAAGTGTGACCCGCACAAAACCAAAGAAGTTCCTCGACGATACCACGGAAAAAAGCTTTTCTCAAAGTGGACAACGGTAAGCGCCATCCTTCGAGACAAAAAGAAAGTTGCTCTCCAAATAAACTCAACGTTGTAACTCCAGTGCGATTTTCTTTTTGTAAACCTTGAGAGAAAACTTTTAACATTAATTCTTGATATTTTCGAGCATCTTCGTTAATGGGTGTTAGTCGGTGAATGTTATAGTGTTCGGTTTGTTTAACGAGTTGGGTCCCCCATTTGGAGGGAAAGATTTTCATTTCTTGTTCAGATGCATTTAAAGCGGCCACTACATTCATTAATTCTTCGGGAAGAAATAAGTCACATTGATAAGATTTATGAAAAACGGTTAACCAAACTTCTTCGATCAATTCTTTTTTTAAGAGAGAACTCGCCAATTCTTTTCCTCCGATACACCACACAGTCTTCGATAAATCTGAGCATTTTCGAAGAGCCAATTCAATTGGTTGTTGAGAAGAAACAACAATAATTTCTCTTCCCGGAAGAGAAGGTAAAGTTAAAGCCGTTTTTCTACCAGTCAAAACATAACTATTTCGAGTTTTTTCGGCAAAATGGACCAAATCGGAGACTTTTTCTTCCAACCAGGGAAGCTTTCCCTGTTTAGCAATACCTCCCAAAGAATCAGCTGCAAGAATGAGTTTCATCTTCTTTTCCTCGTAAGGAAAAAGAAGATTCATTTTTTTCTTTTTTGAGTTTTTTCAGAAAGCAAAAAATTTGTCTTTGTTTTTTGAGTTTTTTCAGAAAGCAAAAAGGTTAATTCTCAAAAGCAGAATTCAACTGAAACCCGAAACATTCGGGATGTTTGTCCAAAGGTGTACGAACGGCGTACCACTTCTTGTCCTTGTTCTCGACAAGAAGTTCACAGAAGTAAGTCTTCTCGAGAGGTGGCTCCTTTCCTTCAAAGGATAAGGATCCCAGTTTCTTGACTTCATCGAAGGAAATGTTCGTATGCATCAGACGGTCAAAGAAAGAAAATTCATCCCCTTCATTGTACCGTTCAAATACAGTCCAGCCTTGTTTTCTCTCTTCAGGGAGATAAATCAGGCGATCAATCACTGCTCGTGGATGATTGAGAGCAATTTGATATTCATCACATTGCTCACAAATCTTGGAACGAATGGCATATCTCAGTTCAGTATCATAGAACATGAGATACAGAAAAGAAGTCTTCAACTCCTCTTCTTTGCACTCCAAAGGAAGTTTTCCTTGGAAGAGAAAGAGACAATCACGTGAAGAAGCGAAAGAACGATTCGCCGGAGGATTCAATTGAGGTAATTGATCCCAGGGACGAGTCTTACCATGATCAATCCGTTCATATTCGGAAGTTTCTTGGTATTCTTCTCGCAACTTATCATAGATCTCTGAAAGAGTACCGGAATAAAGTTGTTCATCATCGTCGCGTCCATTTGACACAAAAACAGTCCACATTGCTTTAGTCATTCTACGAAGTAATTTGTCTCACTGAAAAATGATAATATTTTTCAAAAGAAATCTCAATTTTGAGACATTTGCGAAAGGTTCAATCATGGATTACAAAATTAAAGTGGTTATTTTCATGTTGATTTTAATCATTGGAGATATTCTTCTCTTGATTTTTGGTAACGATTTTAAGCGTTACAATTGTGACGATCCCCGTGACAAATGTTCAGGATATCAACAGGCAAGAACTTCCAATTGTTTTATTAATGAAAGTTTTCTCTGTGAATCTAAAAACTGTACTCTCGGTTGTTTAGAGTTTTTAGACTATGAACAAAATATTATTTGCCGCGAAGAAAGCTGTGATGCAGACCTTCTTGGTCCAGGTGGTATTGTCATGGTAGTATTTGGTGTTTTATTTTTAGTGATTGGGCTAATTGGAATTGCCTTTTCAATTAAATGTCATTAACTTTCCGCGGAAAGTTAATCTTTTAGTTCAGAGATAATCAAAAATAATTGGGATTAATTCAGCCACTCCTTCTTGTAAGAAAAAGGATTTCTCATTTAATCCCAAATAAAGTATACAAAGAAAATTTAACATGGTAGATTCTAATTTATTGCGATAGCGATAACCAAATCCTACAAGATACCATTGTTGTGAAGAAAAATTAAGAAAATAAGGACATCCTCCGTCTAAAATGTAAATTATTTCATATTGCCAATAAATGTGATAATAGAATGAAGGAGATCTTTCTTTCTGCAAGCGATATGAACTACATAATTTGAAATCTCGAAATAAATGGAAATTCACTCTATTTTCCCAGAGAATCAAATAAGGGGAATCGGAAAATGTATGAACTTCGATTTCTTCACACTTCAAAGAAATCTCTCTCTTTTCTCCTGTAAAGGACAAAAAAGTTAAAACATGAACTCCTTCTAATAGCATCCAATCTTGGCAAAATTTTGCCTCTTGTCGATTTAATTCTTCTACTTTATAGATTTCGTCTTTGGTTTGAAGGTTTTCACATTGTATTCCATCTTGACAAAGTGAAAAGAGCTGTAGATATTTGGTGTATAAGTTAATTACAATTAACTTATCTTGCTGTTTATTGAACACAGGACGTAAATCTGTAGGCAATTGTGGACAATAACCAAGTAGAGAACTTTGGGTTTTTGTAAAAATAGAGGACAGTGGCCAACTCTGAATTTCACGATTGGAATGAAAGGAGAGAATATATTCATTAAAAATCAACAGATCAAAGACTTGACCCATAATTTTTACTGGTTTTTTCAACAGGGGAGCAATTTGATACACCAAAAAATAGTCTGAATCTTTACCGTATATAATGAAATATTTCTGTTTTCGAAAGGAGGTAAGGTGATAGCGAAAATTTCCTACCCATCTAGCAGGAAACTCTAAAGAATTTATCTCTTGTTTCCATTGTTGTAGATAAACATCTTCTATAGGATTTCCAAGCAAATCCATTTCTTTTTTTCTTTGGTAAGAGGAAAAGAAATCAGTTTTTCTTTCCACGGAAAGAAAAAGATGTTTAACATGCTTTCACATCTTCAGATGTTTAATTATCAAGACACCTCACTAAACGAGGAAGATACACAAATTGCCATATTGTAATCAACAATCTTGGATCATATAATCCCTCTTTGAGGAAAGAAGAAAAAGAACCTTCTTCAACAAGGCCGGTTGAAATTAATGTGAGAAATATAACTGGAACATTTGCTTCAAAATTACTTTTTACTTCATCGTCATTTTCATCACTTGCAACAGATGTATAAAGTTGATAACGAGAAAGAATTTTCATGGTTGCAGTTAAGTCTCCAATTTTATTTGAATTCTCCCAAATTTGGACTGGATGGGGTTGGAAATTCCAAACCTTCACCTTTGCGTCTTCTTCCTGAAGATACAAAAATTCAGTGCCATGCTGGAAAGAGAGGCTCAATAAGTTATCTGTATTGTCACAGAGATGGACTGTGTATAAATGACGCAATTCTTTTTTTCCTTGATCAATTAAAGAATAGATTATTAAGTCGCCATTCTGATATAATACCACTTTCATATCACCATTGTTTTGAGGTAAACTCAAAAGATGAAAAGTATCTTGAAAATAATTCGTTTCAATTCGAGTTACAATTTGATGTGTATGGGGATCAAATAAAACAAGATCTCCATCCGTTAATATGAGAAATTGATTGTGAACGGGAAGAACAAATTGAATTCCACACGAATCATACTCCTCGTAATTCTTCTCGAATTCAAGTCTCTTTTTTTCTTGAGTTGTCAAATTTAATGTAAAACCGCAAGGAGGATCGTCATTATTCTCCAGAATCAATAATTGATCTTCGGCTAAACAAAGAACTTCAACATCCTCGATCCCGCAATATTTGTACACATCGACGGTATATTTAATCTGTCCATTTTCTGAAATAATGTATAATAAAGATTCAAGTCCTCTGGCAAAAACGATTAACTCTTTTGTTTTACAGCAATAAGTTATTTTTTCAATCACTGTATTATATTCTTTACGGACAATCTTGGGTATTTCCCAACTCGAACAAGGTTGAATACTTTCAGGAATTTTCTCTCCTCTTTTTATGAAAGCGAGAGAGAAATAAAAGACCCGAGTTTTATTTGCCAAGAATAGCGATCGACTTTCTTGGTGATAGTAATATGCAATAATATTATGATTTTGATTATTTTCACAAATACCATCGAGGCTAATTTTTATATCCATATCTGGAACGGAATACAACTCCAATACGTTTCTTTTACAAGTCATTAAAATCATATTTAAATCGGACAAGATAATATTACGTTCTTCACTACAGAGCAAATCTAAAGTAACAGGTCGTTCAGACATTTTATTCTCTTCAGCCCAATGAACAACTTTGCGGATGTAATACTTTTCAACTTCTTCCACCTCGGAGCAAGTGTTGTCGTCACTCATTTAACCAGTAAAGCGCTTAATAAATTATTAATCCCACAAGAAGATAATCATTTTTTCTCACGAGAAAAAATTAATTTAATAAAGTCTGCAATAGAAGATGATCAGTTTGACCTCCTGTTTCAAGAATTAAAGGAATTTTTCTTTGCCGAGCCAATTTGCCAAAATATTGTAAAAGTGAGAGATCTTGCCAAATATATCCTTCGCCTAGCGGAGCATGTCGATCTTTCTTACTGTTAAAAGGAACTTCTGAATCATTCAAATGAATACATTCCACATATTGAAGGTCGTCAACTGCAGCGAAAAAAGAGTTGATATTTTCTTGACTTGAAAAAGAAAAAAGTCCTGCGCCAAAGGTATGGGCGGTATCAACACAAAACGCAATTTGAGCGGGCCGTTGACACATCTCACGAATTCTTTTTAATTGAGCAAAGGTACACCCAATTCGTTCTTTTTCTCCTGCACAATTCTCGAGAATAATTTTAGACTTAGAATCGCAAACACAATTCAAAGTTTGTGAAATTCTGAAAAGAGCTTCATCAGTGGTGGCGTCAGACAAGGCATATCCCGGATGTACAACTACTCCAATTCCACCAAATCGGTCAAGTGTTTTCAATTCATGAGAAAGACCTTGTGCAATGAGACGCATGAGTGAATCAGTTTGATTATCTCCAGTCCAAGCGTATTTTCGTTCCTTTTTTCTACCTGCAAGATTGTAGTTCAAACAAGCATGAATAAAAATTTTCATTGGATATTGTTTCATCCAAGCTTGTACTTTCCGAATATCATCTTCAGAAAGGGCCGATCTTGCATAAGTTTGTCTACCTCCAAGATAAATTTGAAAGCAATAAAAACCTAATTGAATAGCTTCTTGGAGAGTGGGTAACAATTCTTGGCTAAAACCGAGATGTGAACCAATGATACCATCGTCAACAAAAAGTGGAGTCGCCATTATTTTATAGAAGGTGGGAAACAAATTGTTTCAATTTTCTTACTTTATAGAAACCTTGTACACAATCAATAAAAACTTTGTAAAAATGATTTTCCACTTGAATCTTGTCAATAAGATTTAAGTTATACATTATTATGGAGGAAACTATAGAGGATCGCCCCGATCTTAAAAAATTTTTACTTCCTTTTTGTGACTATTTACTCTGTGAAGCTGGAACAATTGAAATTAGATTCAAAACACAGGAAAATTTTGAACGAGGTTTAACACTTTGTAAAAATCGTGAAGATGTGGATATTTCTTATTTTATCGGGCATAATACAGGGGATTATCCTTTTATTCTTACTTTTGGTGCAGAGGGATTTCTTCAAGAAATTATACTACCTCTTTGGTATACAGGAACTCTTTTACTTCGAGGAAGAATTCACTGTGCCTTCTCTCGAGAGCGCGGTAGAAATATATTGAATTGGAAAGCCAATTTTCCTGCTGCATATCTCGAAACTGATAAACTTGAGAAAAATAAATATTCGGCTCTCTTTACAGATAAATATCAAAATGATTATTTGACAGCGTTTTTAAACTCTGAATCAAATGTTCGCAATATACCGTTTACGATTAATTCAATAGATTACAAAGAACTTTTTGCTTTCAATTGTACGATATTGTTAATGCGAATTGTCGCAGCTGGATTTAATCAAAGTGGAGAATGGAATTCATTCTTAACTCAAGGTTTGTATGATCCGAGATTATTGATTTTAATCTTTCAAATGTTTTATTGACATTCTTCTCTTTTCGAAGAGAAAAATAAGTTTATATTAACGCAAAGATTGCATCAGGAGTTACGTTATTTAAAATTTGAGCTCCAGTAAAACTCCACGAACCGGGAGCACCAGAGGCAAATGTTAAACCAGTTCTTCTCACTACTGTACCCACATTAGCAGTTGTTCCTACTGTACCAATACCTCCAATGGAATATGCTGAAGATAAAGAAATACTTCGCAAAGAACAATTTCCTGAATGGTGGATAGCCAGCCAATATATATTTCCACCAGTAAAAGTGGGAATGTTAGTCGATGATGATCTTGTGCCAATAGCGCCAGTTAGATTTTCGCTACTCCACAGCAATGTATTAGGCCATTCATCCACGTTTGAATCATATATTGCGATACGGAAAAAGGTATTAGGTACAGTTGTGGACACCGCAATTCCAATTTGACTTGGGGTAAAAGTTCTTTCTGCTCGATATGGAGAAGCAGTTAATTCTCCTGTTACTCCTGCTCTTGTTGATAACACCGCTCCAAAAGGTAAACCGGCTAAAGGATAATATCTACCTGCAATTGGGGTTCCAATTGTACGGATAAAATTTGAAATTCCGGTCGGACCAATTTCCCCTGGAATTCCTTGGACACCTTGAATGCCTTGAGGACCAGTTGCTCCTGTCGCTCCTCGAAGACCAGTCGGACCTGTTACTCCTTGAATTCCTTGAGGTCCAGCATCTCCTTGAAGTCCTTGACTGCCTTGAGCTCCAGTCGGACCTGTCACTCCTTGAATTCCTTGAGGTCCAGCATCTCCTTGAATTCCTTGAGAACCAGTTGGTCCTGTTACTCCTTGAAGTCCTTGACTGCCTTGAGCTCCAGTCGGACCTGTCACTCCTTGAGTGCCTTGAGGACCAGCATCTCCTTGAAGTCCTTGACTGCCTTGAGCTCCAGTCGGACCTGTCACTCCTTGAGTGCCTTGAGGACCAGTCGGACCTGTCACTCCTTGAGTGCCTTGAGGACCAGTCGGACCTGTCACTCCTTGAATCCCTTGAGGACCAGTCGGACCTGTCACTCCTTGAATCCCTTGAGGTCCAGCATCTCCTTGAAGTCCTTGACTGCCTTGAGGACCAGTTGGTCCTATAAGTCCTTGAGGACCAGTTGGTCCTATAAGTCCTTGAGGACCAGTTGGTCCTGTTACTCCTTGAATCCCTTGAGGTCCAGCATCTCCTTGAAGTCCTTGACTGCCTTGAGGACCAGTTGGTCCTATAAGTCCTTGAGGACCAGTTGGTCCTATAAGTCCTTGAGGACCAGTTGGTCCTGTTACTCCTTGAATTCCTTGAGGTCCAGCATCTCCTTGAATTCCTTGACTGCCTTGAGCTCCAGTCGGACCTGTCACTCCTTGAATTCCTTGAATTCCTTGAGTGCCTTGAGCTCCAGTCGGACCTGTCACTCCTTGAATGCCTTGAGGACCAGTTGGTCCTGTTACTCCTTGAATTCCTTGAGGTCCAGCATCTCCTTGAAGTCCTTGACTGCCTTGAGCTCCAGTCGGACCTGTCACTCCTTGAGTGCCTTGAGGACCAGCATCTCCTTGAAGTCCTTGACTGCCTTGAGCTCCAGTCGGACCTGTCACTC
>CALMMZ010000200.1 GCA_937868685.1 uncultured bacterium | reverse complement strand
GAGTATGTTTATGATTTTTTGTTCTTGATAAGTTAAAGGTAATTTTAAACTTTTCTTTTTTTCTATGAACATTATGTATCGCTTATTTACTTCTGGTACCTCTTTCGTGTTAACATTCTTTGACTGAGTCCGGTCAAATTCATCAATATCTTTTACTCTTGGTAACTCTATGATTGTGTTTTTATCCAAACTTTTTATTGATTAATGGTGCATTAGTATTGACATCTAAATATGGTGATTTGTTAGGATCAAAGTACGGTCGTAAAGTGCAATAAATCACTCTGGGATCTTCACTGTCAGAACCACCACGCATTTTCGGATTATCTTCCCAAACGAGATAATTAACGCTACTAAGATACCTTACGATATAAAAGTTTGTTGGGTGTTCTCCAATCCATTCTATAGTAGTTATTGCACTTGTGACCTTTACGTTATAATCAACTCCTTTTTTGTAAATTTTTTCGAACTTAATATTATCTTCGCTATACTCTATCGAAGATACACTCTCAACTTCTGTCACATTATAGCAATATAACTGATCTTTTTTCCCATAAACATTTACTGAATTATTGGATCTTATGTCTTTCGGGATTACTACTACATCATATTGTGATATATACTTATATGCCCTGCTTACTTCATTAGCTGGGCTGTATTTATAAATTGTAATCCTTGCTCCTCCCATATATAAGTTGTACATTCTTTCATTAACGCTTCTGTCAAGTTTCATAGATGTTCTTGTTACTAAAATCTTTTCCGGAACTGTTTCATAAATATTTCCATAAACACATAAAGGACACCTTGGATCATATTGCATATTGTTAGCTGCCACACAACTGCATACTCTTGAGAAATATACTTCTGCGTTGGGTTCACTTTTTGAGTTCCCAAATTTTGACTGTAATACTTTTTGCGCCCTTAATGGTAATATGTTATTCATCCTGTTTGGCTTTTTCTAAATAGTCTGTGAAATCTTTCCAACTTGCCCCTTGTTGCAGCATTGCTTCATAATCGAAACTGTGATCGTACTTTGAAATTTCTTGGATTAATGCGCACATTTTGTACATTTGTAGTGCTAAAAAGTAATTGTTATTCTTCACATAAGAGTCTTCAAGATTGTTTAGTTCTTCTTCACGTGAAGTTTGATATAACTGTTCTTCTGTCTGGAAAATTCTTCTTTTACCATCCAGTTCGTATATTTTACTGAGCCAGATAGATAGCCCTTCTTCATAGTTTGTAATGTAGATATAGGGATTATCTGCTGTTAAATAGTCATTGTATTGAATCCATTCTTCCCTGTTAATCATTTGCAAAGGCTTTTCCTCTGGTATGATTGGCGGAACAGTTGCACCGGCTGTTTGTGATCCAACGCTACTTGTACCCCCACCTTGCTCTGAACCACCTTTGCCTTCAGAAACCCACCTGTTGACTCCGTGGGTTACCGATTCAAGTTTTCTGGTACTTCCATCCGGGAATGTTCTTTCTTCACCCGGAACTGCTTTTTGTGCTGTGTCTATCATCCCATTTCTATATCTACTAACTTATTGTATTTTCTCATAATATTCCATATCCATTTTTGTTGATATTGATATTCTGCGTCATACCACTGCTTGGCGTTGTTGCTAAAAGAGTATGATACACCGTCTGCAGATTGGCTTTCTGAACCTTTCATTAAATCTTTGTTAATCAAGAAAATTGAATTTAACATTGCCCTTCTTGCTATTGCCATCCGGATTTCTGTTTGTTCAACTTCTTCCAAGTTCATAAAATCCAGTCCGTATGTATATGATACTCTGAATACATCCGGGACATAATGTGTCCCCGGCATAAAGGATGTTAAGCTCATTAAAGTGGCTTCCAGACTATTATAGTGCATTAAAGCGAATGTTTGCCCCGATGCCGGTACAAATTGTATTCTGCCTTCAATCTTATGTACATATAGATTGTTCATATCTAATATGCTAAAAATCTTCTTTTGAGCAAACCATAGTTCGTATGATTCTACTGATACGATCGGACTTTGCTGAGTTTGTATCAACCACCATGTTTCTCTTAATGACTCACCATACCAGTTATGCTTTTCATTTTCAACTGTCCTTTTGGTAAACACCATTTTTATTTCCGACTCCAACTCTGCTGTTGCTGAGTTTAATAGCTCCTGTATAGCGTCTACTGGGTAATCTGCAATTCTTTTCTTTGCATCGTCATCAAGCCCACCACCAATGATATAATCTTTGAAGTAACTTACCGGTACTAACTGAACGCTTGTTGATTGCTTTTCTATTATAAGATCTTCAAGGAAAAAATCTGATTGTACGAAATTACCGTCTTTATCGTGAATAGCAAATATTAATCTATAATACTTACCTTTGGAGGCTGTGTTTAAAGTGAATTGTGCGTAGTATTTTAACTTATTTTCGTCAAATATCGCATTGCCAGATATTTCAGTATCGTCTGGATTTTTAGCAATTGAACCTATCTCATTTATAACTTTATAAGTTATATTGAATTCGGTTGTGGCTATTGCTGGGTCATCTAAGTATATTTTATTCTGTGTGCCTAATGATACTGATTTCATATAAAAAAAGCCTGCACTCTTTTACAAGAACAGGCATTTAAAATTAGAGAACTGTTTAAATTAAGAACTTTTAATATCCATAAAACAACTTCACTTTTGCTGTATTTCCAGAACTGTTGGAGAAATGAAGGCTTGTAACTGCTGCTGACTGTATCATGAATATACCTGTCGGGATTGTACCGTAGGTGTTTAATAAGATAGCTGTATTTGCATTGCTGTTTAATTTCACCGTTATGTCTTGGTCATATTCCATAACAAGAAATTTAGAGCCGTTTACAGGTGCAATTAATCTTTCCTGATCGGTTACTCCGGTTGCTAAATCAAAGAACATTGTGGCTGATTCCTCTATGTCCGGAATGGAGCCGGAATATGCTGGTTTCAAACCTTCGGCAATTGTTACATTGCTTTCAACAACCTTAGCCGAATATGAAAATTTAAACTCTTTCATTATGCTTTGTCTTTGCCTTTTGTTTCCGGTGTTTTAGTTTCCGGTGTCTTTGCTTCCAGTTTAACCTTCCCTGCAAGTGCTTTATCCAACTCTTTTTTAAGATCTTCATTGTCCTCGGTCAATATTGTGATCTTAGCATTGGCTCTTGCCAAAGATTCTTTCAGTGACTCAACCGAATCTTCTTGTGCCACAATAGTTTGTTTCGGCGCTACATAATCCGGATGGTCTTCTCTTAATAGAACAAGTGGTTGTTCGGGGATATTAAGAGCTTCTTCCAGCATAGCACCTGTTTCTCTGTCTGTTTCGAAGTGACCATCTACTGCATTGGGGACTATAAAATTCTTTGTTAGCACTACATTTTTATTTTCGCCTGCAAGGCCTACGATCTGATATTTTACGATTTTATCTTTCATACTGTTTTCAAAAAATGGTTTTGGTTTATAGTTAAATTTTAATTACCAGTTCCGTAAGAACCATCATACACTCTTCGTCTTACGTCTGCCGGATCAACACCTGTGTTGTATGGAGCAAGTATCTTGAAGAAACCCTTTCTGCTAGCAACAAGAGTAGTTCCTAAACTTCTGAACCCTACATATTCCGGAATGACTGTTGCGGATATACTTAATGTTCCTGTCTTTTTTCCTGATATATATATTGTGTCCATAAAAGTAGGTACGCTTAATGATGTAGAGTACCCCATTATACATATACCAACGGAATCCGAAGTTATAGTTGCGTTTATACTGTCCATAAGCTGTCCCCAGTAATAAAGAGTTGTGGCTCCGTTTATCGGTGTCCAATCCACAAAAGTAGAAGTATCTACATCTGATACGTCTATATCTGAAAATAAGACCTGCACTCCCCCTTTCTGCTCGAAAGCAACAAAGTCGGCTGTTGCCAATTGTGCCTTTACCGGTGGTGTGAATGCGATTAACAGTGCAAAGAACAGAAGTGCTGTTGAGAATTTTATGTTTTTCATTTTATGATATTTTAAATGATTTTCGTTTAGTTAATTTATGCTCCCGCTACCAAAGAGAACTTAGTTAGGCAATTCCCCTATGTTTTCTATTACCACAATCCTGTTCGCATTTTTCACTCTCAATGTTCCATACAGTTTTACAAGGAACTCGATTGCATCTTTTCTGATACCGTAAGGTAATTTATACAACGGCATTTGCTGACAGAATTCGATAACATTCTTCTGATCCCAGTCAATTAACAGAAGTGTTGAAGTTCCGGGAATTGATTTGTTATCATCGTAATGCGTTGCTGCAGAAGTGCTACAGGTTTTTGCAAGTCTGTAATCATTTATATCCGTTGAAGATCCTGCTTTTCTGTAGATTCTGAAACCTCTGGCTTCCTGACCCGATGTTGGTGATCCGCCTTCTGTTATGGTTCCGAAGCTTACCATATTTCCACTGCCTGATACAAGCACTGAATACTCTGTTGCGACACTTTCACCAAACCTGTTAAAGCTGGTAATCGCATAATTGTAAGTTCCTGCTGGTAAGGCGTATGCTGTGGTTGTTGGTACTACTGTTGGAGTTACTGCTGAGATCGCATTTGGAGCCTGTGAATGGTTCGCTGCGAAAGCCGTTCCTGCTTCATTGGTAATAGGCGCTCCATTTACTGATTTTTCCGGTGCAACCGGGCTTGCGTGA
>CALMMZ010000199.1 GCA_937868685.1 uncultured bacterium | reverse complement strand
AAATCGAGGAATGGAGGCGAAACAAAAAGGGATAAAAAATAAGAGTATTTGTAATACTCTTATTTTTTATATTTTTTTCACCAAAAAAGCCACCTTACGGTGACTAATCTGGAAAACGTTTGTTGATTTCGTAAAGATTTCTTTTTGGAATCCTCACTCACACTTGTAGTATAGCAGATTCGAAATATTTGTCAAGTTTTTTAAGAGTGTTTCAAATTGTTTAAAACTTGCTCTTTTTTAGCTTTTACGGTATCTTGATTATTGCGAACCAGTGTCCGCCGTACAGGTGGCTAATGGCTAGCACTCACATAAAACGTTTGTTTGGAGTTCAGCACCCATTGGCCTCTTGTGCGAACCAAGCAATACAAAAACACATTCTATTTTAGAGAATGTGTTTTTGTATTGCTTTTTTCTTGACGCTATGCTATCATACTCGACATATGGTTATTAGAATGCGTCACACAAAATCACATACAGCGAATCGTCGGAGTCATCATGCGCTTGCAACACCAAGTCATGTTACTGACCAAAAAACAGGAAGTACCCATCTCCGTCATCGTATCGATATGAAAACTGGTATGTATAAAGGGAGAAAAGTTATCGATATTGTTGCAAAAGTTGCCAAGAAACAATCCGCATAATATCATTTTTTGTTTTTATTATTCGTAGTAGCTCTTTAATTTCTTTTACAATATATATGTCACATCGTCATGTTTCTCGTTCATTGTGTATTCAGGCATTATTCACCTGGGATTTCAATGGTTATCATAATGACACGCTTCCAGATATTACTGGGTATATTATGCGTGAATTTGGTGCAGGAATTGATGATGCGACCTTTGTTGAGGAGATAGTCCAAGGGGTCGTTGTAAAACGGCCTCTTTTGGATGAAATTATTCATAAAGCTGCACCAGAATGGCCAATTGAAAAGATTGGTATAGTGGATCGTAATGTATTACGACTCGGACTTTATGAATTATTATTCGGAAACCAGAAAGAGGTTCCACCAAAAGTTGCTCTCAATGAAGCAATTGAACTTGGGAAAATATTTGGAGGTGAAAAAACAGGGAAATTTGTTAATGGAGTACTTGGTGCTGTATATAAAGAGATGGGTGAGCCCGGTAAAGAGCAAATTAGTAAGAAGCAAAAGTTCGTAAATACAATAAACCCAGATGATATTCTTACCGAAGAAAAGGGTGGAGCTATTGTATATTCTCGAGACGATCAGGGGGTGATTAGGTTTGCGATGGTGCATGATGTATTCGGGTACTGGACATTATCAAAGGGTGGTATTGAACTTGGTGAGACTGTTATTGAGGGTACAATTAGGGAGGTTAAAGAAGAAATTGGACTAGATATTACTATTATTGAAAAACTTGGTGAAAATGAATATCTTGCTCATCATCCAGAACGAGGAAAGATAAAAAAACATGTACATTATTTTCTTGCAGAAGCACCTTATCAAGAACTTGTGTTAACTCAAGAGAGTGGTGGGCTTGATAATGCAAAATGGTTCGAATTATCAGAAGTTTCTGAGCTTATGATGTATGACGATGTAACGAAATTTATAGCACAGGCCATTGAAAAATTGATTAATTAGCACAAATCATTTTATGAAAGATTTTACTTTACTTGAAAATAATCTCAAAATTCACTTTTTAAACACTTTATTATTGCAACAAGCATTTATTCATCGTTCTTATATTAATGAACATAGTGGAAGTGGATTATCTCATAATGAACGTTTAGAATTTCTTGGAGATGCAGTACTCGAACTCGTAGTGACTGATTATCTCTATGAACATTTTCCAGAAAAACCTGAAGGAGAACTTACTGCATATCGAGCTTCTCTCGTTAATACAATTACTATTTCTGATACAGCCCGAGAACTTCAATTCGATGAATTTCTTATCCTTTCAAAAGGTGAAGCACGTGATGTTGGAAAAGCTCGATCTTATATTCTCGCAGATACATATGAAGCGTTTATTGGTGCGCTCTATCTCGATCAAGGATATAAAGAGGCGCGCAGTTTTATTCATACTACTCTGATTAAGAAACTCGATCATATTATCCAGAATGGATTATGGCGTGATGCAAAAAGTTATGTTCAAGAAAAATCACAAGAAATTGAATCAGTAACTCCGTCATATAAAGTGTTACACCAAGTAGGTCC
>CALMMZ010000198.1 GCA_937868685.1 uncultured bacterium | reverse complement strand
TGTTATTACTGGCCAAAAAATAATCGCAAAAATTCTTGTTCTTAGTGGATAGGATGGTGTTGCAACAGAGTCTATAAGAAAATCTATTATAATTACTAGTATTGTACCAATTCCCAAATAAAGAATACTTCCAATAGTGATAATAATCCGAAAAATAAGATCTAGTGTAATTTCCATTTTATTTTGTTTTAATTAAAAACAAATTATTATTTAATTAAACTTTTGTCAATATGAATCCAAACCCTAAAAAATTTACGACAACCGATGTTGAAAAATCTCAAATCGCACAAAACGAAGAAAAAATTCTCGATTTTTGGCGTGATAATAATATCTTTCAAAAAACTTTGGAAAAAGAATCTCCAAATGGTAATTTTGTATTTTTTGAAGGTCCACCAACGGCTAATGGTCGTCCAGGAATTCATCATGTACTTGCTCGATCGTTCAAAGATATTATTCCTCGATATAAAACAATGCAAGGATATCGAGTACAGCGTAAAGCCGGTTGGGATACTCATGGATTGCCAGTAGAATTACAGGTAGAAAAACAACTTGGGTTACAATCGAAAAAAGAAATTGAACAATTTGGACTTGCAGCATTTAATGCGCAATGTCGTGAATCAGTTTGGGAATACAAAGACGAATGGGAAAAATTAACGGAACGAATGGGATACTGGATTGATATGGAGCATCCATATGTAACATATGATAATAATTACATTGAAGCATTATGGGGAATTATGAAAAAAATAGATGAACGAGAATTTCTGTATCGAGATTTCAGAGTTGGCCCATGGTGTACACGATGTGGAACAGGACTGTCATCGCATGAATTAAATCAACCGGGTGCATACAAAGATATAAAAGATTTGTCAGCATATGTGAAATTTAAAATCAGTAATCGAGAAAATACATATTTAGCTGCATGGACGACAACTCCGTGGACGCTTCCTGGAAATGTCGCTTTGGCAGTTGGAGAGAATATTGATTATGTAGAAATTATAGTAAATGGCGAAGTATTAATTCTCGCAAAAGAACTTATTAGTAAAATTGAAGGCGATTATACTGTTCAAAAAGAATACAAAGGATCAGAACTTACAGGGATCGAATATGAACCATTGTATCCATTCATGAGTAACTTGATCAATAATGAACAACAGAAAAAATTAGTAAACGCATTCAAGGTATATACAGCAGATTTTGTAACAACAACAGATGGAACAGGAATTGTACATATTGCACCAATGTATGGGGCAGATGATTTTGAAAAAAAAAAAAAAAATAATTTGCCAAAATTCCATGTAGTAAACGAAGAAGGAAAATATATTACAGGTTGTGATACAGAAACAATCAAGCTCTCAGGGAGATATGTAAAAGAAAAAGATGAGAATGGAAAACCGACACTCGCAGTAGATATTGTGAACGATTTAACAGCTCGAGGGTTGCTTTTGAAAAAAGAAAATTACGCACACAGTTATCCGCATTGTTGGCGGTGTGATACTCCATTATTATATTATGCTCGTACATCATGGTATTTCCGTGTTTCTGCAATTCGTGAACAATTGCTAGATGCGAACAAAACAATTAACTGGGAGCCAGACCATATTCGTGATGGACGATTTGGAGAATGGTTAGATGGAATTAAAGATTGGGCAATTTCTCGTGATCGGTATTGGGGAACACCATTGCCTGTATGGAGTACAGAATCAGGAAAAAGAATTGTTATTGGAGGGTTAGATGATTTTAAAAAATACACTCAAAAATTCAAAAATAATTATTTTATTATACGGCACGGTCAAGGTGAAAATAATATCTCAGAATTACATAATCAAGATATCCATGAGACAGCAAATCTTACAGAAGAAGGAATAAAACAAGTTGCTGAAAGTAGTAAAAATTTTACTAAAAATATTGACATAATGATTGTTTCTCCATTTGTTCGAACA
>CALMMZ010000197.1 GCA_937868685.1 uncultured bacterium | reverse complement strand
CCCTCGAAGATCGGCCCCTTGAAGATCGGCCCCTAGAAGATTGGCCCCTCGAAGATCGGCCCCTCGAAGAATAGCCCGCTGAAGATCAGTCCATCGAAAATCGGCCCCTCGAAGAATAGCCCGCTGAAGATCAGTCCATCGAAAATCGGCCCCTCGAAGAACAGCCTCTCGAAGATCGGCCTCTTGAAAATCTGCCAAATTAAGAATTGCCTCTCGAAGATCGGCCCCTCGAAGATCGGCCCCTTGAAGATCGGCCCCTAGAAGATTGGCCCCTCGAAGAATAGCCCCTCGAAGATCGGCATAGGCCAGGGAAACCTTTTGTTTGACGGCCAATTCCACGGCTTCTTTGACCGTGGAAACATTGGCCTCAAAAATGACTTTGCCATCATGACGATTCTTGATCTGGATCATTGTGGCCTCTCAAAACCAAGCTTCCCTGATATCAGCACCTGTCAAATCTGCTCCTTCAAGAATTGCCTCTCGAAGTTTGGCCCATCGTAGTCTATCTTGAGACAAATGTTAATAACCATGACTTTCTATTGCTTATCTTATCATAGATTATCTTTGAACCATTTGACAGCATTCCTGAATTTTTCAGCATTAGAAGCTGGGGGCATTTTTAGATCCTTTCTAAGTTCAACTGCATGACCAAATTTATCCATAACATATGGCTGAACCTTTTTGAAGTTCTTTGAAACATGATGAAGTGTTTTGCTCTTTTCTACCCCTGTCCTAACATTATAGATTGTTACAGTTTGTGCAGCTAGATCAACTGCTGTAACCTTATAATAATCTGCATCATTCATCAGAAATTCATTGCATTTGATTTCATCATTCATAAATCCCAACTTTATAGAGTTACGATCCTTTGATATACATTTTCAACAAATGTTGAATCAACATTATTTGGCAACATGCAAGTTTTGGCCAAAGAGGCAGTTTTGCTCTTTAGTTCATCAGCATATTGCATAATCCGGTCATATTCCCAAAGGCCATTTCTGATATCCAGATAGATATTTGCATCTGGTCTTTTGACCACAACATTTCCTGTTTCAAGGATTTCACAGGCCATTGTGAGCAGGCGAATCAAATGGTAGCCATTTTTACAGTCATAACCAACTTGTCCTATGAAACGACTTTCATTTCGTTCATTCAGCCAAGTGTTATAATCCTTCCATTCTTTGGAAGCCGCCTCAAAACGACGCTCTTTATCCATATATTCAATGAAGTTTTCTTCAAATCCAAGGATTCTGGACGCCAAGATGAACTTTTCATCCCTGGAAACTTCAATCTCTGATAGATAATCAGAGATTTGTTCCATGATATAAATCTTGGAATGAGAGGCTACATCTGGCCCAAAATCAATTGCCCAGGAATCCATCTTCTTTGTGACCTTAGACTTGGCCGCATCAAGCTGGTTTTTGGGCACCACAGGCATTTCTGGTAGAAGAAAGTCCTTCCTATCGGGTTTCTTTGTCGGAGGATTCAGGAGCCATTTACGGTGGGTTTCCATACGTTTTAGTTGGGCATGTGCATACCCTGTAAACGTATGAACCACTTTCTTTGTCAGGAAGGATTCCCTGATTTCACGAAGATACCTGCCTCGTTCATCAATTTTGGCAACATCTTCTTCTTCAGTCCACAACATTTCAATAATGTTTGGATTGTTTTCTACAAGAAGCCCTAGGAACTTCTTGACACTGTAAATTACAGCATCGGGCTCATTGAATTCATATTGCTCAACTGGATTCTTATATGTATCCTTGGCAGGAAGATAAATGCCCTTGTAATCTACATCAGATGTTAGAGTATTTGTTCCATATGCTCTTGAGCCACTGATTGTTAGGTAGAACGTTGTTGGGTCATTTACCCTTTCCGCAAAGGAACATTTCTTGTCCATGTTGATACAGCCTTGTTTGTTGATAGACACTAAGAACTTCTTTGGTGGAATCAGGAACATTCAGATTCCTGATTGAACCATTGTTAAAGAAGTCGGCCCTAATATCAGTTGCATTTAGAATGCCAAACGAAAGTGGAGCCCTATCCCATTCTGGAAAATGGTTTAGGTATTCACTGGTTTCATCCTTGATGTTGCCATATAGCACAATCTGGGAATTTGGCAATTTCCACAAATTGACAACTTCTCGAACCTTAGAGTACCAAGATTCATCATCTACAGTATCTTCAATGGGCAAACAGGCCATATTGGCAGGCTGTCCATAATGATTGAGGATCATTTCCTCCCTTAGATAAAAGGAAAATGGATTCCTGGCTGTTGGCTCTTGGAACGAAGAACCAACCAAAATCAGACAACGATCGGATTCGGTGATCATATGATCGATCACCGTTTTATGACCATTGTGAAATGGCTGAAACCTTCCAATGAATACAGAAGTGATCATTCGAATCAATCGTCCTGGGAATCCAGCCATTCACCCTGGCAGAAATTCCAAGCAGAACGACCAGACTTGTCCAGGATAGACAGGTTTGGGTCCACCTTATTCTGCTGACGCATCATGGCGTGCGAAAAGGCAGCCACAGGATTAACAGTCTCAAAAACCTTCACACCATTTGCAACAACACGATAAGTATCCATTTTGTCTCCTTGGTGACTCAAGGTCACCTTGTCAATTGTGAAACCAGTATGCCACAACCATTGTTTGCTGTCAAGTGGAAAGAAATGTGTCAAAACCAAACTTCTCGAAGGTCAGCACCTGTCAAATCGGTTCCTTCAAGTTTGGCCCCTCGAAGAATAGCCCCTCGAAAAATAACCCTTTGAAGATCGGCTCCTCGAAGATCGACCCCCAGAAGATTGACCTCTCGAATATAGGCATTCCGAATATAGGCATTCCGAAGATCGGCCTCTTGAAGATCGACTTCAAAAAGATAGGCCCCTTCAAGATCGGCTCCTCGAAGATAGGCATAATCCAAGGAAATCTTCTGTTTCACGGCCAACTGCACGGCCTCTTTCACCGTGGAAACATTGGCCTTAAAGATAACCTTATTATTGTTTAATGAGGTAATTTGACGCATTCAGATTTCCACAATCTTGTTCAAGATTGCATCTTTTAGTTCTCCTGGGTATCCAAGGGGATTGCAGACAACCCTTGTTGGGCCAATTGTATAATCATGAATTGCATGTGTATGACCATGAATCCATAGCCTTCCCATTGGAAAGCTTGGATCTAAAGTCATGCTATCCATATTACAGTTAAAATACCAATTTGCATTACTATTGATATACCTTTTATCAACACTAAGGCTAAATGGAACAAAGTGTGAGATTACAATTGTATTATTGTCTACGTTCTTTTTGTAGCCCGAAATGAACTTCTTATGTTCAGTACAGGCCCAATCATGAACTTGCTTTGGAGAGGGTAGAAGAATCTCTCTGAAACATTGCATCCTGGGAATGAATGCCTCAGAAATTGGAGAACGAGGAAACCACATGGTCCCCCCATAAAACTTCTGACCATCAATATTAACCAAGCTGTTATTAAGCCAATGAACATTAGCTGGCAGTTTGCTCATTTTCTCCAAAAATGAAGCGGGCTGAATACCATAGTAATCATGGTTGCCCGCCACATAGATAATATTGGGAAAATGATCAGACAGGGTTTTTAGTGTTCTGACAATCTCAAATGGAGAATCAATATCCCCAGCAAGGATCAAAGTGTCAACCTCTCCACCTGGATTGTCTGACACCAGCCTGGAAAGTTCAACAGCATTTTTACTATGTTCAAAATGAACATCACTAAGGATCTTTAGCTTCATTTTTACCTATTCGCATCATAATCAATAAGAATGGGATGGTTGGACCACTCTGCCGTCTTATTGATCTTTCGTGACCAATAATAGAGTCCACGAGGAAGTTGCTGGAACACTAGACCAATCCTACTAATTTCTTGAGGGCTTTCCAAACGAATCCCAAAATAATAGCTAATGTCGTCTAGTTCTTGTATGCTAAAAACGATTCCATCACTCATCGTACACTCTTCAATTTGCATCTGGCTCAAATCTAGACTCAACTTCTTTTCATGATACAGCTTTGGTTCAACAACAAAAGCTTCAAATGTTGAAAGGAAGTAAATGTCATGGTCGTAATCACCTGAGTAATAGCCTAGTGAAAAATAGGCACCAGTTATGTATTTCGGCAGATTGGCCGAAAATCCATCTGACACCATTTCCAAGATTTCAGCTTCCTTTAGGCCACTAAGTTTGATATGAGCTTTGTTGTATGCATCTATATCAGCTTTTGTAATACTCATGGCCTAATCCATTGCCACCCAATAACCCATTACAAAACCAAGAACGTAAATTGCAATTGAAGAAATCATCAATATTCTCCGTAATCAACCCATGTGATTTTGTTTGTATTTCTTGACCAATAATACTTGCCATCAAGAACTGATTTGGCAAAAGCCCCAAGTCCACTTAGCTCTTCAAGATCATAATTCAAATCATTACAATCATCTGGCCAATCACTCTCTGAGAGAATTAGACCATCATCAGTTTCCCCTTCTGCTTCATCTTCTACATTTGAAAAATCAAACTCAGGCAGCAATTCTTTGATCTTTTGTTCAGAAAATACAAGAGATTCAACATAAGCATTGAAAACAGGGGTGTCTCCATCATTGAATGGAAAACCACAGACAAAAAACATTCCACTTACAGAATCTGGAATATTCTTGCTAAAGGAATCTGCCACAATCTGGAGGTATTTCTCATTATCAACACTCATGAGTGCTGAATGTAGTTCATTATACTTTTCAAGATTTTCTTTTAGTTGCTCGTTGTTCATATTAAACCTCTTCTGTCCTTAGTTGAATTTCAAAAAATGACCCATTGTATAGTTCATCAACCATCTTGCTAGAATTGCGCCCGCCAAAGTTTGGCCACACTTGCCAATCATTGTTAGAAATTGGCCCTGGCTTTGAACGCTTGCCAGGATCAGTCATTGGGTCTTTGAAGATTGGAATGGCCTTTGAGTCTCCCCTCTTGATAGCACAGGTTTTCATTGCAAACCTGAGAGTGTCACGATTGACACCTTGAAGAAGGGCACCACCCATCCCAAAGTAAATGTTATCTGCACTGTATCCCATTTGCTTCATCTTGTCAAGGATTGCCTTGATCGAGTCAAGGTTGACACCATCACCCTGAATCAACCTAACATTCTTCAAGAGCTTGAAGCCTTTCGAATTGAATGTCACGCCAAACTTCTCTGCTAGAATGTCTAGGCTCTTTGTTACAACAGAAACAGGATCACCAGAATCCGGCCTGAGAACAACAGTGGCCCCAGATTGGACAACCTTGTCCTTTAGCTCCTCACCCCAAATCTTTTCAAGTGAGTTCCAAAGATCATAGCTATCACACACAATAGATACAATGGCTCCTGGCTTGGCAAACTGATGAAGCATATTTTCATATGCCTCACGTTCATTATCACGGCCCCAAGTTGTAATTGTGGAATGTTCTGCTGCTGGTACAGAAGCGGCTAGAATTGAATGCCCATCAACATACAATTCGTCCAGAAGATGAACGGCTGCCATTGTATCTGTGCCACTAAAATTGACAAGATGAGCCAACCCACCCAAAGCTGCTGATTCACCAGATGAAACACCTCTAGACCCAAAGTCATTGAGCATGAAGGGCAGCTTATCTAGGCTATCACAAGTCTCAAGCATATTCTGCTTGATCACTTGCTTGATATGCCACGAAAGAGTTGCAACTGTTGTTGGGTACCAAATCCTCATGAAGAATGTTTCAAGATAGCCAACAATCCACGGAGCCTTCTTGTCAAGACTCGTGATTGTCATTAGTGGTGTACCAACAGGAACAATTGTACCCTCTTTGAAGGATCTAATCTCTACTGGAAAATTGGCCACTTGTTCATCGGGCCTAACATTTCGGTGAAACATGGCAACCCAAGCATCCAGATCAAATGGGACACCAACTCGCTTGAAATAGGCATTGGCCTTATAAATCTGGTCTAGGGTGAAACCCTTTTGTAGCTCAGTGACAAGATACTTGATACCAAAGAACACAACCTTATCAAAAGCACCACCTCGGCTTTCAAGGTAGATTTGCTGCATGGTCATGTCAGATGGATATTGAAAACTATGTGATGCCTTGTAAGCATCAGTGTCAAGGATAACGGGAAGTGAATTCATGTTTATACCCTATTCCTGCCAACGTGAACGCATACGACGAATGTTCTCAAGAGGAACACCATGGGTATTTCGATTAGCCAAATCTTCATCAGAAAGGCCGCCATCAAAGATTTTCACCAATTCAACATCATAACCATGAAGATCGGCAAGGTTCTGATACTTCTCAAATTCCCACTTGGTAGTATTGGTGTTATCAACCACAATGGTTTCAGCACCCCTTTCAAGGGCCTTCTGAAACTTTGCAAAGCATTCTGCATGGGCCTTGCCCAAATTCGTGGGATCAAATTGATATGTACCACTCTTCTCAAAGAAATGATCAGCGGAACAAACAACTGCTCCTGGAGTATTATTCTTGATCCAGGTTGACTTACCAGCACCAGGAAGTCCTCGCATAATATAAACTTTCTTCATTTTATCTCCTGCTAAAAAACAGCTCGAATTGCATTCCTTGCAACCCAATTGGTGACACCGTTTCCAAATTGGATATATACATGCCCATTAGGATGGAAGTTCAACACAATTGCCTGTCGCCATACATCATGGGCAATCTCAACTTCAACAATATCATTGATTTTCACATTATTGTTTCTTTCTCTTTGTTCCAGCCAACGATTAATAGTTTTAAACATCAATCAAGCTCCAGAAAGCGAGTACGCTTGGCCTTTTCAATTGGCACAACATTATCAGCATGGACCTGGGGATTATTGAACGAAATTTCCAGCTTGGTGAGATTGACCATATTCTTCGCATTGGCCCTGATGGAATCCAACTTGGCCTTAAACAAGGAATCCGAAGGAATCAAACTGTTCAAATGGGCAACAAGCTCATTCACAGTCATAGTATTGCCTTCCTTCATCACTTCAATTGCACGCTTTTGAACACCTTTTGCATTTGATAGATCAATCTCACCAAGCATGAAAACATTTGCCAAGTGATTAGTAATGAGAAAGGTAACAGTGTCGATATCCATGTTGATTCCTTAGGTTAAGGATTTAGTTCTTGATCTTGACAATGACTTCCGTCTGATTGCCAATTGGGCGAAGGATAATCCGCTTTGGAAGGCCAAAGGAATAATCCTCATAATCATTCAGAACACAATGATAAACTGCTTCATCCTTGTTGATCTTTACGGCCTTGAAGTTCATGATATTTCCTTTGGGCAAAAGCCCATCTCGATTGTGAAACCAGTATGCCACAACCATTGTTTGCTGTCAAGCGGAAAGAAACCCCTCAAAACCAAGCTCCACGAATATCAACATTTGTTAAGTCTGCTCCTTCAAGTTTGACCCCCCGAAGAACAGCCCCTCGAAGATCGGCCCCTCGAAGATCGACCCCTTGAAAATTGGCCCGCTGAAGCTCAGTCCACCGAAGATCAGCCATTTGAAGATCGGCCATTTGAAGATCGGCCATTTGAAAATCGGCCCACTGAAGATCGGCCCCTCGAAGATCAGCCCCTTCAAGAATTGCCCCTCGAAGATTGGCCCCTCGAAGATTGGCCCCTTCAAGAATGACCCCTTCAA
>CALMMZ010000196.1 GCA_937868685.1 uncultured bacterium | reverse complement strand
CTATATTATCCTTGAATTTTGATATTTTATTATGGTCATGATTGA
The DNA here is from genome assembly GCA_937868685.1 of uncultured bacterium. GTDB lineage: Bacteria > Patescibacteriota > Minisyncoccia > Phycocordibacterales > UBA1006 > CALMMZ01. The sequence goes on along the minus strand of CALMMZ010000196.1, from coordinate 1,768 downwards.
AACTAGAGAATGAATCATGTGGTTTATCTAGTTTTTGTTTAAACTCCGCGCCATACATCTTTTCAACAAGTCTTTGCTCTTCAATATAATGCCCACCAGTAAATCTAAAAGAAAGTGCGTCTTTTTTATATTTATCAAAAGTTGATGCATAGTATTTCTGACAAAGCTCTTCAATAAAGTTCTGAAAAAATAAAAACGGCCTAACGCCATATACCAATCCAACAACAGGAAGTTCAAATGTTTTTACAGTGGCTGGGCTTTTATGCTCGATCGATTCAAAAACAACATCATTTGGAGGATGCCGCTTGATTGCACCAATACTATGAGCATAGTCTTTCAATTCTTGTTTAATAAAACCACGTCTTACCATTTCTTGATCAATTAATTTATAAGATTCAGCAGCCACTACTTCTATTCTTCTGATTTTAACACGAGAAATTGGTCTAATTCCATCAACAGAGCGATCTTCATCTGCAAACAGTTCTTTGTCCTGAAGATCGTGAGTCTCCAACCACCTGTCAAGTTCCTTCTTGTCCACCATATAAGCAATAGCCCCACCATCATCATTACCAGCTTCCTGTTGAGCAGCATCGTAATAACAACCAGTAGGTGAATGACAAGAGGTCCAAATCCATGTTCCATTCTTCTTGTGATCACTCATTCTCAGAACATCCAACCTGTTTCTTGATAAAACACAAACACTCTTGTTTCTATTGGACAAATCATCAACAAATTTACTTAATTCATTTTGAGCACCAACAATTTCATTCCGTTTTAAGAACGAATCAGCTGAGAACATTTGATTCTCTTTGATGTGAAAGAGATAGTCTTGCACATTTATGAATTCATCAGCTGGTGCTTGGTGTATGTTATAGAACATTGCATCAACACACTTGACTGCAATGTCAACCATTTTCTCGACATTTGTCTCTTTTCTCATTTTGCTTACATCTGATAAAACTCTATAAAAAAGAGCACGCCTGTCCATGAATTGTTTGTCTACTTTACGGTATTCTTTTGACACCATATCATTCAATCTTGATAAAATCAGTGCCTCAACAGAATCCATGAATAAAGATGTAGAAATTTGTCCATCATTAATTTCTGTCTTTAATTCTTCGGGGTCCAATGTAAACAGTTTTGCTGTAACTCTTTTAACATCTGACAACCTTTTGTCTTTTATTTTGTCCCATTGTTCTTGTCTTTTAAGTCTTTTTGAGACACCTCTTTCGTCCTTTCCATGATCCCCAATAACAACTGTGTAAAAACGATTGCGTAATTCTGATTTTTCATCCAGGCCAAGTATTTTTTTTTTTTTTTCATTCTTTTTGGCGAGCCCCTGAAATGTATCTTCCTTGCCATTCATAACAAACTTTCCATTTGGCAGAATATCCACATTGTTATACACAAGCCAATCGGAAACTCGTTGCAAAGCGGTGATTGGTTTTCTTCCAACCTGGAAATCATCGGCTTGACCAAAGGCCGTGGCTTTCAATTCTTTGATTGGCTCACCAGGAACAACAGTTGGAAAATCAAAAATCACTCTATCCTTTCCTTGAAACATTTTTTCAAAAGGTCTTGCTCGACCCTTCAATGCGTTTCTCGCATGATTATCAGTGACTTCTTTCAAGTATTGTTTATATAATTCTTTTAATTTGTTGCTCATTCTATTTTACCACCTCATATGTTAGGAATCCACCAAGAACAAGACCACCAGTGAACATAATCCAACTTTGATTTTCTTCGAACCAGCTTGGCTCCTCTTTTT
>CALMMZ010000195.1 GCA_937868685.1 uncultured bacterium | reverse complement strand
CTTATGAAAATATCGGTGGTAACCAAAGTTTTTCATTTGTATTACTTGACGAAAATGGTACAGGTATGGTATTATCAAGTCTCTACAGTCGTGAGCGATCTAATGTTTTTGCAAAACCTATCTCTCAATTTAAATCAGAAATAGAACTTACTCGAGATGAACAAAAAGTTCTCAAACAAGCCATGGAGAGTTTGCAATAACAATTACCAGTTTTAATTTACCTTTTATTTTTATGCCAGAAACAAAAACTCCTCGACCACCAATTGTCGCTATTATGGGTCACGTTGATCATGGAAAATCAAGCCTCTTGGACTATATTCGTAGTACCAATATAGTAGCTGGTGAATCAGGAGGAATCACTCAACATATTTCTGCATATGAAGTTTCTGTTCCAGACTCAGAAGGAATAGAAAAGCGTATAACATTTATTGACACTCCAGGTCATGCTGCTTTTTCGCACATGCGTGAACGAGGAGCAACTATTGCTGATATTGCCATCCTTATTGTCTCTGCAGAAGAAGGTGTAAAAATGCAAACCAAGGAAGCTATCAAGACAATCATTACAAACAATGTTCCCTATATTGTCGCTATTACAAAAATAGACAAGGCTAATATTAATATAGATAAAGTAAAAACAGAACTTATGGAGCAATCGGTTTTTGTGGAAGGATTCGGAGGTTCAATTCCTTGTGTTCCAATCTCATCAAAAACAGGACAAGGTGTTCCTGACCTTCTCGAAACAATTCTCTTGTTATCAGATTTAGAAGGATTCACTGGTAATCATCAACAACCTGCAAAAGGTTTTGTAGTAGAGGCAAACGTAGATGAAAAAAGAGGTATTTCTGCAACAATGATTATCAAAGATGGAACACTCCAATCTGGTAATTTTGTTGTTGTTGATGACGCATTTACTACTACTCGGCTCATCGAAGATTTTTCAGGAAAACAACTTGAATCTGCTTCATTCTCAACACCAATCCGACTTACTGGTTTTTCTAAATTGCCGAACATTGGCTCAGTATTCACTACTCATGAAAACAAAAAAGAGGCCGAGTCAGTGGCACTTGAAAATGCAATTATTCTCAAAGAATTGGCTCATACACGACAAATTCCTGAAAATACTGACGATATTGCCATTATTCCCGTAATTATCAAATCTGATGTTTATGGGACAGCAGAAGCAATTGAGAACGAAATAATGAAATTAGAAATTCCTGATGTTTATTTCAAAATAATCAAAAAAGGAGTTGGTTCAATCAACGAATCAGATATTCAACTTGGAATTGCAGACAAGAAAACAATTATACTTGGATTCCATGTTGATATGGATGCACGAGCAAGAGATCTCAACGAAACAGAAAAAATCACCGTAGAAACATTTACTATTATTTACAAACTTACTGAATGGATGGAACTTGCAGGACGAGAACGCAAGCCTCAACGAGAAGTAGAAAAAATAATCGGAACTGGAAAAGTATTAAAATTCTTTAGTACTCAAAAAGATATTCATCTCGTAGGAGTTCGTGTGACTGATGGTATTATTGCAAAAAATGCTCTTGTAAAAATAACTCGAGATAATGAAATTATTGGTCGAGGAAAAATAGTAGCTCTCCAACAAGGAAAAACACCCACTGATAAAGTGGAAAACGGTAATGAATGTGGTATTCAAATTGAAACCACTACTCCACCTGATTCTGGAGATATTATTGAAACATTTGAAAAAGTTATTGAATAAAAAATATGAAAAATAATATCAAACTTATTCTTGCAAATGCTGGAGATTGGATTACACGTAATAGTAATCGTAATTCATTAATTACCCTAACTCGTACTGAACGTTCAGTTGATGGTAAAAAATTGCATATTTTCTATACAGTAATTCCAGAAAATCAAGAACGACCTGCTCATGAATTCTTGACTCGACACGTCGATGATATTCGTAACCATGTTAAGAAAAAAATGAAAAATCAACCACCGTGGTTTCGATTCCAACTCGACACAGGAGAACGTAATCGAGAACGAGTTTCAGATCTTCTTGACGGAACAAGCGAGAGTCATGGTGATATTCCAGAACGATTGCATAAATAGGCAACTTTGGTTATAGTATCAAGGTTAGTCTATTATGCGCGAGTGGCGAAATTGGTAGACGCACTTGCCTTAGGAGCAAGCGGAGTGATCCATGGAGGTTCAAGTCCTCTCTCGCGCACATAAAATTGAAATAAACAAAAACAGCGAACATATTCGCTGTTTTTGTTTATTTCAATGGGGATTTGGATTTTCGCAAAACCGAGA
>CALMMZ010000194.1 GCA_937868685.1 uncultured bacterium | reverse complement strand
CTAAAATGGCTTTTTATTTTCTTTTAAAATAAAAAAATATTTGAGATGATATTATATTATTTTATAGGTAATAAGGTAATCAAAAGATTTTTGTATAAATAATTTGTTCTTGAAGATTTTTAATGATACACTATAAGTATCTTATGAAAGACCGTATGAATATTACTATCGCTGTTTCTGGTGCACGTGAATCAGATCATTGTGGTTTACACGCCCTTCAACAAGGGCAACAGCTCGGAAAAGAACTCGCAGAGCATGATTGTATGGTAACTTGTGGTGCGGTAACAGGATTTCCGCTCTGGGTTGCAAAAGGTGTTCGTCAGGCAAATGGAAATGTGATTTCTTTTTCACCTGCAGTGAATTATCAGGAACATGTTACAGTTTATCAAATGCCAAAACCTGAACATTATTTTAATCTGGTAGTGTACACAGGATTTGGATTTTCTGGATCAGACTTATTAATGACTCGATCATCTGATGCGGTTATTTTTGGTTGCGGACGAATTGGAACTATTCACGAATTCACCGTTGCTTTTGCAGAAGGAAAAATAATTGGTGTTCTCGAAGGTGAGTGGGATACTGATGATCTTATTAAAGAAATTCTTCGAGCTGATGTGAGTCGTAACCATGACACAATTGTGTTTGATTCTGATCCAAAGAGACTGGTAGAACAGGTGATTAAAAAAGTTAAAGAACGTAAATTATTGCAATAAAACATATCAAAATTGTTTGATGTGTTTTTTTTATGGTATACTTGAACCATATGAACCCAGAAGAAATAGTCCTCTCGATCGAGCAGCAATATCAGCATATTGCTCGACAGATAGACCAGCTTGATCAAGAAAAAAAAGGTATCATTAATCACTATATTAAAAAATTGGAACAAGAAAAAATTGAACAAATTAAACAAGAATTGAATAAATTATCAACCCATTCTTAATTTTTATAAAATATGATCTATCAAGACCCTTTACAAAAAAATCAAAATCTCATGGAATCTAATTCTGTTGTAGGTATGGAATCAGTTCAATCTCCTGTAGAATCTAATCAGCAAAATATAGATAGTAGTGTAATACCTACAATGGCACAGAATGCTATTGAACGTTTACATAAACAAAAAGAAGAAGTTGTTCGAATTCCAGACTGGCGTGTTGATCAAATACTAAGAACTGGAGGTACGGCAGAAGAAATTGAAAGAATGACATCTGAGATTAATAAAAAGATGGAGAGGGATTTTTTCCAAGGGGAATATGATATTATTTCCGCTGTTCCTGAATA
>CALMMZ010000193.1 GCA_937868685.1 uncultured bacterium | reverse complement strand
ACAAAAAACCGCATATGCGGTTTTTTTTTGTTATTTTGCTTGGAAAATTAATGTGTCTGTATCTGTTGCGAGTTCTAATACATCTCCTGAAATAGTCACATGAGCACCTTCAGAAAGCATTTTTCCAAAGAGTTGTTCGATATCCATGAGTCCTTCTGGTGATTCACAGAACATTAAAGTACTCATCATAGTTGGAGCAGTTATAATATAATCTTTATAAACGTATTCTCCATTTATACTATTACAGAATTTTGCTTGTACTTGTCCCTTATTAAATATAACCGTATAATCTCCTTCTGTAGGAGCAAGTTTCCCATTATATGCAACAACCTTGAATGGAGTTCCTTCGAGTGGTACTGATATGGTAGTACCTTGTTCCGTAGAAACTTTTTCAGAAGCTTTAGTAAGCATAATTGCAATATTTTCTACTGGATTACCCTTAGTAATTACTTGGGTCTGACCTGCGTTAATCCAAAGTAATTCATCATCTACGGTAATTTTTGTAGAAAGAGAGTAAGTGTTTTCTGGAATGATTTTGTTGGTATCATATTCAAGTGAAAATTCAATGGGAACCTGTTGACCTTCTGTTGTGATAGTTGTTTCTGCTATCGTTTCAGTAGCTGTGTCCATTTTTGAAACATCTTGAAGCATTATTGTTATAAGTGCGTTTTTAGGGAGAGCAATACGTTCACGGTATGCAACCGTTCCAGTGAGTATTGCAAGTACTGGAGGTTTTTCTTCATCTTTTTTACCGAGTGTAAAAATTGCAATAATTATTAAAAGTGCAATACCGAGAATAATAAAAGTTGATTTTTTCATAAAACTTATTACATATATAAATAAAATTAATAATTACCAGAAAATGGCTTAAATAGATTGTATCACAATCAAAAAATAACACACTTTGTACAAGTGTGTTATTTTGTGGTTAAAGTAATATAGATATCTTCGACAGCTTTTACACCATCACCTGCAGCAATGTTGTTTTGATGATAAAGAATATTCGTACAATCTCCAGCCGCCCAAATTCCTGTTTGTGAAGTTTTTCCAGTCCATGGATCAATAATGATATTTCCATATTCATTCATGCCTACTATATTTTTTACATAATCAGTATTTGGAATTTGTCCTATTTCTACGAATATTCCACCAGCTGGAATAACTGACTCTTCATTAGTTTGTGTATTTTTTACCTTGATTCCTGTTACAAATTTTTCACCGATAACTTCTACAGGTTTTATCCAAGTTTTAATTTCAACGTTTGGTAAAGCAGAAACTTTTTCAATCGTGATTTCATCAGCCTTGAATGTGTCGCGTCGATGAATAAGGGTAACCTTTGGGCAGTATGCAGACAATTGTGCAACTGATTCAAATCCTGCATTTCCTCCACCGATTACTACGACTTCTTGTCCGCTGAATAGTGGTCCGTCACATGATGCACAATACACCACGCCTCGATTTTCAAATTGATCAGCTCCTAGGATTTCCAGTTTTCGGCGATTACTTCCTGTTGCTACGAGTACTGATTTCGTTTCAAGGGTTTGTTTATTGGTAGTTACGGTAAATCCGTTCTCAGTTTTTGCGACTAATTGTACATATTCCTTGATAATATCGAGGAATTCGCCTTCGTACGCACGAGTATGTTGTTCCAGTGCTTTTGCGAGTTCTGGGCCACCAATTTCAGGAGTTCCGATCCAGTTGTAGATGGTTTCAGAAACAACTGATTGTCCACCAAATTCTGGGGTAATAATGGCTGTTTTTAATTGTTTGCGAGCCGAGTATACCGCTGCAGATGCTCCTGCAGGACCTCCACCGATAATGATTAAGTCGTAAGTCATATGGGGGTAGTATAGCATGGAATTGAGGTTTTAGGATAATTTTTTGTTTTTTGTACTGTTAAAAGTTGATAAAATGTGGTATGATATATGTATGAGTAAAGAGAAAAAATCAAGTTCAAATAGTAATCTCCATAAAGCCAATAAGGCAAAAAAAGACGAGTTCTATACTCAACTTATTGATATTGAAAAAGAATTGAAACACTACAAAGAACAGTTTAAGGGTAAGGTTGTGTATTGTAATTGTGATGATCCATTTGAAAGTAATTTTTTCAAGTATTTTGCATCAAATTTTAAGGCATTAGGTTTGAAAAAGTTAATTGCAACGAGTTATAAACCATCACCAATTGCAAATACACAGCTCGGACTTTTTGGTGATGATAAATCATTAGTACCTGCAAAAGGTCGACCAAAAACAAACGCAAACAAGTTTATTATTAATGATGTTGGTGATATAGATGGAAATGGGGCTTTTGATATTCAAGATATTGCAGAACAATTAAAAGCGAATAAAAATAATGAATGGTCTCCAATGGAAGGTGACGGAGATTTCCGAAGTCCTGAAAGTGTGGAGTTATTAAAGGAAGCAGATATTGTTGTAAGTAATCCGCCTTTTTCATTATTTCGTGAGTATATTTCACAACTAGAAGAATATAATAAAAAATTTCTTTTAATTGGAAATACTAATGCAATAACATATAAGGAAATATTTAAACTAATTAAAGATGATAGGCTTCGTACTGGGTATACAAATTTTAATGTGGGAATGTTTTTTGAAGTTCCTGATAACTGGGAAAAATATCATCACATAGATGAGAGTGGAAAAAAAATTGCCCGAGTTTCTACGTCATGTTGGTTTACAAACTTAGAAGTAGAGAAACATAAGCAAGATATTATTCTTTATAAAAAATATGATTCCAATAATTATCCTAAATATGATAATTATAATGGGATTGAAGTTTCGAAAGTTCAAGAAATTCCAATGGATTATACAGGAGTCATGGGTGTGCCAATAACTTTTGTTGATAAATATAATCCAAATCAGTTTGAAATAATAAAGTTTAGAAAAGGGGATGATGAGAAAGATTTATCAGTAAATGGTAAGTATCCGTACTTTCGAATTTTAATTAGAAATAAAAAACCACAGAAATAATATGGAAGTTTTAATATGTTGGATAAAAAATAATATAGTTGATATCCTGGTTGCTTTGGGAACTTTAGGTGCAATGTATTTTGGCTATCGTTCAGCAAAAATGTCTGAGATGGCAAATAAAGCTCAATTCAGTCCTTTTATTGTTCCTGTTTACTTTTTCTTTAACAAGGGAAATGATAGAGGTACTCAGCCAAACTCTTTTTCGTTTGAAATTAAAAATGGGTCTGAGTATAAAAATGCTTTTGCTAAAAATGTTGAAATCGTAGTAAGTGGTTCAAAAATAAATAATTCAGAT
>CALMMZ010000192.1 GCA_937868685.1 uncultured bacterium | reverse complement strand
AAACATCCTTCGGGGTTAAACATCCTTCGGGGTTAAACATCCTTCGGGGTTAAAAGAGGTCCAAAACATAAATTTCTTCAAATCAAAATTTGAAGAAATGGAAAGAGAAGAATTTAAGTAAACTTTTTTCCTATCAAAGAAATGTCATCCCCAATTGCATTTATTCAACCTCGTGATATTCGTGTTGTACAAAATACACCAAATAATCCAAATGCACCAGGAGATTTGACGATTCCAATTCCAGGTTATTGTTTTGTGATGTTTTATGCTAATGATTGTGGTATTTGCCACCAAGTTCGACCTTCTTTTTTACAAGTTGCATCAAGAATTCCCCAAATTAAATTTGGTATGGTAAATGTTGCAGCTAATAACAAAGCTGTTGCGTACATGAGTCGAAAATCTAAAACTCCCATTACAAAGACTCCCATTTTTGCCCTTTACAAAGATGGAATTTTTCAAATGGCTTACAATGGTCCTAAAACACCACAGGATATGTTGTCAAATTTTATTCAAATGTACCAATACATTAACAGTCGTAAACCTTTTACTCAAGGTAAAACTTGCAGTACCAATGGAGGTTTGAATACATATTGTGCTGAAGGATATGATCAAGAAGATGAAGGTTGTTATGTTACTTTTGATGAAGTTTTTAATGGACAGCCCAGCGGAAAGAAACAAACTGTTGTAACAGTGCAGGAAGCCTTTGGATTGAGTTAAACATCCTCCCGGGGTTAAACATCCTCCCGGGGTTAAACATCCTCCCGGGGTTAAACCTCTAAATAGAGAAAACAGAGAGAACCACAGAGAAAACAAATATTACCAAATCCTGAAATTTTATTACCTTGTAAATAGTCATTGACAAGCAATGCTCCACAACCAAGGGTGAAGAAAGTACCTCCGGCTAAAGCAAAAGGATTCATTTTCTATTTCTTTCACAGAAAGAAAATTCACTTTTTATTACCATTTCCCTTTACAAGGCAAGAAAGTGATTTTTCTTTCAGAGGAAAGAAAGAAATTTATCTCTTTGTATGGATCTCCTTCAAGTTCTAAATAAGAAGTATCGTTATTTTGTTTACACTCAAACCTCCATATCTAATAAGTATATTATTTCTGAAAAAAGAGGTTTGATGATGATTTTTGCAGTTTTAGCTGATGAAAAAGAAACTGTTGAGATCAATAAGATGTCGCCAAGCGGATTGTCTGAGATGGAAATGGATTTGAGCGAAACTGGCAAACCTTGGGTAGGAAAAGAATTTCCCTTTGAGAAAGTACTTCAATTAGCTTCTTCCCAATTTGGTGAGACTTCTTCTTTTCTTTTAATTTGGAATAAAGCGAAAGAATTTTGGGAGCGCCATCGAATTTCATTCAAGCCTGAACTTCTTACTCGCATTCCTGGTAAAGTTATCAACACGCGGCATAGTAATGTAGCTCGTTGGATTGCTATCCAACATTTAGAGGCAAAAATGTCAACATAATTTTTCCTTTTGCGAAAGGGGAAAATAGAATTTTCCTTTTTGCCAAAGAGCTTTGACAAAAAGAAGTAAGAAAATTTTAATTTTTCCCTTTAAAATGAGCACTTCTGGTCGTCGCAAAGAAGCAGGATCTCTCATTGGAAATCCGGCTGATTATGTTAGCAGTCAAGAATTTGGAAACCCTCAACATCTTTTCCATAACAATATTTCGGGAAAGTCACTGTTCGCCCCTGGAACTCATGTTCAAACTACCCATCTGGGAACTCCTCATGGTGGAGTCAGAGGTGGAACTTATCCTTCGGAATCCTTGACTGAATTTTGTACTGCGGATGCTGCGTACAGCAAATCGAGATGTTAAACATCCTTCCGGGGTTAAACATCCTTCCGGGGTTAAACATCCTTCCGGGGTTAAACATCCTTCCGGGGTTAAACATCCTTCCGGGGTTAAACATCCTTCTTCTTTTCCTCTCCACGAGAAGGAAAAAATTGATTCTCTTTCCAACTCACTTATCAAAAATAAAGAATGTCGACATCTTTTCGAGGTAATCGGCGAGGTTCTTCTTTTCCTTCAAGGAAAAGAAATGGCGTATTTCGAGGTGGATCACAAAGTTCTCCCAAGAAATCTTGGGCTGATATGACTGAGGAAGAAAATCAAAAAGATGGATACTCTCAGCAAGAGGCAAAAGAACACCGAGAGCGGAGACAAGACGAAAAGAAGTTGTTAACTCAAGAATTGTATTTACCTTCTCGTGGAGAGGAATTTCGAAAATTTCTCCATCATATTTTGTTAAATATTATGCGAATTCCTGAAGAAAAAGTTAATCTTCTTCTTCAAGATCATTTTGCACTCTTCGTTCAAGCATTTACACATCGAAGTGTTGATCCATCCCAAAATTATGAAATCTTGGAACTCTTAGGTGACGCAGTCTTAACTTTTTGTATTTTAGACTATCTTGTCAAAAGATTTCCCCAATTGGAAGATCCTTCTGGTAAACATGTTTCAACTCTTTCTCGCTTGAAGATTAATTTTGTTTCCAAAAAAATCTATGGTGAATGTGCTCGCAATTTAAATTTTCTTCCTTTCATTGCCAGCGACCAATTGACTCGTAAAGAAGATGATGTTTCTCTCCTTGAAGATGTTTTTGAAGCTTTCGCTCGAGCCGTCTATAAAGGTCTTTCTCAAATTGAACAAATTCGGACTGATATGATGATCAGTGCCGGTCCAATTTTAAGAATGTTAACATACATCTTCGATCAAAAACAAATCTCACTTGAATATGAGGATTTATATGATGCTCGTTCACGTTTGAAAGAATTGTCGGAAAAATTATCTCAACAGTTAGCACCAATTGATACTACTCGAAAATATGATCGAAATGGAAGAATAGTCTTTACTTCAGTTATTAAAGAAACAACTGGTACTATTTGGGGTACAGGTCAAGGTCTAACTAAAAACCAGTCTGTGCAAGAGGCCTGTGAAAATGCAATTGCTAATTTAATTAAAACAAACACTGGTAAAGAGTCGTATGATCAATTACGGAAGCGGCAAAACTCATGAAAAGATCATTGTTAAAGAGAATATAAGTTTAACTCGCGAGTTAAACTACTTTTCCTCGAATTAAGGATTTTTATGAATAACAAAAATGTCAATGCAGCAATCTGAACTTCAAGCAAAAGCTTCTGAATTGATTGAGGTTTGTGCTGAAATTAAAAAACTTAATGCGAATTTACGTGAATTGAGGAAAAGAAAGAATGAATTAGAGGGAGAAATTTTGACCAACTTAGAAGAGGCTAAAATTCCCGGATTCAAATATAATAATATTACTTTCCTCAATGACGAGAAGACAAAAAGTATGAGGAAAAAGAAAGGTGAAGTTGAAAGAGATTTAATGGAAGTTCTCGATAAGTACGAAGTTAAAGGTAATCGACATGATATTATTGAAGATATTGAAAAAGCTCGCAAGGGGCCAAAGACAAGTATTTCAGCCTTAAAAATTAAATCTGCAATCTTTGATTAAACATCCTTTAAGGTTTACTTCTCTCGTAAAATTATAATTTCCTTAAGGAAATTATAATTCAAAGTCTTTACGAGAAAGATTCTCTTCTTTTAATTTCAATGAAGAAAAGAAGAGAGTATTCTCCTTGGGAGAAATTTTCTTCTTTTGGCGAAAGGAAAAAAGAGAACATAACAATTTAGGCAAAGATAATAATTGTTTACATTCCTCGAAATCATTTCCTTCATAAATAAAGAAATAATGCTGAGCAAAAATGCAAACCTTGGTATACGTACAAATTAATTGACACTCTTTTTTCTCTTCTTTTGCTTCTTGACAAAAACAATACTCTTCACAGCCACAATGAGCAGAACAGAAACATTCTTGATAAGCATCAGTAGGAAGGAGTCCCGTAGTTAAATTTTGCAATAAATCGGCCGTATACATTGATAAATCGGCCCACACCCAAAGAGTAAAAGGCAGACGAATTTCATCTTTTGGAGGTTGAATTGAATACCAATGACGAGGTTTGAAAAAACGATCTAATTTGAGACAAGTAAAACTATCTGGAATATAAGTTAATTCATCAGTTCTTTTTAAATTAACACAACAATCATGTGAAGCAATACAAACTCCAATATTTAAATCATATTGATTTCGCCTTGAATGAGAAAATCCTTCACAAAGAATAATATCACCATAAGCCGGCTTTAAACTTTGATGGAGATATCGAAGTAGAAAGAATGGAAAATTACCATGAGATAATTCTTGCCCCTCTCCTTGTACATAATAAATCTTTCCGGCAGGTGCAACTTGAGTTGGTAAATAATTTTGTCCTTTTCGTTGGGGTACAATCATATTCAATTTACCTTCATTCAACTCTTGAATCATATTAGTCAATAATGTTCTTAGAGAGCTATTATCGGCAATTTCAAGAGCATTAAAAATATTACGTCCAATGCTTCGGAGTAAAGCTGAATTAGTAAAAGATGTCATTTCAAACAGAGATCTTTTGAATAAAGGTAAATTGTTTTAACCCTGAAGGATGTTTTAACTTCGCGAAGTTAAAACATTTCTTTCGAGAGGGTTTAAACTTCCTCTGGGGTTAAATCTTATATACCCAAATAGGAACTGGTCGTTTTAATTGACCTTTTGCTGTTTTTGTAATGAGATCAATTCGTTGAACAAACTTCCAACTCTCTTCTCGAAATACTCGTTGAAGATCTTGACACAAAGTTGGTGCGGCTGAAGTATCTCCAATGTGAAACATTAAAAAGCCATCTTTTTTAAGGAAGGATTTACATTGTGTCAACAGTTTTCTAAAAAAGACCAACCAATCTTTATATTGGGGATACAGAGAAGTCGACTGTTTTCCTGAAATCGTTTCATATTCTTCAAAGTTATAGAACGGAGGTGAAGTGAAAATTAAATCAAATTGTTGATCTAATTTAATCTCTTCAATTGAAGCTTGTAGAAAAGTAAGCTTTTCTCGATTCAAAGTCTGCAACTTCGCATAACCTGGAACGAGCAAAGGATTGCAATCAACTCCGGTGTAGCTTTTTACTTGTTGAGCCGCAAGAGCCGCAAGAGCTCGATCTCCCCATCCAGCAAAAGGATCAAAGATAGTAATCTCTCGCTTCAAAAGCTTTGCAACAAGATTATAAATTCGCGTTGCCGCAAAAATGTTAAATTGTGTGGCTTCTTGAGAGTTCAAATAGATAGAATCACGTTGCTGTTCGAGAGATTGACCCTTCAATTGTGCTTGATGTTTTTCCCAATATTCATACGGAGAAGAATGATATTGTCGTTTCTTTCCATCCCAAACTTTCGTTCGGACACGGGCTTCTTCTGTAAAAAGATCAGCAAGATAAGCACCTTCCTGATAAATGGAATACAAAGAAATCAATTGATCAGGAAAAATGCGTTTTGTTCTGACTTCTTGCAACAACCTTTGATTAGTAGGGTCACTTTCATGTGCAATATGAGACAAAATTGTTTCGGGTTTTTTGACCTCAAACAAATGGCGATAAGGAAAAGACATTGTTTCAATCTCTCAAAAAAACGTTTATTCAGTAGATGTTTAGCGAATCTCTCAAAATTCTTCTTTTTTCTAAAAGAAAAATCAGTTTTGGTTTAACCCTCGGAGAAAGTTTAACCATACAGAAGATGTTAATTATCATCATTAAAACATACCCGCCATCCCTCCTTTTGGCCTTTGGACTGGTCTGTTAAGGGTAGATGGGAGAGGTTGCGCGAGAGGTTTTGCCGACGCTCCAACTGGAAAAGGTGCTGAATCGATTTGTTCAGCCCTATTTCCTCCCCAATTAAATGGATTTAATCGTCCAAGACCTTGCCAAAGGCCTCTTTTTTCTTCTGGTTTATCAAGAAAAGATATATCAGGTCCCGGAGGAATCAATACTGGAGGCTCTCCAATTATCGGACCTCGAGGAGCTTCAACTCGAGGAGCTTCAACTCGAGGAACTTCAACTCGAGGAACTTCAACTCGAGGAGCTTGAAGGAGTTTTTCTTCTAGCTCTTTAATTTTAGCATTTGCTTCAACTAAATCATTTCGTATTTGTTGAATCCCCGCAGGTGTTTCACCTTTAGTTTCAGCCTGGCGCAATTGTTGCCTTAAGTTTTTTGTTTTCTCGCCAAGTGCAGTCATAGCAGCTTTAAAATTATCCCATCTTTTAATATCTTTTAAAGAATCCAAATCAGATTTAATTTCATTATTGTCTCCCAAACCTTCCAATCTCATGTTCTTACTTATAGCTCCGTGCAAATATTGCAACATTTCAATCTCTCTAGTTTCAGCATTTTGTTTTGCTTTTTGATGTGCCTCTTTTTGATCTGTGATGGTTTTCTTATTTGCTACATTTTCTCGCTCTAATTGAACAATTTTAGACTCTTTATCATTTAAATCTTGTTCCAATTGTGAAATTTTTGCATTTCTTTGTTTAAATTCCTCTTGGTATTTTTGTTCCACTCTTTCTTTTTCTTGAGTTAAAGCTAAAATTCGTTCTTCAATTTGGGGGTTACCTTGAATATTAGCAGCAGAAAGTTGTGCAATTTTTGTTTCGAGATTGGCAATCTTTTCTTGGTATGAGAGTATTTCTTGATTGTGAAGTCGTTGAAGTGCGTCCATGTCTTGTTGCATTTTTTCTACACTTTGTTGAAGAGTACTTGCACTATTAGCAAATTGATCATTTTGTTCTTGAGCTTGTTGCAACAAAGTTTTGTATTTCTCTTCAAGTTGTTGAACTTTCAATTCACATTGTTCTTTTGATGTATTGCAGGCTAATATTTCTTGTGTCTTTGCCGCAAGTTGATTTCGAACTTCTTGTTCCTGTGCAACAAGGTTTTGATGTTTCTCATTAAGCTCGACAATAAATTTATCTTTATTTGCAAGCTCTTGCATTTTGTTCAAAATCTCCTGTGATAAATTTCTAACTTGAGAATCGAGTTGTTCTACACGAGAAATCAATTCTCTTGATTTTTGTTCAAAAACAGTAGGTTCGCCGCTTTGTGGTTTTTCCGAGAGCAAACTTTTCATTTCATTAATAATAGTTTCTTGTGATTTGATTTTTCCTACTCCCTGGCTAATTTCGGTTTGCAATGACATTACTTTGTCCAATAAAGGAGATAAATTAGCCAAGGAAGACGAGGTACCTAATTGTTGATCCAATTTTTCAAGAACGGCTTTCAATTCAACTTCCTTCTTTTCACACTTTTCTAGATTTTCAATCGCTTCGACTTTTTCTTGATAAAGTTGTGCTTCCATTTCCTTTTTCTCAGGGGCTGATAGAGAAGGAAGCACTTCTTGTGGTGAAGAAAGTTTGGCAAAAGGTGCTTCTGATAAAGGTTGAGTAGGTCTCTCTTCTCCATGAAGGGAATAGACTTTTCTTGATGCCGAAGCAATTTCAGGGGATTTTTGTAATGATTTTTGTGGTGCTTGTGAAAGCGAGGAAATTAAACCTGACATACCTGTTTCTTTTTGTGGAGATAATACTACTTTAACATCGGAAGGACACGTTCCACCACAATCTTGAAGTTGAGTCAAAGTAGTCAACATTGCTTTTCGAATTGGAGAAGAGTCACGTTTGCGATATTCCTTAGCCAATTCTCGTAAATGGCGAGTCAATCGATCAATTTGCTCTTGAGACTTACCGATTTTATCAAGATGTTTTTGTCTAACATAATAGCGCTTGGTGAGATATTTCATAATATGTTGTCTCAATTTATCAGGATCATCATACAAAGTATATCCCGGAATTTTTAAAATTTTGGCAACCTCTCGCAAACGAGTAATTCCAAGATGTTGGATAAAGAAGAGTGTCATTCTTTTAGGGAATATAAAAAAATTTTCATCTCGCGAGATGAAAATTACATTTCAACACCTTCAATTTCCTCGGGAACAAGTTGACTTCCATCAGTTGGAAGTGAGGAAGGAAGTTGTGCTACAACAGGATGCGAGGAAATCGCCTGACTTTTGGGCGTTTCCTTTCCTTCAATTGAAGGTTCCTTGACTTCAGGAGTGATTTTTACGTCTTCAATTGGACGTTTAACTTCTCCCATCAGAGCTTTGGCTTGTTCGTCAGAGATATACAAATCTTTACGCACACTGTAACCGAGAAATTCAGCTTGTTTGACCTTTTCATCAGTGAGAGGAAGAACTCGTACTCCTTGTGCCGTTGTTTCGAGATAGCCAGTCACTGCGTGAGTTTCTTTACTCCATACAAAACCTCCCCAAATAAATCGTTTTACACCATTGATTTCTTGAATACGAACAATTGAATTAGGATCATTGGCCGGCTTTGAATGTGTAGGAACTGACAAAACAGTTTCTTGTTGAATTTTAACAGTCAAAATTGTTTTGCGCAATTCTTCGAGATTCAAATGAGGCAATCCTGTATGAATGTGCTTCAAAAAGGTGTCCACTCGAGATTCAATCATTTCACGTAGATGATCAATGAGAGTCATAATGAAGAGTACTTTAGATTTCTTTCTAGAGTTAAATGGAAATTAAGTTGTTTATTTGTCTTGGTCAAAAAGTTCCTAAAAGAAATCAATTTTCTTTAGTCGTCAAAGGTGTTTTTATTTCAATTCCGTAGAATTGAGATGTTATTTTTATTCAATTTTCTTTCCATTGAAGAACACTTTTTCTCTTCGAAGATTTGTCCCTTGGGACGTAAATTATTCTAAGATTTTTAAATGAGAAGTCAATTTTACAGAAAAATGACTTTTCTCTTCTAGCAGAAGTTTTATAGTTAAAAATGAATCAGGCACAACAACCAGCTCAATTTCGGCCCCAATTTCAACAAGTTTTAAGTCATATTGAAATTTTGAAACAAGGAAAAATTCCTCCAGAAATTCAACAAGAATTATTTGTTTGTCAAAAGGAGGAACTTGATAATCTCGTGAAATCAGTGTGTCAAAAAGGTTTTAAATTTCGAGTAAAATTAAATTACAGAAATACTTTAGCCAGCTCAGGGTTTTTTGTATCTTACAATTATCTTTTGAGACAAAATTGTATTGAAATTGAATTGGTTGTTTACGAAAGGAAAATACCTCAAAAAGATTATGAACAATTAGAAAGATTGAAAACAGAATCTTTTGTCGAAATTCATGAAGTTGATCTCACTACATTGTACATAAAATTCAATCATCCTCTCATGTCTAACAGACCTTATAATTTGGAAGATTTCTCTTTGAATAATGAAACATTCTCAGAATTGATAAACAGACTTTATAATTTGGAAGATTTCTCTTTGAATAATGGAACATTCTCAGAATTGATAAACAGACCTTATCATTTGGAAGGTGAAAATTTCCCTTTGATTAATGTTTCATTATTAAAATTACTACAAACTTCTTTTTTATCAATAGCGAAAGATCATTTATTACCCCGTATACTTGAGAAATTGCGTTCATTCCCACCAATTATAACATTGTATATTGATTGTATATATTATCTCGTTCGAGGTATTCTTCTTTACCCAAAGAAATTTGCCATAGAGGAGATTAAATTTATAAATTTAATTAACAAAAACCAAAAAGACGGATGGATTTTCACCGAAATTTCTCTCTACGATACAATGCCTAATTATTATTTCTTTTTACAATGGAAAGCATCATATCAAAATAAAGTCAATTCTTTCCATTTATTCACTTACTATACTTTTATTGAATTATTGGCACTCGGGTTAACTCAAGATGAAGAATCTTTACACGATGATTGGCATATCTTTTTGACTCGAGGTTTGTATGATCCCAGATTGCTTTTGTTAATCAGTAGTTATTTTTGATAAGATATAACTTCAGAAGGAAGTTTAACCCCGGAAGGAAGTTTAACCCCGAAGGATGTTTAATTTCTCGCGAGAAATTAAAGAACAGCACTAAATTCATTAGTTGAAATAGCTTTTCCAACTGGATAAATACTTGAAGAATTTGAATATAATCCTGTGTTGGGATTAAAATATAAAGAACCCAAGTTAAACGTAGCGGGAGTATTGACAATACTACCATTAAATCCGACTTGAACACGGTCACCAACATTACCTTCATTGAGAGAAAATCCATCTATTCGAGTTCCGGTGACTGCTGCTCCATATCCAGTTTCTCCAATCACTTGTAATCGTTGAAACTTCCGATCATCAGCAAATTGGAGAAGAGTATATCCTCCTGTGCTAACTGAACGATTAAAATCAGCTTGACTTGCGACGGCAAAATTACCAAAATTTCCAGTTTGAATATTTAAGTCACTCTTTGCATAGAGTGAGGCAGGACTTTCTCGAAAGAGAAAAGATCTGGAATATAAAGAATTTGTCCCATTTCTCCCAAACAAGATAAACTCTTTTTTATTTTGGGCTGCTCGGTGAGCTAATGCTAATTTGAAATTATCACCGACCGGAATATCAAAAAGATTAGTATAATTAAAAGTAGAACTTCCAATACCACCTGTTGAAATAGATAAAATATTTACAAGACTGGGAGCAGGGAGAGCAAAATAATTAGTACTACCAGTAGCAAAAACATCTCCTAACTCGGGGTAGAGATAGTTAGATGTTTCAACAGTTGATTGAAAGACAATTGATGAGGGAGGTCCAGTTGCAGTGTAAAAACTTGCTGTAGCATTAATTAAAGCACATTGAACTGATGAAATATCATCCCGGTTTGTTACCAATAAAATCTGATCTGTCCCTTCGGAGGAAAGTAACTTTCCGTAACAAGAAGCGGCGGCCAATCCTCCAGTTGCTCTAATGTTTGTAGTCGAAAGAGTTAGATTAGACAATCCGACTTGTTGATTCGTTCCAGAAACCGTCACAACATAAGAAATCATTCCAGCTTCAGAACCGGTCGGATCTTGGAAGAAGTAGTAAGCATAATATTTATTTCCAGTTGAAGCGGCAATAAGTTTATAAGTTATATCGACATCATTTGTTGTAACTAAGGTGGCTGGACCCGAGCTAACCACACGCCCATCAGTCAGATGTAAAGGTATTAATCTTCTCCCATCAAAACTATTTTGTTGTACAATTAACATTGCATTGTTATAATCAGCTCCAATCGCTCCATCCATGTCAGAAATAAGTTCATCGCCTGTTAAACTGTAGTTTATCGTAGAAAATGTCGAACAAGCAAAGGTAAGTGGATCAATATCTAAATTAGTTACCCGAAAATTAGTACTTTCCGCAGAGATATTAACTGCTTTATTTCCTGGAAGCAAAAAGGAAGTAGTTCGTGCCCCTGTAAAAACATCAAGCGTAGTTCCAGTTTGAATACGTGGATTTTGTGTATAAAAACTACGGACGCTAAAGTCACTTTGAATTTGAATTGGTTGACCACGATTAATTTCTGTAATGGCATAATATTCTTTAGCTTTTGAGGTCGAATCTAGAGGATCTAATCCAAATATACCAACTGGTCCATTAGATCCATCTGTTGCCGGCGGACCAGTTGGACCAATACCTCCGGTCGGACCAGTGGGACCAATACCTACATCTCCTCCATTAGGACCAGTTGGGCCAATAGGACCTTGAGGGCCAGTCGCTCCAATGAGATGATTATAACTCGTGCCAGTTGGTCCTTGAGGTCCAGTAGGACCAGTTTTATCTACTAATGAACCCGCCAATCCAGTAGGTCCAGTCGGACCCGTTTGAGAATTATTTACTCCAGTAGGACCCGAACGCCCTGCACTTCCTGATGGGCCAGTTGCACCTGTCCCTCCACTTGTAGAAATTTGAAAGTATACATTTGGATTAATGCCTGAATTCCACAATGAAGGAAAACGAATCAGTCGACTCATAATCTTTGTTTATGAAAAATTTTAAAACAAATCTTCTTTCAAAAGAAAGGATGTCCCGGATTATTTCGAATGTTAACTTTCGAAATTCCCAATTACCCCTTTTTTCTCTTTTTACAGCGAATGGAGTCTTAGGTGTCGGTCCACAAGGCCCTTCCGGAGCGACTGGTCCTACCGGTGGAACTGGTCCTACCGGTCCAATTGGAAGTACTGGTCCTACCGGTCCACCTGGTTCAGCTACAGCGACTGGACCCACCGGACCTCAAGGACCCACCGGACCAGATGGATTAAGTCAATTAACTGGCCCCACTGGTCCTCAAGGTCCTACGGGACCGGCAGGAAATGCAAGTGTGACTGGCCCCACCGGTCCTACGGGGCCAAACGGAATTACTGGTCCTACCGGACCAAATGTGGGTTCAACTGGAGTACAAGGTCCTACAGGAATTTCCACCAGTATGTTTAAAAATGTAAAATTTTTCGATGAAATCGAAACCGGATCTCTAATTGAATTAGTTGCAACTGGTACGGAATTTGTGGCACGAAAGTTTGTACAATCGACTGGAGTGTGGGAGAGGATATATAATGTATCTGAGCAACAATTTGATGCAATAACAGTGGCGGTAAAATTTATTTCACCTGGTAGATTTGTCCGTTTAATTGGACGACCATCTTTTCCCTCTGATGGACTTGCAGTTGCTGATATACAACCAGATGGCACATATGTATATAATAATACAATTCTTATTTTTGGTGGTATGGATCTAGATCTTCGGTTTACACCAAGTACTAATCTTCAAAATGGATTTATAACACATAGAGATGGTAATATTTTCTATTTTAAAGCATGCAATCTTGATTCTCCTAATCTTATTGACACAGATCAATTAGCAGCTTTAGAATATGGGATAGCTCCTTCTTGCACGGGAGGATTTTATCTTTATAATTATTTATCTTCTACTGGCGACTCAACATTATATCACACGTCTATATTCGACAATAATCAAATTACAGCATTGCAAAATTTATCAACTAACTTTGTAGCTGGGTTTACTGGAGGTAGTTGTCACATTGAAAAATTATATACTGCAACCGGAGTTGATACTTTATTAGTCATGGCAAGTTATAATCCAACTGGAACCAATTGTCGAGTTTGTCGGGTGGAACCGAAACTTGCCGATGATTCAATTTACACCGAAGTTGCAAGTACCGATTTAAATTTGCAAAATCAAGGTTATTTAAGTTTAAGTAAATTAATTTATCAAACTGGTTCTATCTCAGTGGTAGGAGTTCCGGCATACCAATATGTCAATTTACTACAAATTAATCACATTACTGGTCAAATTACAAACTCTTTAGTTGACACGTCGTCATATCTTTTGGATGGTTATTCTCCAAATGCTATTAATTTGCTTCCTTATTTGGGAATAAACCGAAAGAAATTTTTAATTGCTGGATGTTCAGGCTCAACAGTACCAGAACAATTTATAAGAGAATTTGCAATGTCGGGGACTGATAATTTTTATCCTATCGGAGATTTATATTCATTTTCTAATACAGTCACACCAAGAATTCTGAATGAAAGTTCACATTCACAAATGTTTGACGCAAGTGGGTCTTACACAATTGCAATGTCCTATCAAAATGATGGTATTATTACAGCCGGCGGTGATGTAGAATTGTCAACTTTATTTCTAACAGGAAGCACGGGAGTAACTGGAAGTAATTATAGTGGAGTGGCCACTACTTTTACCTTTTTGAGAGAAACAGGTACTATCGCCCTTAATTCAGCAATTTTAGGAGGATACTCCGGATTGACCCCTGGAATTTATTACATTTCTCCCACTGGTTCGATTACTGAACACACTGGTACATATCGGATGGGGCGGGCGCTTTCAGCCACTGAAATGAGTATTATTGTCGAATAAAAATATCTTTTATTCTTTCAAAGAATAAAAATGTCGAGAGCCGGTTCGCGAATTATTGCATTGTCCGATGTTCGCTCCACGTCAATTCCACTCTTTGCACTCTTTGCTTCCACAGGAGTAATTGGTGCGGGATCAACCGGACCTACAGGAGGAATTGGAGCAACCGGACCTTCCGGGCCTACTGGAGCTGCAGGTCCCACCGGGCCCACTGGATCTACTGGAGCAACTTCTCCCACTGGCCCAACTGGGCCTACTGGAGCAACCGGTCCCACCGGTGCAAATATCAATATTGGACCGACTGGGCCTATTGGAGCAACCGGTCCAGCCGGGGCTGTGACTGCAGTGGGAAATACTGGTCCCACTGGTCCACAAGGTCCACAAGGACCGACTGGACCTTCCGCATCTTTAGCCGGACCAACTGGCCCGACCGGAATTTCTTCCCAAACATTTAAAAACTATCGTGTTATTGACGATGCCGTCACTGGAGATACTATTGAATTAGTAAATACTGGAGGAGTGATTTATGCTCGACAAATGTTTCAAATTCCTCGACGTTTAGCTACTGGTGGTACAGGATTTTTCAGCGGAGGAGATTATTCTAATATTGCACTCGAGGTGTTAGGAAGAGATCGCATTTTAGGAATCAATGCCTCTTCTACAGATATTCAAGCATACAATCTTTATCCCGATACAGGAACCTTTGAAATACTTACAAATGCTTCAACCGGAGCTTTTAATCCAGCTACTGCCATGGAGAGATTTCTTGTGTCAATTGGAACTGGCAGTCAACAAGGATTATTGATGTATCGATTTGGTTCTGGCGCACAATATCGCCGACATGCTCTTTCTTTTACAAGTACTGGTATAATTTGGGGGTCAGCCGATCTCGGTCCAAGCAATATTGGAGAGGTTGATCTCAGTTTAACCAATTCGGGAACTGGTAGTGGATTTTATTTATTTGTGGATTCAATTTTACAACCTCGATTGTATTACATGGAGGCGACTGGAGAAAGATTGGGTACAATGAATTTAATTTCAAATAATTTTACAACTGGTGTGACAGGAGGAAGTTGTTATGTTCAAAGACTTGCTAGTGCTGGAACTACCGATACACTTGTAACTATTAATGGTAACCAATTAAATTCAACGACCAATCTCCAAGTTTTTTCTGTGAATCGAACTGATTTATCTTTGAGCAGTATAATTAATACTTCGAGTTTAAATATCGCAAATAGAACAAATTTATGGCAATCACGTTTAATTTATGCTTCCGGAGCCGATTCTTGGCTAGCTATCCCATCAACATCGGCCATAGATATTATTCAAATTAATACTTCTGGCGGAACTGCTTCTTTAACATCAACAAATCTTAACAATCTAATTGGAAATTTCGAAGCAAATACAGCTATTCCAATTTTACATCAAGGAATGTTTAGTAAGAGATTTTTAATAGCAGCAATGTCGGGATCGACTGGAGTAGTGGCTCGGGAACTGGGTTTATCGGGGGGTAATAGTGTAGCAGCATTGTCGCCTAATTATAATTTTGCTCAAATGGTCAATCCTCAGACAACTTCAAAAATCAACCCTCAATTGTACGTCGGCTCTTCTGGTTATGGTATTATTTGTTCATTTGCTGAACTTGGTGACGCCTTTTACCAATATCTTCGTGTTGCTACAGGAGTTGCCGCATCTGGATCTTTTTATGGTTGTGCCATGTCTCCTATTCTCAGATGGGAAACGGGAAATATCGGTTTTCATACTGCCATTGTAGGTGGATTTTCCGGCTTAATTTCAACTGGATACAAAATCTCAGATACAGGAACTATCAATCCATACGTTGGAACTACTTTAGGCAAAGCCGTTTCTCCGACTGAAATTCAAATTCATCTAACTTAAAATTGATCAAGCTTCATTAAAAGATCAAAGAAAAATGAATCTTCAAGAAGAATATCTTCAAGCTATTCATTTTCTTAATCTCTGCTCTCATGCTTTTTATCAAAAAGAAATGCCTTTCATTGTAAAGAAATCTTCTTATGAAAAAGAGTTAGCCGAATCAATTGACAATCAAGTTATATTGAAAGAAACTCGGTATCAAGATCTTGCCTATAAATCTCTGGCGATTGAAGTTAAGAAAGGTCAGGGAGCTTTTTGGATTCCTGAAGTTCGCATGGCGGAATTAATGTTACAAAAGAATTTACAACATCATTGGACCTTATTCATTCGATTTCAAAAGAATAAAAAACTTATTACGTCCATTGCAATGATTCCAACTTCGGTTTTATTGGCTGACATGCAGATTACACAAGAATGGGCTGAAAAAATAATTGCCCGTGACCAAGAAATGAAAATTCGACAAAGAACTATTCATTGCCAACAAAGTTATTCTTGGACAGCGTTAACTTCCCTTCCAGGCTTGTTAAAATTGGATTTAAAATGAAAGTGTTGTTTAACCCCGAAGGATGTTTAATTATTTCTCTTTTGAGAAATAATTAATTATTAAGAATGTCTAGAATAGATTTTAGTTTTTCTGCTGCTGCATGAGTAAATAGGTTTTTACATCAATATTTTTCTCCAGTTACAACTTGTAAAATGATATCACTCGTGTCACCCGAAGTTTCAACGACTTCAACTGATACGATGTGATCTTTGTTGATATGCACTTGACGTGGTATAAAAGATTTTTCATCTTGGTACGTAAATGCCACAATTTTTTTGCCCATGGTCGTTCAAAGAGATTTTCTACTGCCTTTCTGGAATATTTAATCACTTTTTTTCTTTCTTTCAAAGGAAATGATACTTTTGAACGGTCAACCGTTTGCACTTCGAAGCAATGATACCAAAGAAACAGTCATTGCACGAATTGCACTTCAGATGAAGACACATCCCAGTTTGTTAATTTTCCCTGATCCACTGGAAATGAAATTGCTAGAATCGCAAGACAATGTGTCGATTACAGCATTGGATTTCTATCAAGTTATTTTAAAGGGTGTAAACGAGGGTAAATTTGACTTTTATTCCAATTTGCCAGAACATTATCGATCTCAATTACCTTATTCAAGGGAAGATATTTTCCGGGAATGGTTACGAATTTTAATCGAACGGCATAAAATAGATGCTGATTTTGAGAGTATTTTAAGTATTTTATATGCTGATATTCTTGGTAATCTCGAGATTGACCAATTTATTCGAGAGGGAACTCCCTTCAATAAGTTAATTAGTAACTTTTTAGAAGAGCAAGCTCTTTTTGAAGCAAAATTTGACGATTTTACCAATTTGAAATCGGTTATTACCACCCGTTTTACAATTACCAAAACCACAATTGAAGTTGCATTTCAAACTGATTATGATTTAACTGAATTGTTTGATCAATGTAAAGTTTCTTTATTCATTCCTTATTTGAATATTGACAATTTTCACAAAGCACATCAAACTCTTAAAAATATTCCAGAAGAATGGACTGGTAGTTTACCCGAAATTGTACGCTTTTTTATTCGTCATAGCGAAGATGGTTATGATTTTGAAAAGCATTATTCAGAAGGTTTAATGACTGTAGAAAATGGAGAATATAAAATATCTTTGGAAACTCCAATAGAGGCCAGATTAAATCCAGAGACTTTGTTGCGAAAGATTTTTGAATGTTTTAATTTAGGTTCTCCTGACATGAAAAAAGTAGCCCAGAAAAGTATCAATGCCATGTTTTACATTCCTCACCAACGATTTTCTCCTGTTTTATTTCGCGATGTGATTATGAATAATCCTTTACTTTCAAGTATGTGTTATTCAGATGAATCAGCTCGTTTAGGAAGATTTCGCACGGGATTAAGTTTTTTCTATCATCCTGTTAACCTTCCTCAGAAAATTATGATCAGTATGATTGAGGGAATAGCTGATGCAAAGGATTTTCAGAAAGATCAATTGAATTTTCCTGTCAATTCGGTGTATGTTAAAATGCGTCTTCACCATGCACCGAATCAAGCAATTGCTGAAGATTTAATGAGATTTCTAGGTAGATTATTTACTATTTATAATCAAGAAGAGCCAAAATTAATTAGTTATTATCAAACTTATCTCAATGTTGATCAATTCGATTTTAAAAAGGATGTTGATATTGTGAAAGTAGGAGGAAATCGTTTGCAGGATTTGCTACCCTCTATTTTTCGTTCGGGATATCCGAGAAGTTGTCAACATCCTCCTATTATCAACAAAGACATTCCACCCGAACCCTATCAAGGAAATTACATTGTTCGGCATCCAGTTTATCGTGAAGCTATTCTTTTTCCCAAAACAAAGGAAGAGGGCCCGCAAAATTGGTTCGTCTGTGAAGAAGGTTATCCCGGTTTGAAAAAGAATAATCTCGATAATGCTTCGGAATTTCCTTATTTGCCGTGTTGTTATAAAAATTCACAGATCGGAAAGAAGAATATGATTTCTTATTATCAAAATATCTCAAAAGAAGACGAGAAGACTTTTACTCATATTTTAAAGACTCCAAAATTTTTGTCTGAAAATGAATTAGGATATTTACCAACTGACATTTTTAACTTCTTTCGATTGGTCATTCCTATTGAAATCCTTTATTTTCGGAAAGGAACTCCACGTGGAAAAGATGTTTTCTTCCGAGCCATTGCTAAAGCACTTAATAAAAAATACGATCCAAGTATGATTACAGAAAAACTTCTTCTTTTCGATCGCCAATCAAATTATACACAAACTTTTACCGAATTACTTCAAGAGGTCAAAAATGGAGTTTATCTCGAACCAAGAAAGTATCTCCGCACTGCCGAGGAATTATTTGACTGTTCTATCTTTCTCTTTTCGAGAAGTAAAGAAAATGAAGTTAAAATGGTGTTACCTTATTATGAACATTTTTATGCTTCATTTCCCAAAGAAAAACAGTCAGTCGTCATTTTAGAGCATTTTGGAACCGAATCTGATGCTGCCGAATATCCCCAATGCGAATTGATTGTTGCTGGTGATAAAAATCAACAACATCTTTTCTATCCGAAAGAAATTACTGTTCTTCTGGATCAAGCACAAAACAAGATATTATCATTCCATTTAATTGACAACCCATATAAAATGCCTACTAGAGAACAAAATCTTCCAAGTGGTATCAAATTTCAATTCATTGATGATTTCGGTAAAACGCGAGGTATTCAAATTGAATATCAGGGAAGTAGACTTAATATTTTAACTGGACCATTACCCATTTTACATGTCCCTCAATTAAAAAGTTATACTAATAATGATGCTGACTTGGCCCAAAAATATATTCAAGAGCATAAGTGGACAATCCTAAAGGAAGAAAATGGTTACATTTTTACTCAATCTCCAGAGGGTTATATTTATCAATTTCCAATTAAAATTGGACAAGTTTCGAATTACCTTTCAACCCAACAAGCCAAAAGAATTGCTCGCTTGTTATCAGAGTATTCTTTGTATCTTTTCAGTAAGTTTTGTTTTGAACAAAAGCTCGAATGTAATCCCCAAAATCTTGAGCGATTTTTTACCGAAAAAACAATTGTTTTACAAGAAGTAAACGGTGTTTCGTATCAATATCCCAGAACATATCGAAGATTTGAAAAAGTCCCTTGGTTGAAGGATGGAAAATTAATCTTAAATTCTTCTAAGTTAATTCCAGGTCTCAAATATAATCTTCGATTAAATATGCTACGCAATTTATCAACGGTGATTAATTATCATCACCAAATCTTCTTTAAAAATTTCTTTTTGGAAAAGTCTGATTTTACTGCTACACAAACTGAATCAGGAGCTATCTTATTTTCAAATGCGGAGGATATTCTTTTTTGGTCTGATTCGGAAGCCTCTAAAATTAAAATTGTTAATTTTCCTCGGTATAAAGGAGAGAGTTATTTATTGGAAACATCTGAAGGTAAATTTTTATGTCAACCTGCATATTCGTATGATAATGCGGTTGATATTTATCGTCAATGGAAAAACACTAATGAGCCGATTGTAATGATGGCATTTCTTGATAATAACACTTTACAATTGCTCTCTCCCGGAAAACCAAATATTTTAGTTTGGCGCGAAGAAGGAGCTTTGTATTACAATGCTATCTTGAGTTAAACATCCTTCGGGGTTAAACATCCTCCGAAAGTTAAAATCATTAATTATAAACTCTTCGCAAAGAGTTTATTCATAAGAGGCAGCAAAGCGATGAATGTTAACTTGATGGTCAAGTCCATAACGAATGGCTCGACCTATTGCTTGTTTCTCGAAAGCTCCAGACATATAATTCCAAAGGACAATGTCAGTTGCACATTGGAGATTCATTCCAGAACTATTGCTTTGATCTTTCATAATAATACAATCAAGTTTTCCATCTTGAAAATTACGCAAAATCTTTTCTCTGGTTGCAGAAGCACCTGTAAACAAATTGTAGGATTTACCTACCTTTAAAAGTAACGAGGTAATCTCTTCAAATGCTCCATCACTACTTGAAAAAATAAGAATTTTCTTTCCTTCGCGAATAATTTTCTCTAAATGATCCAACTTTCCTTTCGGTTTGAGGATTTGGGTTGTAGGCATTGCCTTTCTTTCATCTCCTTCTTCTTCAGGATCATACATGGCTTGATCATCTTCATCTTCAAAGAATTCAATAAAGTTGCAATTCTTTTTACATAGAGGACATTTGCTATCAACAGAAGTCAACATGGCAGTACTGCAATTAAGACAATAATTGGCAAAACAACACAACGCTAATTGAGGATGGCGCATTTTTTGTTGACAACAGGGACAAGGAAGTTTCATAGCTTCAACCACTTTTCGATGGAGAGATTGAGTCATTTGAGTGTGTTCTTCTTTTTTCTCTAACCATTCTTGGCAAATTCGTTTCTTTTCTTCCTTTCCTTGATACTTTCGAATCTTTTCTTCAATTTCATCAGATCTTGCTCGGAAAGAGTCAATGACTGCTGTGAAAGGATTTTCACTGGTAGTTGTACGATGAATTTTCTTTGCAATGTCTTTCAACTTTCCACTATCAATCAAACTTACAATCTCTTTACTTACATAAGGATAGATTGTTTGAGTCAGATGATAACCTTCATTTCGGTAATCTGTAATAGTAAAAGTATCAGGTAAAGGTTGTAAATCGCGTAGGTCTTCCGGTGACAAAACAGTAATAGTTTGAATTAAATCCTTTTCTTCATATTGATCACTGAGAATGCGATCAAAGATTTTTTTCAGAAAATGCATATTTCTCGAACGATGAACTTTCTGAATGACAGTTGAAAAGGTGGCAGAAATCAACCAATAATGTCCGGCAACAATGTTAACCATATTAGGAATATAAATACTATCCATTTCGTCAAAATAGAAAGCTTTGAATGCATATTCTGCATATTTGTTTGCAAAATCATTGTACATAGTATCAACGCAAATCAAGACTGAATAAGTAAAAACGTTATCATTTTCAAAATCGTGATGATTGCGAATAGCTTTGTAGGAAATTCCTGCTTGATACAATTCTGTTATCCATTGAGTCAAAATACTTGCACCAGTTACAATTAAAGTGGTGGAAGTTCGGATATACATTTTCTTTCGAATAATTCGAACTGTTCCATCGACATTTGAACAAACTTGACTGATTTGTTCAAAAAATGGAGTTTGCGGCCAAACTAAACCAGATTCTTTGATTGCAAAAACTGCGGTTTTTGTTTTGCCAGTTCCCGGAGGATCTCCGAGAATTCCAACTCGACTTTCGACAATGTCACCATTACTCAGTTCGATACACAAAGTTCTCTCTCTTTCTCTCATTTGTTGAATATTATACAATTGATGGGGAAAAAGAGGAACTTTTGAATCAACTGGTTGAGGTGCCAATTTACCAGCATAGATGGCTAAAATTTGCTCTTTAGTAAGGCCTTCTTGGCTAATCACTTTACTTTCAGCACTCATTCAACTTTCTTAATTTTGAGAGAAAGAAAGTAGACAGAAAATCATTTTTCTTTCTGTTGAAGAGATGAGTGAAAGAAAAATGATTTTTTTCAGGAAGAAATGAGTACATTTTACTTTCATTGATAACATGTCCTTTGAATCTATTCAAGATCATCGATATTTTTGCAACCGAATGTTCCTTCGTCGAATGGCGGAGAAACTTCCCTTTGGTCCTCGTGAGAAAAGGATTTTCGAAATTTTAGTTCGTTATTTCCAAGAGCATGAAAAGAAAAAGAATGTCTCGATCGAAGAAAAGGAAGAATTTCACGATTTGGCTTTAACCTTTCTTACTGATATTCGCGGTTATGGAGCAGCTCGACAAAGAGTGGTCGTAAACTTGAAAAACTTTTTTAAAAGTGTCTTCTGCATTCGACCTCCCCGGCCTCTTATTGACCAAATTTTGAGGGCTTACCGTCTAATTTCAGAAGCTTCAAACAACGTTTATCGCGCAGTTCTAACTAAGATTTTTACTCCCACAGAACGTAAAATCTTAGCTCTGTTGAATTTAACTTCCTCCTTTACTGGATGGGAAAATCACAAATTGGTCCCTGTGCTTGGTCTGCAACAAAATGTTGAATTCTCCTTGTCTTTATGGACCCAACTTGGTGTTCAAATCAATGCAGAACAAAAGGATTTGATTCTATATCTTTGTAAGCAGTAATATTCTTTTCCCGTGGGAAAAGAATCTTTTACTCTGAAAAATGATTTTCTGATTGATGATTTAAAATATAGTAAATGGAAGACTCAAAAGAAGAGGACAAGAGAAACCAATTGATTCAATTACTTCTTAAAGATCAAGAAAAGAAATGTCTTCTTGAATTTACCCGAAGAATGATGCAGCAATTACCTTTTGGCGAAAGAGAAAATCGTTTGAAAGAAATTTTATTCGAATACTTCCCTTACAAAGAAGAGAATGACGAATTCTATTTAATCACAGTTTCTTTCTTGACCGATTCTCGTGGCTATGGCAGAGGAAAGGAAAAGTTTCTTTCCAATTTAAGAGATATGTTAAAGGTCTTAGATATCGAAATGCCAATTCCAATGGTTCACAAAATTAAAGAAGCCTTTTCGCTTCCTTCCAAAGCTTCGGATGATTTATATGCCAAAACTCTCCAGATCATTTTTACTAACCGAGAAAAGAGTCTACTTAAAATTCTTCTTGGAAAGAAATTTTCGGAAGGTCACATTTTAATGCTGTTTACTTCAATTCATGATGATATTGATCTCCAATTATCAGTATGTTTACTTCAAAATGCAAACATTCACATTACTGAAGAACAATATCTTCGAGCTGAAAAGATAGTTAAACATCCTCCCGAGGGTAAACTTCTTCCCGAGGGTAAACAAACCTAATTTTTCCTTGTGAGGAAAAATTGATTTTCCTATTTTTAGCCGAAAAAGAAACGATGAGTGACTCTACCGCACAAATTATTGATGAATTTATTCAAGAAGCCATACTCGCACACCGACTGGAGACAATTATCGATGAAGTTTATTTTCGACTCTATCAACAAAGAAACAAAAGCGAGCGAGATCAAGGTATCGAAAATCTATTTTGCTCTTTGCTCGAAGGTGTGATTCCACATGAAAACATGATTTCTTGCTTGGCAAAGATTATGCTCGGTGGACAAATTGAATCTCGACTTGATGTTATTTCCATGTTCGGAGGGTTATCGAGAAATGTGTTACAGAAAGAACCTGATGATGAATTGCTACAAAAAATTGTAACAGTGTGTGAACTGCAACATCAAGGATATCAAGATCAAATTGGGTATTCTCTTTTAAATGAGACAGAAAAGAGATTGGCTGCAGTACTGGGTAATTATTTTGGTTGTGATCCAAATCATCCCAATCAATGGAAAATTATGTCTCAAACTATTCTAATGAATGATCAAGAGACTATTGATCAATCAATTCTTTTTTTAAAGAAAGAAATGAATTTGGATGTTGATAAATTGCATCAAGGTAAAAATCTTGCCCAACTCCTTTTAGAAACACTCCAATAAAATGATTTTCTTTTTCTCTTAAAAGAGAAAGAAAAATGTCAGCCGAAGATAAGATTCAGGCTCTTCGTGATTTACAAGAACTTGCTAATACACTTTCCGCCAATAAAGATAAAAATCAACGAATACTTCAACAATATCAAATAAGTGCTCGCGATCATCGACTCGCCCAGTTAACTGTTGAATTACTACAAAGTCGCTATCGAAATCAAGAGAATGGTGAAGATAAATTATTTGCCGAATTGATAGGAAAAAGGTTTATTCTCGAACTCCTCCAAATAAGATATGCTGGCAAATCGGCATATCAAGTTTTAGAAATTTTACATAACACTTTACATATGTTTTTCAAGAATACTTCCCTTTCGGAGGAAGAATGGAGAGAATTTTATGAATTAGCTCAACAACCTACATTACCCGAGATATTAAGTGCTATTCCCGTTGAAAAATTACTCACTGACCGAGAAAGCAAAATCGTTGAAGAAATTGCCGCATTGGGAAATCTTTCTGAAGAAGCCTTAAACGAACTTCGTTCTCTCATTTTAATCTCTGATATTTGCAATTTACACAATATTGGTATTTTTCTAGTTGATCATTTCCCCTCAAAATGGCAAGAGGGAATGTGTCTATTTTTCTCTAAATTTGAATAAGTATTATTTAATCCCCACGGGGATTAAAAATCGTCAAAATCATTTTCTACACTTCCTTCAGAAATAGAATCTTCCGAAACGGAGTCTTCAGCATCACTTTGATCAGAACCAACTGACTGATTGTCGTTTTCATGATTCTCATGATTTTCTTGACTTCTTTGAATCGAAAAGAAGATTGAATCTCGGTGTTTGCAATGACGCATTTCATATTCAATTGTAATTTGATCGATAACAGTAGAAATGTCTACAAAAAGATCACTCTTATCACGATATTGTTTAGAAGGGGCAAATCCAGTTCCACCATAGAAAAAGGAAATGATTTGATTTGTTCCACAATTTCGTACAGTGTAATCCTGTGCAATAATAATATTTTTTAAAGCTTCAGTTAATTTTCTTTGAAGGTAACCAAATTTTTGTGTACCAATACTGGTACTAATAATACCTTCTCTTCCCGGTTGTGCATGAAAGAAAAACTCTAGAGGAGTGAGTCCATTGAAGAAAGAATTTGTAATAAAACCTCGTGATTGATAACGAGTAGCCAAATCCTTTTCATCTGCTACATAATGAGGCAAAGATCGCTCTCCGTCAAGATTGTTCAAAGCCATCCGCCCTCCATTGACAGTATTTTGTCCAATAGCAACCATAATTTGAGTTAGATTGTTAATTGAACCTTTAGATCCAGCTTCAATCATTTGTTTGATTCGATTTGAATCAGGAATCAAATTCATAGCAATTGACTGACCTACACTCCTCGCATTGTTCAAGGCTCTTCGAACCTTAATTTCGGCAATTGAGCCATGTGTAATTTCTTCCGAGATATGAGCTTTGAGATAACTTTGTTCAATAAAATTTCGAGCTTCAGGAATCATTCCATATTCGTCAGAAATTGGGGGAATACAATCAGAAAATCCTACCCCAATATTATGTTGGCGAACCCAGTTGTAGGCAATTGTATGAGTTTTAGTTAAAAACGCAATTGTCTCTTTACCTGACAAGAAATGGTGGATGGCACCATTTTTATTACCCACTGCCGATTTGTTATATCCGCCAGACAAGATTACTCCATGTCGAATTTCAAGAGGTTCACTTTTATAACCTTTATTTTTCGAAAAGTAATTGAAAGTAACCGGGAGTGCAGCCGATAATAAACCTCGACCAGTGTAGAGATATTTCTTTCCATCATTGAAAATTTTCTCATAGACTTCTTCAACTTGTTGCAAACGAATTAAGTCAATATTGGCTGCGACAATGATATCATTAAAACAGTCAACTTCAATTGGTACCCAACCTTGAGTCATCTTCCAACAACCCAGTAAAGCATCTTGCACCAAACCGATTAAAGGTCTGGAAGATTGATTGGCAATGACATTGTTTTCAATACTAATTAAAGTACGATACTCGGCTTTAGCCATTAAATTTTGAGGGTTGTGAACATTACTTTCATCACCATCAAAATCTGCGTTGAGAGGGGAAATAATATCAGGAGGTAATCGAATTGATCTTTCTTCAAAACTATATTTTCCCATTTTTTGATTGCTTCTTTTTGCTTTGAGGGCAATCATTGATTGGGCATGAAGTGAAGGTTGGCGATTTACCATCACCCAATCACCATTTTGAACCCAGCGATGAGCAATATCTCCATCTTGTAATTGAAAAGATCTTTTCTTTGGCGTTTCAGCCAAAATCTCTTCTTCGGTAAGAACTCCATTTTTAAGAGTTTTACGTAAAATTAAATCTCCATTTTTTAATTCTGAACTCTTGGTCAATTTAACTTCGTAAACCTCAACAACAGTACCATTTTTCAATGTCTTCTTTTGCATATCATTTCTTAATGAAGAAGGAGAGGTGCGAAAGACTCGATCGCCAGGTAACAATAAAGTACCTTGCGTTTTTGAAACAATTCTGGGATTGATAGTTCTCTTTTCATTAGTTTTTGAATCTATTCGAGTAATGAAATTAATTTCACCTTTTTCTAATAAGGCTTCAAGTTTACTTCTTGAAAAAGGAGTGACAGTTTCGGGAATAGTTACAATTGAAACAATACATTGTGGTAAAAAAATTTCATCGGTTGCCAAAGTTGGATCACCTCCAATCACTGTACGACTTGCCCAATGAACTCTCTTACCCAGTAAAGTAGATCGAAGTAACCCTTTTTTACTTGAAAGGAGATCGCGAATCGATTTATGAGCTCTTCCATTCGGCTGCCTAACTTTTTTCTTTGAATTGTCCATAAAATTGCTAATGTAGAAAACCAAACTGTTAATTTCTTTGTCTAAATCAGCGTATGTACCTGATAGAATCCGATTATTTACTTTTAATATATTTCGATAAAAGGTCATTAAATCGTCTTCTCTCTTTTCATTATCAGTTACAATATATGGCATGGTTCTCAACGGTAAAACGGGTAACACTCTCAAAATTAAATTTTTAGGATGAAATTGACTCGGTTCAATACCCATCAATTTTAAATCTTCATCATGGACAGCCGAAAAAATTTGATATATTTTATCAACAGGAATTTCTACTGGAGCTTCTTCGGCTCCACCCAGAGATTTCATTTGTGAGAAAATCTTGGCTCTTCCCGATGAAGCATCAAGTTTGTATTTTAACGTTTTTTGATTACAATGACAACAGACTGCAAGCTTATTACAAAGTGAGATAATTGCGTCTAATTTTTCTGAACGGGATAAACGTGTTATCTTTTCAATCAATAACATTTCTCGATTCAATAAGATACGATTACAATGAGTGCAAAAACATGACAGTAAGTTGGCTGTAATTTGTGGAAATCGATCTAACGGATGAATGATAGGTTTTGCCAAAACGATATGACCAAAATGCCCTGGACATTTGTGAACATCACATTTACAGGTTTCACAAGGTGTTTCATCAAGTGTTCCCAGACGGGGATCAGCTGGAGTTCCACTGTTATCATCACTTTTCTTGATCTTATCATATTTAATTTCACAAACGGAAAAGGATAAAATTTTTTCCGGTGATAACAAGGCAAACTTTACGCCGTTAATCTCCATGATATATCTACCTCTTTTTCTCCCTAACAAAAAGAAAAATCATCAATTTTTCGTAAAGAGATGTAGTCCATAGAATTTTTTTGCAGAGAGAATTAAGAAATAAGATTCTTTCAAAAAATTATTTCTTTTTGAAATTAAATCTCCCCCAAAGAGAAATGTCGGACATTCGTTTAGATCCCGCATCACAATTCGTTCAACTTGCAACTCCTGGAGAAATTCTTTCCCTCACTTCAGAAGAAGTTAGCCAAATTTGGCCAACTTTTGTTGCTGCGATTGTTGAATGCAAAGAAAAATGTATGGCAGATTTAAATCAAAATTATCGAACCCCTTCACAAAAAAGAGAGGCTATGCATGCTGCTCTTTTAAACGGAAAAACCTTTGTTGAATCTCGAGCCGATCAATTGAATGGAAGATCTAAAGAAGGAAAAAAGGCTGTTATGCGAGATAAAATCTTGCGTGAAGTGTATATTTCCAAATTGAAAGATATGGCAAAATCGCTAGGTATGGCTGGCTATTCTCAATTTCGAGATAAAGAGCAAGATATCAAATTGTTGAAAGGTATGTTGTTGGCTTATCTAGACAATGAAAAATGTAACCTTAACGTGTCACAAGCTAAAGATTTTATTGGTTGCCGTGATGAATTGGCTTGTAATGTCGACAAAGAAACTTGTGAAGCTCCAAGGAATATACCCAAGGAATATCCTACTCGAGTTGCTATTAATGATCGACCAGTTTTTGGTTCTCAGGCAGCTGTGGGCAGTTTTGCACAAAAATTAAATCTGGATCCAGCCAGTCTGCCAGCTCTTCCAGGTTCTCAGGTAGCCCCTCGGTACGATGAAGTTTCTCTTGATGGTATTCATTGGCGTGATGTCTTGGATATGAAGGTCAAAGAAATGATTTCCTTTGGTAAAAAGATTGGTGTAAAGATTCCTTCTGGTTCATCTCGAATTGAAGCCTTGGCTATTCTTCGCGAAATGTTTCGTGATATTGCCAATGCTCTCCCAGCTGAAAATATTGGGTATGGACAAAAGTCACCTCGAAGAGCTTTGGTACTTGGTGATTCTTCGGGTGTGGTCAATTTGAGTCTGAAGAGTGCCAAAACTCTGCACCGTATTGCAAAAGATTTGAATATTGCTGGTGAAGAACAGTTGAAGAAAATTGATTTAATTGAGAAAATTAAAGCACAATCAGTAAGAGCTCTCTCTCCACGTCAATATAAGCTCCGTGATATTGAATCGGCCATTGAAGACCTTCCCGTGTCCGATTTGAGAGAAATTGCCAAGGCTGAAGGTGTTCGGGGATATTCCCGTTATTCTCCTCGTTCTTTGAGACGAATTTTGTTGAATAAGGATTACGAAGTAGCCGGAATCGAAGAGAAGGCAAATTTTGTAACTGATTCAGAAATGAATATTCCAAGTGCCGAAGATTTACGCACATTTAAGGTGACTGAACTCCGTCAAATTGCGGATGAATTGAATGTTGAAAGTCCTTCCCGTAAAAAGAAGGAATCTTTGATTCGTTCTATTCGAGCAAAGGCAAGAAAATCAGTCTCTCCTGCATTGCAGGCTTCTTATGGAGCAGGAAAATCTGTCCGTTCTTTGAGTATGGGTAGATTGGCTACGTTGAGTCGAGCCCCGTTGAGTCGAGCCCCTCTTACCACTACTCAAACCTCTCAAGGTAATGTAGTACAAGTTGTCCAACCAACTACTGTAGCAGTACCAGCTGGAACTGTAATTGAAAAACCAGGAGAAAATCCAGTTACGGTGCAAAAAAGTGGTGAATTAACTTTACCAGAGGGAACGGTTATGGTGGCTCCTTCGAGTGCTGCTATACCCTATTCATCACGAGCAGCAGGTCCAACTCGATTTTCACCGCGAGGAGACCGATTTTCGAATATAAATTACAGTTATGTAGGAGATTCTCAACCTTCAGCTCCGCCAATGCCTGAAGCTCCTTTTTCTCCTTCGGCTTCCCCAATGTTTTCAGCCCCTTTGGGTTTTGGACCTTCAGCTCCTCCGGCACCTTCAGCTCCTCCAATGCCGCAAGCAGTAGTTACACCCGCTACCAGTAATGAAGCAGCTAAATTGGACACCGCAGTTGCCGCCGTTGAAAATCAGTTACCATCACAAGATGAGACTACTCTGGCAAAAATTCCTGATGCTGAACGAAACGCGAGAATTGGTAAGGCGAAAGAAAAGGCAGCAGCTTGTGCTGCATACTTGTAAAAAAATTATTTTTCTTTCTTTTCGAAGAAAGAAATGATCAATCGTGCATATTTTGCTCAACCATCTCGTTTTTCAGGTGCCGAAATCATTCCAGGCCTCTTTTTAGGTAACGCTAAAATGGCAAATTCAAATTGGATCTTAAATCAATTGAATATCAAAGTAATTGTTAATTGTGCTTTTGAAGTAAAATCTCCTTTAGCTGGAGTGGGAGATTATCAACATTATTTTCTCTATCTTGATGATAGTTATACACAAGATTTACAAGAGACTATATCTAGAATCTTACCGATCATTGACCAACATCTTAACAAGAAAGAAAAAGTGTTGATTCATTGTGCACAAGGGATTTCCCGATCAGCTTCAATTTTAGCAGCCTATCTAATGTGGAAAAGAAAACTCCCATTTGCAAAAGCCTTGAAAATGATTCAAGAGAAGAGAGTAATTGCCAATCCTAACCTTTCTTTTCAACGACAATTAAAAGCTTTTGAACAAAAGATTTTAACCCCGAAGGATGTTTAACCCCGAAGGATGTTTAACCCCGAAGGATGTTTAACCCCGAAGGATGTTCAAATTTCTTCTGTGCAATATTGACCTGATTCAACATGTCTACCCTTTTCTGCATA
Organism: uncultured bacterium; assembly: GCA_937868685.1. Classification (GTDB taxonomy): domain Bacteria; phylum Patescibacteriota; class Minisyncoccia; order Phycocordibacterales; family UBA1006; genus CALMMZ01. The sequence goes on along the minus strand of CALMMZ010000192.1, from coordinate 4,580 downwards.
TTGATCAGCAAGTTCGTTACCAAGAATTCCGGCATGGGCCAGAATTTTAAGAAAAGTAATCTTTCGATCTTTCATTCGATTTCGAATAAGTTCAATCAAATCAAGATTCTTTTTTGCTTGCATACTTCCAGTAATAACACCAATTGCATATTCTGAATCTGAATATATTGTTAAATCTCCAGGAAAATAAAATAATGCAAAGTAAATACCAATCAATTCTCCTCGGTTATTTGTTTGTTCGCCGGGTGGTTTACCATAAATCACAATTTTTCGTGATAAACAAACGGCTGCCCCTCCAGCGGAATTATTAACTGCACTTCCATCAGTGTACACAACAGTTCCCTCTTCTTTTTTCTCTTCATTTGAGAAGGAAAGAAGATATTGTTCTGCTTCTTTATAGGTTGTAAAAGACTTATATTTGGCTCCGGAAAATCCATTCACTTGAGCAGAAGCTTCCACCCAAGTTGTATAAATACCAGGTTTTCTTCCTACAGCAACTGCGTAGTATTTCATAATAAAATGATTTCTTTTTTCTATCAAGGAAAAAGAAAAACTCAATTTATGAGTTCATCTGGTTCTTCAACGGAAATTTCTACAAAGATTGTTCTTTATCCTGGTACTGAACAACTTAATTTTTCTTTTCCAGGAAAGATTATTCCTTCGACTTATCCCGAAACACAACAACATGTCAAAGAAAAAATGATTGTTGATTTTTCTCGTCTGAACATAAAGAAATGAACCAACAGTTTATTGTTGATCCTCAAACTGTATTAAATAATTGCCCTTTGTATGTTTCACTGGCCCCAATGGTTCTTAAGTTACCTGATTTAGATGCAAAAGGAATAGAAACTCTTTATGAAGAGATAAAATCTTTGGTTAAAGAAGAAAATATTGATATCCTGTCGGAAATGTATAAGTTAATTCGAGTATTTGCCTTTCTCTCAAAAATGGAACAATCTTTAGATCTAATTGCCATCCCCACTAAATTTAGTTTTGATTTGGCTAAATTTCCACAAATCCTATTAAAATTACTTCGTATTTTCGTCAATCAGATTAAGGCAAATAACAAACCTTCAGTCGAGCTGGTTTTTTAAGTTGAGACATACCTTGAGATTTATTTTAAAAATTGAATCTTCCTTTTTCTTTCTTTAAAGAAAGCAAATGCAGTGTACGGAAATTCTGGAGAACTCAAAGATCGGAATTCAACCAGATGTTTGCAATCGAATTTCTTCGACCATTCAAAGTTATATTGGAACTCCTCATGTCGAAGTAGAAGCACGTTTGGGATACCTTTTAGATGGGAAAGCTCAATCCGGATTTCCTTTTCATGATTCTAAACGTTGGTTTTGGTTGTTGAAATTGCTGTCTCAATCTGAATTGTACTATCCAGGAAAATTTTCTAAGTCAATTGCTCAATTGACCGATAAAAATATTCGTATTGAAACTTTATTAACTGACAACATCTTACCAGTTAAAAATCAGAAAGTTATTCAAACTCGTTTTACTCTTCTTGAACAAACTCGTGGTGATGTTACAGTTAAAATCGATTTAGTTGCTTCTAAAGAACAACCTGTGGTAGATGATACAAATCCTTCTATTCTGATGACTCGAGAAAAAACTCGAACCACTTTTTTTGCTCGAGATGGATCTCATGCAATTGAAATGACTGTCGTTTCGGGAGATCAACCAAATTATGAAGTTGAAGTTGAATATTATTCAAAGAATATTGATCTAAAAACCTTTTTTACACCCATTAAATTAATCTGGGCCTCTTTTGAATCGGTTAAAGAAAAGTTGAATATTGATACAACTCCAGCTCTCCGTTTTTATAACAACTTTTTCCGGGAAAGAGATCAAGCAAGATTTGACGACTCTGTGTTATTCAAGCGTAGTTTGCCTCAGCCAATTAACTTAAAACGTTGGAACCTCAATTTAGCAGCTTATGCAGTGACTAAAAAGTTAAATGGTACTCGCATGATTGGTATTATTACTGGTCAAAAATTATATTTAGCTTCAATGAAAGGAACTATCGATTTGTTTCGAACTTCCGTTCGTCCCGATCTTGATGACACCATTTTCGATTGTGAATTTTTCCGGAATCAAGTTTACATTTTTGATATTCTTTGTCTACACAATCTTGACGTTCGCCAATTTAACTTAGATAAACGATACACTTATATTGACACTCTAGTTAATAATTTACGCGATAAGGATATCATCAAAAAAGAAATGAAGATGGAATTTAATTTGGCTGAAGAAACGGGAAAAATGTTAAATGAAATTCGTGGTAATGCAAATTATGACGGATTGATCTTTACACCTATTACAGAGCCTTATCTCAATTTTCATACTTACAAATGGAAGCCACCCCATGAATTAACTATTGATTTTGCAGCCACCAAAATTGGAAAGGATAAATATATCCTTCAAGTCGGTGGAAAGAAGGGGCTCGTTAATTTTACTCCACCAGGTTTCCGAGGAGTAATTACATTGAATCAATTCCCTCCCAAAATTGGAGAATATCGTTGGACAGGGTCTACTTTTGTTTTAGCGCGAGCTCGACCTGATAAATCAGACCCCAATTATCAAGATATTGCCAAAGATGTTTGGTTGGATATTCAATATCCACTCACTGAAGAAGAGCTGTTGAAAAGTTTAACCGGAGGACGTTCAACCCAAAATATTGAGCGTGACGCTTTCCGTAAGTTGAGCAATAGTATTAAACGAGATCTAATTAATAGCTATTGTGCTCATAAAGCAGTACTTGATTTGGGGGCTGGAAAAGGAGGTGATTTAATGAAATATTTTAATGTTCATGTTACGAAATTAACCGCTGTTGAACCGAATTTAGAGTTTTTGAATCAACTTAAACTTCGAGCAGATGAAATGGAGTTTCGTAATCAGAGGATAAATCTCTTTCGTGTTCATGCCAAAGCTCAAGATACAAATGTCATTCAGCGAGCTTTGCGGGAAGAAAAAGTCCAAGTAGCAACCTCCTTCTTTGTATTATCTTTCTTTTTTGAAAATGAAGCACCCTTGAATGGATTGTTAAATACACTCGATTTAACGGTTGAAAAGAATGGTTATTTTATTGGTACAACTATCGATGGTCGAGCCACCTATGAATTACTTCGTAAAAATAATTCGACTACACTCGGTAATGTCACGTTGAGAAAAATGTATCAAGATTTCTCTGGTCCCATTTTATTTAATAAAGCAGTCGAATATCAGTATGCTGGAAGTCAAACTGTGGCCGATATTCAAGTTGAATATTTGGTTGACTGGGATTATTTTGTTGCTAAAATGGGATCAATTGGATTTCGTCTCGAAAAAAGTTCAATCTTTCAACCTCCTAGCTGGTTAACTTTAGAAGAACAAGAATTGGCCAAATTATACCGTTCTTTCATCTTTGTACGAGAAGATTATTTCGCTCTTCCAACTTTTACAGCTCGGTTTGAATCAAAACAAAACGAATTAGCTATTCCAATTTTAGAAAGTGGTAAAAATAAAGTCTTTACTACTTTCCTCGAAGAAAAAGGATTGGTTAGGACTGGAGTTCCACAAGATGGAAATTCCTTTTTCCATGCTATCCAGACTGCTTTGAGTCTTGAATATCGTAAGATGAACTTGGATCAAAAGAAATCTTTTGTAATGAATTGGCGAAAAACAGTTACACTTCCGTTGGAAAAATGGAAACAACTTGGAGAAGGTCGCATTGCTCGTCGCGAATTTGATGCTTTGGTAAATTACTATTTAACCAATACAAATGAAGGATTTCTGGGCCGTCGAGCTAATTTAGTCTGGATGATGGGTAATCAATATCAACTTGAAAAACAAATGCTTCGTCTGCGTGATGATCGCGTAGTCCAAAACAAATATTTAGACGCTTACAAAAAAGAGGTTGAAAACATTCTCACCAGTCACGCAATGAATAAAACTGGAATTTCAGCCGGATTGTTTGATTTGAGGAAGATTTTTGAGTTATCAGAGCAAACCGCTTATCAAAACTTTTTAGACAATTTAGCTAAACCTGGTTCTGATCTGGGATTGGAAGGATTAACCATTCTTTCCTCCTTTATTCGGTATGATATCTATCTCTTAGATGAAGATGGTCGTCCATTATTGGTTGATTGCAGTTATACCGACAACCGTCCAAGTCTGGTGTTAATTTCCTTCCGTTCTTCACCTCATTATGAAACTATTGGAAGAATTGGACAAAATAACGTCATTCATCGTATTTTTTCTCCTGATGACCCTCTAATCCAAGCGATTCGAGGTAAAATTTGTTAAACTTTAAAATCTTTCTTTCTCCTCGGAGACAGAAAAGTTAAAGATTAATATCAAGAGACGAGGATCATATATATTTTCACAAAGGAAAGAAGTCCATTCACTCTTTTGCCCACACAAACCAGAACAAATTAAGCGGAAAAAAAGAACTTTAATGATAAAGAGTGTTGTTTTTCTCATCAATTTTAATTCTGAAGGAGTAGGATCTGTTTCAGATTTAAATCGACTCATTTCAAACTCTCCTCTAAAAGAAGAGGATAATTGTTCGAAGAAATTCTTTTCTACCCATGAAA
>CALMMZ010000191.1 GCA_937868685.1 uncultured bacterium | reverse complement strand
AACCTTTACCATTTCTCCTGTTTTTGGATTACGAGCCATTCGCTCTGCTTTTTTAGTAACAGAAAAAATACCAAAACCTGCAATAGAAACTTCCTCACCTTTTTTAAGGGTATTAGTAATAGCATCAAAAATAGATTGCACTACTTCTTCTGATTGTACTTTAGTTCCGCCGATTTTTTCGTGAACTAAAGTTGAAAGATCTGCTTTATTCATAGTAGAAAATAATTAGGAGACTTCCTCAAAGGCCTTTGAGGGTGTCTCGATTAGAATAATAATGCTCTAGAGCCTATTGGAATAAATTTTTATTCATTATTCCAAAAGACTCTTATAGTATAGGCTATTTTTAATAACTTTGGAAATATTGACAAAAATAATAAAAAAGATATAATTTTTTTAAATAAAATCAATATTTATGGAAAGAAATACAAAATACCTTGGAATATTCTCATTTGGAATTGGGATTATCGAAATAAAAGAGCAAAATGAAAAATTACTTATTCATTTACATTTGGAAAATAGCAAATTTACTCAAATTATGACAAATATCTTGAATCAAGATATTACACTTTCTAGACTTGAGGATATATTAATTATTGAGATAAAAGAAAATACGAATATTTATTCTTTTTTCGAGGACTTAGGAATACCAATAATTAATCTTGTGGAATGTTGTAATGATTTTCTTTATCAAGAAAAACTATTTTAGATTTGGAATGGAATAACAAAAATATGTATAGTAAAATATATGTATTTTAAAATTATAGAATTGGTCGTCCATTGTGTCGACCTTTTTATTTTGTTATAATGGAAATGTATGAAATTTAACCCAAATCCTAATAATAAAAAACAGGTTAAAAAACAAGAGGATCAAAAAAAAACAAAATCACAGCAATGTTATTCGTCATGCAGAATATCAAGCTATGCAAGAAAAAATACAAGCACCTTTCGGTAAGGCTTTTAAAACTGGTGCACAAATTGATAAGAAAAAAGAAACCCAAAAAGGAAATCAAAAACACAAAGGAAAAGATTGGGAATAAACAAAATACACTTCTTTACGAAGTGGTGTTTTGTTTATCGTGCATATTCAATAACTCTATTTTCACGAATCACGGTAACTTTGATTTCACCAGGATAACGCAAATCTCGTTCAATTTTAATTGCCATTTCTCGTGCAATTCGTTTTACCTGTAGGTCATTTAATTGATCAGGATGAACAAATACTCGTATTTCACGTCCTGCTTGGAGTGCATATGACTTTACTACTCCTTGAAAAGTGTTTGCAACAGCTTCGAGTTCGCGCAATCGTTTTACATAGTTCTCAAGAGTATCACGTCGTGCGCCAGGTCGTGCTCCGCTGATCATGTCACAAGTTTGAACAATTACTGCTTCTAATGATCCATGAGGGTATTCATCATGGTGACTACGCATTCCAACAACTACTCGTTCATCAACCCCAAATTTCTGGAGAACTCGTATTCCAATCTCTACATGAGTACCTTCAATTTCATGGTCTAATGCTTTTCCGATATCGTGTACAAGTCCTGCAAATTTCGCAATATAAGGATCTGCTCCGATTTCACTTGCAATCATTTCACAAAGGTGAGCAACTTCAATACTATGCTTTAAAACATTTTGTCCATAACTAGTACGAAAATGAAGTCTTCCAAGTATTGAAATAAGTCGTGGATCAGTATTCATAATTCCACACTCATACATAGCTTCCTCACCCTTTTTTTTGACTATTTCATGAACTTCATTCTGTGCTTTTTCAACGAATTCTTCTATTTTTGCAGGTTGAATACGTCCATCTTTAATTAAATTTTCAAGTGCTACTCGTGCAACTTGACGCCTAATTGGATCAAAACAAGAAATTACAATTTCATGAGGTGAATCATCAATAATGAGTTCAACACCTGCAACTCGTTCAAAAGTACGAATATTTCGCCCCTCTTTTCCAATAATTTTTCCTTTTACCTCATCGTTTTCAATTTCTACCGATGTTGTAGTAAGTTCAGATGCAGTTGAAGATGCAAGTCTATTGATAGCTGTGGTGAGTATGACCCTAGCTCGATCTTTAATTTTTTCTTCTCCGAACATACTTAATTTTTGTATACGTGCTTCTAAATCAATAGTATGCTTAGTTTCAATTTCTTGGATGAGAGTTTGGAGAGCTTGCTCTTGAGTAAGATGAGCAATTGATTCGAGGGTTTCCAGTCTCTTCTTAACGAGATTATCAGCTTTTTCTTTTAAGACTCTTACTTCATCAGTTTTGATTTTTATAGTCTCGTAACTTTTATCAAGATCATTCTGACGCTTATCGAGGTTATGTTCTCGACGTTCAAGATGCTCTTTTGTTTTTCCAAAATCTCGCTCTCTTTCACGTTCAAGTTCTCTACTTTGAGTTAGTATTTTTTCTGCACGCGTTTCAGCGTCATTGATAAGCTCTTGCGCATCGGTTCGTGCTTTGAGTATAATTTCGGCGACATCAGTTTCGAGTGATTTTTTTTGGAGGCGAGCAATAAGTACTCGCCCAAAATATCCGGTAGTAATACCTACTACGAGAAAAAATAAAAGTTTAATAATCATAATAAATATAAGAATGAACAAGGAATGTTATGTTCAGAGTTTAAGAATAAAAACAAAAATTCAAAATATAGTATATACAAGGACGGTATATGGTTCAGGATTAAAGAGTAAACAGAAAAATTTATACTACTATTGATAGTAGCATAGAAAAAACTAC
>CALMMZ010000190.1 GCA_937868685.1 uncultured bacterium | reverse complement strand
AGGTGCTTTTAATATCCAGACCCTAAGTCCTTGAAATGTATAGAAATTCCATTTGGAATAGTATCTGATAACATCTATGCTTTTGCAGAGAAACTTTTTTCTTATCTTGATCAAGGATGCATTCCAGATATAGAAACAAGAAAAAAAGAGTTATGTACAGCCCTCATTTTAAAATACCCCTCTTTATTGCTTCATTTTCAATTGGACACTGTCCCCCTTGCTTTCTGTTGGCAATTATTAGAACAACGTTCAGATTTGTTTAAAGAATATGAACGTTTATTCCATCATCAACGACCTTCTGACGAAAAGCAAGTCATTGTTACTAATACAAATGACCCTTGGCTTCAATTTCACAATTCTTTTAGAATTTCCGAGGAACGCAGAAAAGCTTATCATAGTATGATAGGAAATATTGAACATCTCTTACGCGAATGGAAAGAAGGAGATGGCGTTGACAAAAATTTTATTGCTTATTATCTTTGGGCTAAAATTCATCAACAAAATTATGTTACTTTATCTTGTATGAAATTAAAATTTGAATAAAATTAAACAAAATAAATCGTATATAAAAAATGTCATTTACTCTGGTAACTGGATTTTTGGATAAAGGTCGTGTTGGATCTTTAAAACTCAACCTTTGTAAAAATACCATTTTTCGATATCAACATCCAATGATTATTTTTGCACCTATCGAATTTAAAGATGAAGTACAAGCAGTAAGACAAAATGTACCAACATTATTCATTGCTGTTACCTTTGAAAAGAGTGATTCTTTTGATTTATTATCCATTGCGCGAGATAATCTTCAGGAACGAAAAATAAAATATGACGAACATTTTTTAATAGAGACGATGCAGTCGTTAGAACAAAATTATTGGATGCAACAAGCTATTGCAGACAATCTTTTTCAAACTGACTATTTTATTTGGTGGAATCCTTCAATTTGTTTTGAAACTCCTTTACCAGCCCAATTAAACATAACTCAATTGTTAAGTCTTTTATCCAAAGATAAAATATTTCTTCATCTTTTTACAGATTTTAATACTGAATTAGAAAAAAACATTGATCAAAATCAAATTTCCTTATGTGATATTGTTAACATGAATTTTTATATTGCGGGGAAAGATACAAAAGAACTTCATTTGCAATTAAACCTTTTTACTCTAGATAATATTCAGTCTAATATTATTGGACATAATAATATTTATTGGTTGTTATTTATGAAGAAAGAAGGTAGTAAATTTTTTATTGAGAAGTTATCTTCTCATTCAAAAAGAAATGCTTCATTAAGCCATCTCACTACAATGAATTATTCACTACTTCCAATCTCTGTGCGAGAAGCTTTTACAAACATTAAAAAACCAAGAATTGCGATTCTTGTCACAGGTAATATTCGCACTTGGGAATATGTTCACAAAGAATGGATGAAAAATTATGACTGTTATGCAATCTCATATCAAAAGAAGTACAATTATCATCCTAAGATTCTCGAAGCTTTGAATGGATTACCAGAATGTGAAATTAATGCCGAACAAATTTTATCTTCATTTCCCTTTAAAAAAGTAAAAATAATTTCTCAAGAAGAAGATGAAACATCGCAAATTTTTCCTGAAATTCAAAAATATGCTTTTGGCTATTATCAATTTCGAACTACATTAAAGGCATTTGAATTATTTCCCGAATTAAAAGAGTATGATTTTATTTTTAGAACTCGCTTTGATATTAATTCACCATCGGATATTATTGAAAGGTTAACACATAATGAAATTTTATATTCTTTCGAAACAACCTTATTTTTAAACTCCTTTCATTATGATATATCACCACCATTACCATCGAATCAATTAAATTTGAATACAAATGGAGGTGTCATGTATTTAGAAGAACAATTTTTGAAAAAAGAGATAGCCATCTTTTCCCCCAACTCAACGGTTGTTTTTTCTGATACAGTATTTTTCGGAAAGCCAGCACATATAATTAAATTACTATCTTTTTGTATGGAAAATTACCGTTCACCCTCTTCACCCAAAGCACTCTCCAATCCACCACATAGTATGTTACACTTATTTTTTGAGACATCCCCACTTAAAGTTAAATTGTGTAATTTTGGCATTATTCTACGACCTCCCATTTATAATCCGTCAATTCCTCGATTTCTCAAAAGAAAGTTAAATATTGCTTTAATGATTCACGAAGAGCATTACAGCACTGGATGTCCACCGCCAACAGTCTGGATGCAAGATCATAAAATAGATATCTTTTTTACAAGTTATTTGAGAAGATATTTTCTTCTCAATATGAAAGATTGGATTCATATTGCTCAATCTTTCCAGCAAGAATTCTTTTATTTTCTCCAACAAAATCAATCAACAAAAAGTTGGTATCTCTTTGAATATGGTATGAAACAAATAACAAAAGATTATGATCTAATTATTAAATGGAATCCTAATATTTATTTTCCAGAAGATATTCCCATTGATGAAGCTTGGTTGTTTGCAGCTCTTCAAAATAATACTCTTGTAATGCCAGAAGGCAAAAGTGAAGAAAAAGAGAACATTTTATCCCATTGTTTTTGGGGTCCTTCTACAATAATGAAAAAATTAATTTCACAAGAAGCTTCTTGTGAGAATGAAGATAAGGCAGAATTTAAAGATGTATTCGAGTTTCGGTTGAATACATTAAAAATACCCGTTTTACGCTTCCCTTTTCATTATGGACTTCGTGGAAAGGGAAAAATAGAAAATATTACAGGTTACTCCGATCCAACAAGACAAATTTAACCCTTTATTTTCTTCTCACGAGAAGAAAATTAACATGCCAATTGACTAATTAGGATCAATAATCGAGGATCGTATAAGTTCTCAGTCAAAAAAGAACTCCACATATTCTTACCACCAATCAAACCAGAAGTTACTAATCGCATCAAACAGATAAGAATATTTAGATTATCATTATATTTATCTAACAATTCATAATTTTCAAAGGTTATATTTCGCAAAGGAGAGTCGCTTGCCAAGTAAAAATCGAGCGTTCTCTTATAAAGTTGATGGTAAGATTGATCTTGGTTATTCCAATCCTCGTCGTCTTCATCGTCTTCATCATTTCCCAGATACATTAATCCAACAATTGTATCTGGATGAGTAAATTGAGCTTTAATTGCAAATAACTTTTGTGGAGAATCTTCGACGATAAGTCCAAATAAAGGAATTACTACATTCCAACTTCTACTTATACAAATATAAGTAATTTGATTATCAAATATTATTCTTGCACAATCAATATTTTTAAAAGTGTATTCAATATGGAGTTCATTTGATTTAAAATTATTTGATGCCAAATCATTGATCATTTTTTGAAAGTTAGGTTGATGATAATAAGTTACTATCAACTTGTCATTAGAAATTTCGATTTTCTCAGGAAAAGAACAGAGTTTATTTAACACCTTTAAATTTGAATTCATTATACTTTCTTTCCTTGAAGGAAAGAAAAAATCAATTTTGATTGAGAAGTTATTGGCCCACACCCCTTAACAAAATTTGATTAATTCCTCTTCTCTTGTCATCAAACTAGGTGCCCATAAATTGCCAGCCATCACAACGTTCCCGTCGGCTAACCAACTTACTGCATAATCATTTTTAAAACTAACCCATAACTTTCTTGTTTGAGATGACATTATCAACATTGTATAAGAGACATTTGTACCATCTGTTTCAATAAAAAGTTTGGCACCAGCCGTGGCTTTAAAAAGAGGAGTTTCAAGAGTAGCTCCAGGCAGTTCAAAATCTCCTTGACTATTTTGAATCAATTTAATTGGATCACAAGATTCGAATTGATCTGAAACGTTCAACCATGCAAAAGAAGCTCCCTGCACTTTGATATTAAAAAAACCATCGGCCTCTTTGAAAGTAAATTTTTTCTCGGCAGGCATACCATTTGTTTGTATATAAACAACTTCAAAGTCAGGATAAGCTGCTAACCAAACATAACATTTTTGAAAGGTTGAAAGACCATTCCATTCTTCTCCCACAACCATCTTTTTTTGTTCTTCAGTTAGAATGGATGGTATTTCTCCTTTATTGAAAGATTTAAAAACAAAACGTGTATCGATAAAATGGAAAAGATTTTTTTGAGTTGCATAATATTTTTGATGTTGCCAACGAGAGAGTTTTGAATTCCATTCTGCAATTCGTGAATCGATTATTTTCTGTTGTTCAGTATAAAGAAGATCAAATTTTCTTTCTTTTTCTAAGTCAGCTTCAGTTAATTTTGGTGTATGTGTTAAATACGGAGCCAACAGTCGACTTTCAAGATAAAAATAACCGATCCATCTATTTTCTCGGCGATGGTTTATATTAAGTACACCGGGAATAATGTCTTCTTTAGTCCAAATAACACTACCTTTGAACCAATCTCCGCCATATCGAACATCAACCTCGCTTTTTTCTCTTAATTCATTTCTCCATGTTTCCTCTTCTGGTACAATTTTGGTATCATCAAAAAGTAAATAAGAATCAGGGCAAGTGACTAAAACTTGATCTTCATCAGGTTCGTCTTTGACACGATAGAGACAAAGATCATATGGCAATCTTTTAATTGGTGTTACTTCCAACCATCGTTTATTCTTTAAATCATAGTAATATTGTGTTTTTTGTGGTGGATCTGGAAAGATCGCTCCACAACAAGATAATATTTTTTTAGCTGAAAACATTCTTTTGAATAGATCTATCATCTTTAAATCTATTTAAAAATGATTTTCTAATGAAGCACAAATTACAAATTAAAAATCGAAATGGATCTTGATTCCTGGATTAGAGATAAATCTAAGGAGATTTCAAGTAAAGATGTCATTATCGGAATAACCAATTGTGTCATTCAATTTAAGACTCTTACAGCATTTGCTGAATACAGTCAACGGAATAAATCTATAGCAGAAAGATGTTGGGTATCTATTTCAACCAAGGTTAGAAAACAAATAGCTACAATTATTTATAGCGCAGATCTGAATGAAGACACCTGTCTTTTCTTGTCTTTACCACTTCGCGAAGAACATCTTCCTCAAGATTCAAATGTTTCATCAGAGTGGTTAAATGCACAACTATCAACATGTACTTATCACTATATGGACTATAATAAAGAAACATTTAGATTTTATTTAGATTTTCCTTATCGAATTCCTATATACAGACTTAATTTCGAGTTTAGAACACCGTTTAAAGAGCTTAGAGATTTTGTTGAGCTTTATCTCAATTCAACTTCAATTAATCGCTATTTTCCTTCTTTTGGCTATAAATGCAAAGAATTTATGCCTTATTTTATTTTAATCTATTTGTTCCACCTTGTATGTGCAGGGTTAGCCTCAAAAGGAAGTTTAACCCCGGAAGGAAGTTTAACCCCGGAAGGAAGTTTAACCAATTCTTTGGAGGTTTTAAACGTAGACAAAGATGAATGGTGTTTGTTTTTAACAGCTGGATTGTATGATCCTCGGTTGTTGGTTTTAATTGTACAATTTACTCAATAATAAATTACTCCGCGGAGTAATTTATATCGTAAAATAAAAGCTGTGTATCAAAATGAGCACTCGAGGATCATACAATCCAGCTGTTAAGAAATGATTCCATGGTCCTTGCTCAACGAGACCTACTGTTAAGAGTCTCATGAAATTTAACATCAACACCAAATTCTTTTCATGTGAACTTTCTTCTTCAATTCGGCCATTTCGACAGGGAGAATCTGTTTCAAGAAAATGTTGTAAGACAGTATATAACATTTCGGGATAATTTCGGTAAGAGAAAATACCACAAATTTCAATATTTGTAAAAATAATCTTACTTCCAAACATCGCAGTATAATCATATACAATCACAGAAAAAGGTAAGATAATGTCCCATCTTGCACAAATAGTTATCCTAATTTTTGGTGAAGAATGCGTAAAAAGGATATAACCTAATTCTTTTTGTGTAATATGAACAATGACTTTTGAATTTGAAAAAAGGTTAATTGCTTTTTGCAACTTTTCTTTAGAGTCAAGGTTCAATCGAATTCCACCGAGTGTCCATTCAATACTTGAAACAAAAGGGGGTAAGAATTTTTGGAGTTCATTCAAGTTTTCCATTTGATATATCAAATGGACATTCATAAAAAAGATCAATTTTAACCAATCTAAAAGATGTTTAATAATATTTCTTCGGCAATTTCTCCACTTTCCGAATACGAAAAATCATTGCTGGAAAGGGATTAGGGTTATTTTTGATGAGACTTTCTTTTACCTGTTGAATTTTATGTCTCGAACGACTTGCATACCACCATTGATTATCAAAAGTGTTACCACTTTTAGCTGGAAAAATTGAAGGTGGATTCCAATTACTCTTTTTCTTTCCTGTAAGGACTGGCTTTTGGAGAGTTAGAAGATAATAGGGCATTTTAGAAAGAAAAATTAAAGAATTTAATTGTAGAAAATGCTCTCATCACTTGAAAAAATGGCGGAGATAGACATAAAATACAACAAGCAATACGAATGTCTATCTTTTACTTCCCTCGAAATGCTCCGACAATTTTAGCAATCAACAAAATCAACAATAAGGCAAACACCACAATCAAGGGCCATTTCAATTTTGCCAACACTCCTTCAATCTGAGAAACAATGGGGCCAAAAAAAGCGGTGACGATACCAGCGGCTACACTGGCTACTTTTGCGGCGACGTTACCAGCTACTTTGGCCAAAGCGTTAATTGGTCCATCAGCACCAGGAATGATGGCCCCCACGACTGCCAGCACTAATAGAGCCTTTCCTCCATAACTTAAAAGTTTCTCTCCCACTGAACCAAGTTTTTGTTTGAGAGTGTCTTTCCAATTGGGATCAGCTTTTTCGATTGCTTCTCCTTCAGCAGTTAATTTGGTTTCAGTTCCCACGGGATCTTCGACTAATGAATTAACCAATTCTCCCGATTTACCTCCCACTTCGGAAAGACTTCGATCAATAGCAGTACTTAATTCAGTCTTAAAATTAGCTTTTGCTTCATTAACTTTTAAATCAATCTCTTTTCCATAGGCTGCTTTTAAATCTTCAGCAGTAATTTTAGTTGCATCTCCGCCTTTCGATAATAAAGCATCTTCAATAGCATTACTGTGCAACATTTGTGAATTTTGTTTGATATCTTCAAGAGCATTAGCTTGGATTTGTTTTCCAGCAATTCCATCACTAACAGGAATTTCTTTCACCGACATTTCAATCAAAGGAGGAGTAAACTCGGGAATTTGCACCAATACATCAGAAGGTAATCCAGAAGGAACATTTACATCTCTTAACGAAGAAGAGATTTCACCTGAAATATCTCCTACAATTGCTTCAACACCTCCGCCACCCAACGGATCTGGAAGATCGCCCAGTTCTCCCAATTTTCCTAAATCGCCCAATTCTCCAAGATCAGCCATCAAGAAGTTCTTTTAAAAGAAAAAAATTTAATTTCTTCTTTTAAAAGAACAATTTTCAATGTCGACTCTGCAAGACCAAATGATTGCGCGTTTTCCAGTAAAGGAAAATTTCAAGGTGATGGCGGCCGATCCAATTGATTCAGCTGGCAAGTGGAAAATCTCCTTGATGGCTGGTCTTCTCTTTATTGTCATCTCTTCGCCTCTTCTGTACAAATTGGTACAAAAGTTGATTAACAAAGTAGCCAATATTGATATTGCCAATGATGATGGCTGCCCCAACTTTTATGGGTTGGTATTACACGGTATCGTGTTTATGCTGATTACTCGGTTGATGATGAAGTAATTTAACATCCTTCCGAGGGTTAAAAATTGATTTCATTTTCTTTTCTCCACGAGAAAAGAAAATGTTAAAACGAATCTTACCACCGTATGTTGAACATGTTCAGTTTGGTATCAACACATTATATTTACACTTTAATTCAGAAGCAAATTTTATGACTGCATTAAACTTTTTATTACCGGATGAAGTAGGGTATGTTCGTTTTCATATTAATTTTGATAATATCAATTTACCTTATACTTTAGAATTTGATGAAGATGGTTATTTACAAGAGATTAGTTTCCCATTTACTTTTACAGGTGAAATAAATATTCGGGGAGATCTTATTTTTGAACAGCAACATTATGAAGGACATGAAAATTTACTGTTCAAAATGAAAGCCCGACTTCCCCAATTGGAATTAAAATTATCATATCATCATTTAACCGACCCAAATGGAACAAAATCTCTTAGATCTCTTTTTAAACTAGTTAACGAATTTTTACGTACAAATTCTCCAAATCGAAATCTTGCTGTCAAAGAAGAAGGTTGTAGTTATTGGACGATGAATCAAATTTTTATTTTGATGAAACTTATTACGGCGGGATTAGCCCAATCTAAAGGAAGTTTAACCCCGGAAGGAAGTTTAACCCCGTCTTGGACCTTTTTCTTAACTCAAGGAATTTACGATCCAAGATTATTGATACTTATTTTTAAAATGATGTTTAATTTTCATTTACCAGATGAATTGTAAAATTGATATTTTTCTTCTCCATCAAGAAGAAAAATGTATCTCTAACTATTTTTACAATAATGTCTCTTTTTAATCTTCAAAATGTAGATAAGACAATTGTTGCCTTTGATAAAGAAGAGCAAAAAGTTTATTACTATGTTTTGGGTAATGTCAAGGAACCTTATGTTTTTCGTATTTCCGAAGAGACTATCTTATATCAAGCTTTTTTAGCCTGGAAGAATAAGCTTTTCTTTTTTAATGATTTTGGTCAAATTGACTATTGGGATTCATATGAAATGAAATCTCTCCGATCAGTTGACCAAAAGATGGCAGCTCAATTTGTATTAACTATTACCGATGCAATTCTTTTGCAAAATCGATATCTCGTTGTAGTGGTGGGCAAACATCCGTCTTACAAAGATCCAAACGTTTCCCTTGAAATTTATGATTTAGAAACTCATTTCAGTATCAAATATCCTTATCAAATTCCCGTAAAAAACTTTGAATCACTTATATTATTCGAAATGCCGAATCATTTGGGGTTGAATTTTTCTGTAGGGGAAATTCAACTTTTTTCTATAGAAAAACTTCTAAAAGGAGATTGGAATCCTTCTTCTGGTGAAAAAATGCTTTCCCCAATTCTTGTTCGAGGTTCCTTTGAATTTGTTTTTAATACACAACTTACTTCAAAAGGAACATTTTTTCTTGACAACAGCAATTACGAGAAGCAAAATAGCGCAATGTATTTTCTATCTGAAAAAGATGTATCACTGTGCCCTTTCTTTGTGCGAGATAAACCTCTAGCAAATTTTTCTTATGATGACCTTTACTATGATGAGGGAATGGAATTATTGATTTTAATGGACTCGGAGACTGAGAAAATTGCCTTTTTCCAGCAAGAAAATGATGAATTTCATTTTCTTGCTAGGTGTTATAACACTTGCGTTAACGAAGGTGAATGTAAAATTATCGGAGATATATTCGTTACTTTGCGCAACTGGGGTGATGGCGTAGTGAATGTTCGTCAATATCTCATTCCTTTTCTCACTTTAGGTAAACTGTTAGCAGCGGGGTTAACCCCGGAAGAAAATCTTGATGGTGAGAACTCAGAGTTCTTTTCCTTTCTGACGAAAGGATTATATGACCCGAGATTGTTCTGTTTGATTTTTGCCTTTGTTGATGTTGATTTTATTAAAATAGAAAAACATTAATCTTTTCCTTGCGAGGAAAAAATTGATTACACTTTTATTCAGTAAAAAGAAAATATCTTTGAGATATGCCTGCTGAAAAGAAAGAAATTGAACTTCCATCGTATCAAGAAAGTTTTTTGAAACTATTGAAATATGTTATCATTCCTGGTTACATTGCTTATCTGTCATCCAAAGATGATATGACTTTACTTAAAAGTATAACATCTTTTTTACTGATGTCGGCAGCCATGTTTACGGAAGATATATTACAATTAACCCGCAATTATCTCAAAGAATGGAACAAAAAGAAGTATTCCCAGCAAATGACTAAATTTTTTTGTACTGATAAAGCTGGTCATAAATTTCTTCAACTCTACGATCAACAACAAAATGGATCAAAATACTTGGCAAAAAGATTATTACAACGTTCACAACTAATTCCTTGTGCTCTTGAATTGACGGTAGAAAATTCATTTCAAGATTTTTTCCAGTTGGGCAAAAAGAAAATTTACTTTGAAGTTACCGGAAGCGGTGAGGATGATTTTATTAAATTGGCTCTACCGGACAAGGAAACCTATATTGAATTGTTAAAAATTCTCGAACTTCCTTATGAGGAACCACCCAAATATAAACAAAGTATTCGGGTTTTTAATACTCACGACCAAGGTGATTCAGATGGACGATCGGAAAATAAAAGAATTTTATCTTCCCTTTTTCTATCTCCTGAAGTAGAAAATAAATTAACATCTTTTATTGAAGATATTCGGAATCCGGAGAAATATCCTATTTTTCAACAAAAAGGAATTAAAATACCTAACACTTTACTTTTGACTGGACCTCCCGGAACAGGTAAAACCTCGATTGGTTTTGCTATTGCCTCTGAATTAGATTATGATTATGTCAGTGTAAATTTTGAAGGTAAAATTTTACATCGCCTTCGCAATGGTTGGTACTCAAAAAGTGTTATCGTCTTTGATGATTTTAATTTGTCAGAAGATTTCAAATATTTGAGAAGAAAATCTTTACGAGATCAAGAACCTAAAGTGGAACCTTGGATGAAGGCCTTTTCTCTCAAGAAAAACAAAAAGGATAGCGACAATGAAGAAAAAGAAGAAATAAATGAACAAACGAAAATAACCGTTTTGCAAGATTTGATGAACTATCTCGATAATCCCTGCCCTAATCAAGTTTTAATTTTTACTGCTAATGATATTTCCGAACTTGATGAAAGTATTTTTCGTCCAGGGAGAATGAAGATTATTCGCGTTTTAGAAATGAATATGGGTCAGTTTAAAAACATGCTCACTACTTTTCAATTTACTTTACCTTCCGATGATTTGTTAGAAAAATGCTTGTCAATTACGACAGAATATAATACCAAAATGACCACTTCCTATGCTATTTCCAATTTGATTATTCCTTATTATGATCAACGGGAAGAGTTTCCCAAGATTCTTGAAGAATGGTGCACTTTTACTGCAAGTCAAAAGTATGAAACAAGATTCATCCAAAATTGAAAAAAAGTTTGTTTTTCTCTAAAGAAAAACAAAATGGGCCAAGCTGCTCCTCAACCCAACCGGGTGGTTAATCTAGTTTTCGTTCCATATTATCGTAAACTCGCCAAACGATTTGAGTTTGAAGCAAATGAAGAGGAGAAACTCATTGCTGTAGAAATCAATGATTTGAATGATCATCTAACTGAATTAATTCGCAAACAAACAACTCTACAGGAACAACAAGAAAAAATGGCTGGTCAGTTTGACCAACCACTTGACCAAGAAATTAGAGATACAGATGAGTTTGGACACCTTTTAGTTCGACAGGGAGTTCGGGAGCTTCAAAATCAAGGAGGTTCTTTTTCCTTTGAAGAGAAGGATGCGTCTAAAATTAATCGGGCGACCAACATTTTAAAGAAAGAACGCGAAAAATTAACTCAACAAGCTCAACAGGTTGAAGATCTTCTCCTCAAATTAAGTGCACAACAAAGTCGAGCAAGAAGACGAGACCAAGAAAAGGTGTTGAAGTATTTTTTGTTGCAACAATATAAAGAACTTAAGAAGATAGAAGCAGATATTCGCAAGACTGTAGGAAAACTTGAACATCTTCAACAACGTCAAGATGAATATCAAGAACAACGTGCTAAACAAAAGGTAAAACAAGAGGAAGAAATGAAACAACGAGATTCAAGTTGGATTAATGATCTCATTCAATTTTGGGTAAAGTTGTCAACTGGATCTTTAGGAGGAAAGCCTTTCACTCTTTCTTCAAAAGAAGAGCACATCCCTTTTGTAGTTGATTTTATTCCTTCTGTAGTGTTAATTGTGTATGTATTACATGAGTTTGAAGATGTTAGACTTCTTCTTCAACACAAACGTGAAACCTTAGTAGTTCTTGAGTTAGACAGTAGTAATCACGATGATTCTGCTGAAAGGTTGATTAAATATTCTCAATTAAAACTTAAACATCCTCATTTCTCTCTGGCAAGAGTTAGTCGCAATATCACCAATAAAGAAAGGGATATCGCAAGGAAATTTTTTTCTTTTGAAACAGTACCAGAGTTAATAACAGTAAAACATTCTTTTGAAATTTCAGCAAGAAAGCAAGACGTTACGGAAAAAATAAAAAAGTTATTATTACCAAGTGAATAAAATGAATTTTCTTTTTCCCGTGGGAAAAGAAAAATGAATCAACTCTTTTGGCGTTTAATTTATGTTGCAATTGCATTTTATCTTGGAGGATATCTTTTTCTTCAAGAAATTGAAAAAGATAAAGTTCATTGTATAGGTCAATTACCTTGTCTTCGTTGGAATCAAGCTTGTGATTTTTTCCATTGTCATCAAGGTTGCTTAGATCGAAATGCAGTATGTCATCCTCTTCCCGAAGAGATGACACAATTACCTTTTATTTTGATTGCTTTTTTGAGTGGATTAATGGTGTTAGCACAATTATGCTTTTCGCGATAACATCAATCTTGATGTTGTAATAAAATCAAAATTTTATTACAACATCAAGTTCAGTGTTTTTGCGGAGGGTGGGACGTCCACAGGAGTTGATCTGCAAATACCCATGGCTTTTGGTAATTAATACTACAAATTTTTTAAATATTTTTATTGAATAAATTCAATAAAATTATCAACTTTTATTCAGATGAATTAGATCTATTCAACCATAATCCGAAAAGTAAACCAGAAACAAAACTAGTTATGGGAAGTAGCCAACTTTTTCTTTCAGTATCAGCGGAAATTTTCTTCAAATATTTTCCAATGGTAAGAGAAGTAACTAGCGTTTTGTAGCCTTCGTCCTCCCCACTGTGAGTGTAGATTGAACTGAGTGGAATAAATCCATCGGGGTTAGTTAAAATTGAGAGCAATTGCGGGTGTTTGTGTTGACAGGAAACAATCATACTGGGGCAAGCAAACAAAGTAATTTCTCTTCTTGTAAAATATTGAACAATTTGTTCAATTTGTTCAAAGTCAATTTCATTTACATGATTGTATCGCACAAAAATACCTCCTTTTTCATGGAGAATAACATATTTAAAATATTCAAGCTTTCTTCTTGCTTTTTGATATCCTTCAAGATAATGAGTCTTCAAGTCATTATCAAATTCAGAAAGATATCCTTCGATTTTACTTTCTTGATAATATTGAATTGTCCAAGAATGAGAGGGGAAAGAACTTTCTTCTTCTCCAATCAAATGAATAATCCGTTCAGGACCCTTCGACATAAAAAGATTTTAAAGAAAATTTTTTTTCTTCAAAGATTTTGAAAAATTTTTATGAATCTAACAATCCACGAGAGAAAATCAATTTTTCTGGCCGAAATTGGCGAAGGAGGTTCAAAAGCCTTGAAATCTCTGATTGAAACAATGAAACTTTGTCTCAAGCAAGTTAATGGTGTATTTACAGTGGATGCCAAAGGTATTTCTTCTTGTAACGAAAATGAGGATCATCGAGTTCTCTGTAAAGCAGTGCTTTGGGCCAATCAATTCAAATCGTTCAGTTACTATGGCATTGATGGAAGTGGTACGGGAAGTTTTTCCTTTTCTATTGATATGGAGAATTTTTATGAAGCCATTAAGAAAGTCAAAGTAAAGGAAACAGTCCGATTGGAACTATTTTCACTTTCTTCCTTTGAAATTATTTTGAGTATTGTAAAAAACCCTAAGGTTCAAACTTCTGCCGATCAAGTTACCGCTAACATTAAAGTAAACACTGTTCGTCCGTCAGAAGTCAAGGCTCCTGAAGATTATGATGAACATCGCGTAGTTCCCGTTTGTAATAGTACATTTCAAGCTTCTTGCCAATCCTTGAATCCAAAACCTGCCAATGCAGCAATTTTAGTGAGGAGATTTAACAATGATGCTATTGTTTTTTTCTCTGGTAACAAAACTGGCGTTGAAAATGAAGCAGTTTTTCGTAAAGGTTTTCATGATGTGATGGAAGAGAGGAAACACCCTCCAGTTGTTGATTTTCAAGCGAGTTATTCGGCTTCACATTTATTTTTAGTAAAAAAGATGTTGGCCAATACAATTAATGTGTTGATTTACTTGAAGAACAATCTTCCTTTGCGAATGAGATTGAATATCGGCCAACTTGGATTATTTGATATTTATATCAAATCACAAGAATTGGTTCAGATGGAAAAAGAAATTGAAGCTGGAGAAATGGATTCTTCTGAACTTCGCTAAAAATGTTGAAGATTAATATCTCCACGGAGATATTAAACTGAGATGGACTTTTTCAAAGAGATTGGTTAAACATCTCTCAGAGATTGGTTAAACATCTCTCAGAGATTGGTTAAACATCTCTCAGAGATTGGTTAAACATCTCTTTCAATTCTTCTGGTGTTACCCGATCTTCTACAAAACAAAGAATTTTCTGCAATAATTTCAATTGTTCTACTGAAAAATTGAAGTTACGCCATTTGTAATTAATCTTTGACTCAGAAAAATATTCAACCAGCATTTCAGGAGAAACTTCAGGCATTCCACTTTTTCCCCATGTAATAAAAAGAATAGTACCAAGTCCCCACATATCCATAGTGACAGAGGATAAAGTTCGTTGTTGATAAAATTCAGGTGACATGTACACGTCAACACTACCATTTGCTATTGCGCCAGCCCAATCGGCAAATTCCCAATCAATTAAAAAAGGAATATCTCGGTTGACAACCACATTTTCAATCTTCAGATCTCGATGAACAAAACTATACTTTTTAAGAATAATTAAAATTTCAATCAAACGAAGATGAATTTTTGTCAATTGTTCATTAGTGAGAGAAGATGCAACAGTCAATTCGAATAAATCTTGACCAGCGTAAGGCCAGACTGTAAATTCGATGTAATCTTTAGCCAAATCTTGAGATGAGAGGGTTAGTTCTTTCATCTCAATAACTTTTGGAATTAGAAAATATTCCTTTTCTTCTTTGTTGAGCTTGGAAAGGAATTGAATGTATTTTTCATGTGTACAACAAACTCGACTTGTATTTCGTTTATAAGCTTTTTGACAACGAAGTACAAATTTTTCTTCTCCGTTTGAGACGAGAAAAACATCCGTTTTTGGATTGATACCAGTATGAAGATCTGTTAGAAATTGATATTGAGTGCCAAACAAAAAGTCTCCCAGTTTCATTGAATCGAGAAAATAATTATACAATCAATTGATTAGATTTTTACTTCTTGAAAAGATTTGAATATAAATTTCAATTTTCTCTCAAGAAGAAGGAAAAATCTTTTTCAAATTAAAAATCTCTTTTCCTTCTAAAAGATGGCAATTGAATTTAAATATCTTGCGCAAATTGCGGACGAATCCAAAAAGTTACTTGATGAATTTGTCAACAAACATCTTGACAAAAAAGGTGTTGATGTCCATGATGTTATGACCGTTGTGGCTCAAGCTTCAGGTTTGGTTAAAAACTTTGTACTCGATGATGGCACGCCTGTCGACCAAGATGAACAACGTCAACTCATCAAATATATCTATGGGATGTTGGTGAAAGAAGAAAATAATGATTGGGAAGAAGATCCAAAATTGGATATCATTTTGGATGCTATTTATGGACTTCGTAATGGAGAATTTGAAATTGATCTGGGAAAGAAAGGTAAAGGATGCCTTCCTTGTTGTTCATCGGTAAAAGTAAGTGTAAAAAAATAAAGGTTTTTTTATAAATGAGTCGCAACTCATTTATTTACATTTGAACTCCTTCCAATTCATTAAGAATAGCGTCAACATCAGCTAAGATTTCATCAGTTGATTTTGAAGTTGGTTTAATTTGTTTACCAGCCAAGAAAGCTTTGGCAGCTTTTGATTTTGCTCTTTCACGATTATCAGCTTGAACTGTAATTTTTCCTCGACTTTTCTTTGATGGAGATTTATTGAACGTCACTTCATAAATTGAAGACATATATAAATATAAAATTGGATAATAGAATAAATGTTTATAGATTAAAATCTTTCTGATAATCTCAAGAAAAAAATCATTTTTCTTCAAGTCTTGACTTGAAGAAGAGAGTTTTATTTTAGCCTTCGAAAAAGCTAAGATATTTTTATTGAGGAACACTCGTTGGGAGTGTCAATTGAGGAGGTCCTTGAGGAACACTCGTT
>CALMMZ010000189.1 GCA_937868685.1 uncultured bacterium | reverse complement strand
AATCAATATATATGAACGTGTTACTACTTCACTAATAGCAATGAACATTGCTGATGTCATACTTACGAGTGCATACGTTCTCATACCAGCAGTTTTATGAACGAGTATTCGTTCGAAACCAAGCAATAATCCAAGCAACATTGCAAGAGTGAGCTTAAGTGCAATTGTAATGAACTGATGGTCAAAAATTGTTTCCATAATGATTCTATTATACTATAGGAAAGTAAATTAGCAATTCTTAATATGGAAAAATATCCATAAGTTCTCCTGAATAATAAAACTCATGAGCTAATTCTCCGAACGTATACTGCTCTCCATTTACTACAATTGGTGCACCACCAATCTGCGGTTCTGGTTTGGGAATTGATCGATTAAATCCAAGATTATAGAGTGTTGCAAGTATTCCAGCATTCTCTGCAATATCTACATCGGATCGTGCCCATTGTTCCGTTACTTGTCTCATGAACAATCCTGCATAAAGATATGAATAATACGTATTACGTGTATCAGTAATTCGATTAAATCTAATTTCATCCTCATTTGCACCATCAGGATAGGTAATCACTTGCTCCATAGTTGGTCCAAGATAGAATACTGATTGTGGATTTTTTAAGTTCTGGTCAATACGAGCTACTGTTTCTGGTTTTAATCCTGCAATTCCGAACGAAAATTTTGAAAGTGACGCAAGAATTTTCAACGGTTCAAAATATCGTTTGAACGAATCGCGCGAATTAGTGAAGAACCTGAATTGTTCTCCAATCACTCCACCAAGTAGTATTCGTGGAGAAATCCCTGCATCACGTGCTGCCTGTGTAATGTATTCTCGATCACGAATGAACGCAGTTTTCATTACTCCCCATTCAGGAGAATCTGCCCACACATAAGCAGTTTGTGCGAGTGGTTTAGTGGTTGATGTTAGTGTTTTTTCACAAATCTCCATCTGCTTATCGAATCTCGTCCCGACGAAACGTATTGATGCCGTTTCGATCATACGTGTTACAAGTTCTGTATTACCTTGTATTTCAAACATTTGATTAATTGACTGCGCAGTAATAGGAGCATATTCTGCAAGAGTATGAATTTTACATAACACAACAACTCTTGAATCGGTTTGCTTTTGTTCTTTCTGTATTCCTATAGCTGCTCTAAGTGAATTATTTCGCTCAACAATTGTCCCTCTTACATTTAACCAACCAAATTGCATCGCCACGAACACACTCGAAAATATAATTCCGATTCCAACAAATATTCCAATAATAACTTTAAAAAAATAATGCATATATTATTACCGAACAATACCCCCACCGATACATACTACACCATCGAACACAACAATAGATTGACCTCCTGCAACTGTTCCGTCATATTCACTAAATATAATTTCTGTATATTGCTTATTAACTATCTGAACCTTGCACGATTTTATTTCTCCATGATAACGAATTTGTGCAGTATACAATACATCTTGTTTTGGAATTATTCTCCATACACATTCTGTAATAATAATTTTTTGAACTATTGGATTTTGCGATAAGTCATGAGACACTGTGAGTATATTTTGCTCTATATCTTTTCCAATAACATAGTAAGGACGGTCATCGATAGTTTTTTCTGTTATTACAAATCCATGGCGTTCGCCTAATGTAAAAAATAATACTCCTTTATGAAAACCAATAATCTTACCTTGCTCATTAACAACGTTTCCATGTTTTTCTTCAATATAATGACCTAAAAATTCTTTCATATTAATATCTCCAATGAAACAAATTCCTTGTGAATCTTTCTTTGATGCAGTAGGTAGTTGATACCACGCAGCAATTAATCGTGTCACTGATTTTGGTAAATGTCCTACAGGGAACAGAATTCGTTCTAATTGTTTACAGGTAAGTGTCCAAAGAAAATATGACTGATCTTTATCCGAATCAATTCCTTTCACTAATTGTCCGTTTATATTCTGCGCATAATGCCCTGTTGCAACATAATCAACTCCTTGTTTAATCGCATGTTTAAGAAAACCACCAAATTTCACTTCACGATTGCACATAACATCAGGATTCGGTGTTCGACCTTTCAGATATTCAGAAATCATATAATCAGCAACACCTTGTCGATATTCCTGTTCAAGATCTAATTCAATGAACGGAATCTCTAAATGTGCACAGACACGTATCGCATCTCGACGCTCATCACGCCATGTACACTCAATCCAATCTGGCTGCCAAGTTTTTATAAATACTCCCGTTACTTGATATCCATACAACTTTAAAACAAGTGCAGCAACACTTGAATCAACACCGCCTGATACCCCAACAAACACTCGTTTACCATGACCAGGTTGTGTTACTATATTCCATACGTGTCGAAAAAACCATATCATATCAGCATCATAGCAGAATTTTCAAAATAAAAAAGGTATCTCTTAGTAAGAAATACCTATATACTATGCAACAATTATACTTTTGGTAGTCATTTTTTCAAAAACTTTCTTGAAGGCTTCGTGAATACTCTGTTTAGTAAATTTTAATGAACCACCCTTATTTTTTGCCAAAATTATTTTTGATCCGAAATGGCGATCAAATTCGCCTAATTTACTATGTGGTGTCGGACCAAGAATTACAAATTTACAATTCTGCGCTGTTACTGTTTTGAATACTTCGGTATCATTTTGATATTTTAAGAGTATTCTCAAGTTATTTTTTGAAAATCCAAACTCTTGAGCAATTTCTTCAATAAATTTTTTTTCTACCTGCGAATCACCAACAATT
>CALMMZ010000188.1 GCA_937868685.1 uncultured bacterium | reverse complement strand
AAACCACTCAACAATTGGAGTGGTTTTTTGAATCAATGATTAAAAGGTTAGAAAATTATTTTTTTAATAAAATCTTTTAACCTTATTGGTTTTTTAAAATGTAATATTCCATAACAATATGAAGTGTAAGAACCTTCTTCATCTGAACTAGAAAATTCATCAAGAAGTATGCCAATTCTCGCTTTTGGAGCTTCACCTTGTTCGACCCAATATGCTTCAATAGTATATATTTCAAAAACATCCTCTATTGAAATTTTTCTTTTACAAAAATTAATATAATCCGTAGTTACTTTTTGTAGAAGTTCGTAATTTTCTGTTTCCTCTAAAAATTCTTTTAGTTCAACAAAAAGTTCTTCTAGGATGTTTGAGTCTTCGTCAATTATTGCGATATCAGAGTTTCCTCTTGTATAATAATCACGAAAACTAACATAAGTTTTTCCAAGGATAATCATAGGGATACTAATTGAAATAAATCCTAAAACTATCCCCATGGTTGCAGAATAAAAAATTTGAAAAGTTTCCATAAACTATTTATTTTTAAGTGAACAATTGCGTTTATTAAAAATAATGTTAACATTGATATAGTGAAAAGTCAAGATTTAAAAAACTTGCAACTTCCGGATTCTCCGGGGGTATATTTCTGGAAAAAGAGAAACGAGATTCTCTATATTGGAAAAGCAACCAGTCTCCGTGATCGTGTACGGAGCTATTTTGCGCACGACTTGATTACAGCTCGAGGTCCTGGAATTGTAGACATGGTAACAATTGCGGAAACAGTAACTTATGAGCAAACAGATTCGGTTCTTGAGGCATTAATGCTCGAAGCAAGCCTGATTAAAAAATATCAACCTAAATATAATGTAAAAGAAAAAGACAACAAGAGTTTTGCTTATGTGATAATTACTGATGAATTATTTCCTCGAGTTGGAGTCGTACGTGGACGAACATTACAAGTTCAGAAACAATTAGCTACTTTTCAGGTGAAAATAAAATACACCTTCGGACCATTTCCGAGCTATTCATCATTGCTCGCAGGACTTCGTATTGTGCGGAAAATTTTTCCGTATCGAGACTTGAAAAGTCATAATCCAGTTCATGATCGATTTTACCAACAGCTCGCACTTTCTCCTGATGCGACTGATGCAGACGCGCAAAAAATATATACAGAAACAATTAAAAATATTGTAAAATTTTTACAAGGAAATAAAAAGGGAGTCATCA
>CALMMZ010000187.1 GCA_937868685.1 uncultured bacterium | reverse complement strand
AGAAGATTATTATTCTATTAAAGAGATTAGTGATTTGGCTGCTCAAGCATTATTACATATAGCACAGGTTAATATGGAAAGCTTAAAACGTCAGGTTGAACTTGGGGATGATATTAGTTATTTTAACCCTATTATGTTACTTGATGTTTATCATAAGAATCCAAAAAAATACCCTACACTTGCTGAATTTATTACAAACTCAAGAATATTTGTAAATATATCAAGACATTCAAGTGATAGCACAAGAGGTTCTTATACTCATATAAAAGAACCAGAATATGATAGGGAGACAATGAGAGATATTGTTCTTTATCCTAAAAAAGATTTTTTTAAAGAAATAACACAGGAGTTCACAAAGGAAAGACAATATCCAATTTCTGCCGAAGATTTGTATTTTAAATTGTGGTATGCATTTAATTCTACATTGGAACACGAAATCCAACATGCATACGATGATTTCAGAAGCAATTCAAAATTATTCCAAGCAAGAAAGACAAAGGAGTATATGAAAAAGCATACCATGGCAAATGGTAGAGATGCTGTTTATGCTGACCAAGAAAGAAATATTAGAAAACACAAAGAATATCTCAAACTTCAACATGAAATATGGGCAAGGTTTACACAAGCTGTTAGCAAGACAAGATTTACGAGTGGAGATTTTGCAAAAACTGAAGATGGTGTAGATTATATACATTCTACCATGAAACCACTAAAGGATGTATTAAAAGATTTTAGATATAACTTTGATGCCTGGGAAATAATGCCAGATTCTGTTAAGAAAAAACTTTACGGAAGAGTTTCTGCTTATTGGCATAAGGAACAAGAAAATCTTGACCAGAAAAATAAGAATAGCATCGAGAGAGAAAGAGAAGCTAAGAAAAAAGACAACTTGCAGAGGTAAGAAGATTTGTTAAAGCAATATTAAATGGAGAAGAGATTACATCAAATAATAGTGTGGTTGAAAATTATGAAGCAGATGTTGCCATAGAAAATGTTTTACACAAGGCACTTGGAGAATATTTTCTTGAGAATAGAGATGAAATATTAGATAATGTTTATTCAACACTTAGTTCAAGAACTGTAAACTGGGCTGTTGACCAATTGATTGATGAATATCCAGACCTTGAACCTTATAGATTGGAATTTATTTCAGCTGCAGTTAAAGAAGGATATTTTGAAATGACTCCACAAAAATGGGAGAGTGGAGAACTTGATGAAATTTTAAATGAAGACTATCCTTCTTCGTTTGATATGGAGTACTTTAAAACTCTTAAAACATTCAAGGAAAGAATTGCTTATTGTCAAGAAAATCTTGAGAGGATTAGTTCAGGCTCATCGAGAATTGCTTATAAAATTGATGACAGTAAGGTTTTGAAACTTGCAAAGAACAATAAGGGAATCACCCAAAATGAAATTGAAATTGATAGAGGAAAGGATGCATATTACTCAGAAATATTAGCACAAGTTTTTGACTATGATGAAAATGGTCTATGGGTTGAAATGGAGTTGGCAAGAAAAGTTGTTCCTCGTGAATTTTTTATGATAACAAAATTTAAAATTGAAGATATTGGTAAATATCTAATTAATTTCCAGGAGTCAACAAATGGAAGAGGAGAAAGATATTTTTTACA
>CALMMZ010000186.1 GCA_937868685.1 uncultured bacterium | reverse complement strand
TCTTCCGGCAATGGATATGATTTGACTACATCTGAGATAGGGATCATTGTATGCCCATGTTGTTGGAATGGCCAATCACTTTTGAGAGTGATTGTTTGATGGAGTCGATTGTTTCATGTGCTGATTTGAAGCAGTTGTGTTCATGTTTCCATTTGGGGAACGTACTGATGCGTGTCCAGAATGGAGATGATGCTGTTAAGTCAACAATGATGGATATGTGGTTGTTGAAATACTGGCTATCCATTGTTTCAGTGGTTCTTTTTAGGACTTGGTTATCCAGTTGGATTGAAGTGACATAGCGAGTTTTTTGCCATGAGTATGAATTTGGCCTGAGTATATCTGAGAGAGGGGTCATTGTGTGCCTGCTTAGAGTAGCTTAGGGTTATTTCATAGGTTGTCCCAGCTTTGATCATCTTTTGAATTCTGATGCTATCAAGGATTTGAGTTCTTGTTGAACGGAGTTGATTGTTGAGTGGGGATTGGTTGTGATCAAAGAGAAAGTGAATCCAAATTGGTTGACAGTGATGGATATTAGATTGTTGAAATACAGGCTGAATAGTTCGTCATGGCCTTTTTTTAGGATTTGGTCATAGATTTTGATTGACAAGACTTGACGAGTTTTTTGCCATGGGTTTAATTTGACTATATCTGAAACAGGGGTCATTGTGTGCCTATGTTAGAATGGCCATACGGGGCAGTTTTTGGCCCTCTGGAGGCGTTTGTTGGTTGAGTTGATATCCCTATGGCCTTGAGTGGTTGAAATGGCTCTGGTGGGCTATTTGGGGGAGGTTGTCACAGATTTGTTGGATGATATCTGTGTGCTTTTTGAGTTTGGTGGTTGAGTAACTGTGGCATGGAGTTTTGATTGATATCATTGAATAGGCGACAAGATTGTTTTCGATTTTGAATCCAAGGTGGCTTTTGTTCTCTGGTCCTGTTTTCCAGTCTTGTCGTTCTAGTGGAAAAGATGTTTTTGTCTTTTTCATAGTGGTCGATTTGAATGTTAATGTTCCCAATTTGTGTATTGATGACATGACCAAGGTGTTATGGAATGATTCTATTGGGACCATTGTTTTCTCAATTGTTTTTTCAGAATTTGTTCCATTGTTTGGATTGCACATGATGCATTGTTACAATTGAACATGTTCCTGAGTTTGGATTGTTCTTGATGAATGTCATATTGGTATACTAAGAAGATGTAGTCTGCATCTTCTGTTTCTGGCAGGTAGACTGTTTCTGGTAGGTAGAGTTCTATTGATTTGGACTGAAATTGTTTCCATTGTGGAACAACTTTTGTTATGCGTTCTTTGAAGATTATTATTGAATTGATGGTATGAATTGAATCAAGAATTTTGTCTATGTTGAGAGCAATTGGGATCATGAGCGGCGCCTCAGGATTTGGTTGATAGATTTGATGATTTTTGAGGCATCATTTTTGAGGCATCATTTTTGAGGCATCATTTTTGACATATATGCTTTCTTCGTACATTCTTTTTGTCACAGAGTCTTTTCTGTAGTTCATGACCAAGATGTTGTGTACATATAACAGTCTGCATTCACCGAAATTATGGTCTAATGCTCAAGCTGGTTCTAACATGTGATAGGAAGATCTTTTCATGGTGAACGTCGTTTGGTTTGAACGTCAGGTTTTTCACTTTTCTCATCTCATGCAAGACAAGCAGCCTGTTGATTGGATCAATTTGAATCATGTTGGTCCTATTTGATTTTCAGTTTGTTATATTTTGTTGGGCCGCTGGTTGATATCATTTGGTGATCGTTTTTGATTGACAGATATGCTCTCAATGTTGAGAGAGGTTTATTGAGCCATTCGTCTGCAATGAAAACGAACTCAGATCCCATTGAGTGCCAGCTGAAATTCCTGTAGTCATTTTGCTTGCAGACTATTCTTCTATGGAGGATGAAGAGTTCATCTTGTGGTTTATATTTCAGAGTGCCGACTTTGATGACTGAGGTGGCTATATTGAGCAGCTGGAAGGAGTTGCTGGAGACTGGGATCATGGTTGATGTTTGGTGATTTGATTGACGGATTTGATGACACTTGATGCATCATCAACATAAGTCCAGGGTCTTTTATAACCATATTGGCATCTAAACGATTCAATGAAGATTGAGTGATTCATGCATATTGTAATCAAAGGGCCTTCACTTGTTTGCCAGCCTATGTTTGCATAGCATTCCAGCCTGAAGAAAGTGTCGTCTCCCTTGAGTGTTATTGATTCAATGACAGCCGCCTCTTCCATAATAATGTTCATAACGTTCATTCTTGTGTCTTTTAATGGTATCATATTGGTGGCATCTGTATTTTAAGTTTATGGAGCAGATTTT
>CALMMZ010000185.1 GCA_937868685.1 uncultured bacterium | reverse complement strand
CATCAAAATCTACATTTTTTAAATTTGATTTTAAAATAATATAATCAGGAATGTCATACATTTCTCTAATAACATTTTCTGCTATTTCTTCTAATTTTTCCTTATAATTTGACTCATCTTCATTGATTGCATCCATAATATTTTGTAAATCAATAAGATTTCCATTGGGTGTTTTTTTTAAATAAAAATCAACACATCTATTCCATTCATTTGCAGCCAAAGACGATGGATTATATGAAAAAAGAATATTTTTTTTAAACGGTATTTGTTTTGAATCTAAGGCCGAGACAATTTCTGGAAAAGGATAATAATTATTATTTGATAATAGGTCTTTAAATTTTGTTTTTGAAGTTACTGATTCCATTTTGTTTTTTTTGCTTTACAAATTTAAAGTTTTTAAAAACAAAAATCAATTTTTTAGGTATTTATTAATATGCCATTTTCAGCAAGTACAATTCCATCTACAGTAGGATTATATATTAATAGATTTATTGATCCTGCGGGTAAGCTCAGTAATCTAAGAATTACCAATGGTGGTTCAGGATATGATTCAAACAACCCTCCAACAGTTCAGATTACGGGAGGTGGAGGTTCTGGTGCAATAATAGATCCGGTTATACAAAATGGACAAATAATTGCCATAAGGTTTAGGTGGGTAAGTGGACAGGGCTATCAAAGAGGAAGCGGATATGTATCGGTTCCAACAATTTCTTTTGTTGGTGGTGTTGGTGCTGGTGCTGCTGCAACCGCCGATTTAAGTCAAAATACAACAATTTTAGGAATACCAGCTAATGAAAACTCCTTACTTCAATTCGTTTACAACCACGGAATAAATTACTTAATATTTTATGATTTAAGTTATATGAATTGGGGAAGTGCAACATCAATAAACACTTCATCTCCCGGAACAAATTTGTTAGCATCATTTATTCAAAAAGCAAGGCAGAGTGGAGTTACTGCTGTCGCTGCATGCAGATCCGGAAGCCAAACTACAGTAAACCAAGTAATAACATATAATAATCAAAGAGGTTCTGCTTCTGAAAGATTTGACTGTTTTAATGTAGAAAATGAATGGTGGAACGGAGATGTTTCATTTTCCACATATTTGAGTAATTTACAATATGTATATAATACGTGTTCCAATGCAACTTATCCATTAAAAGTAGAAATATATATCGGATGGCCTGATCCTGGCGAAATGATTCAGCTTTTGCCTTATATGGATAGATTATTAATCCATGATTATTCTCCCGCTTTAATTCCTGATTATAATTACACAAGAAGTCGTTTGAGGAATATTGCTGCAGATTGCAATTCTATTGGTAAAACTTTAGAAATTATGCCAATTTTTTCGGCAGAAAAAATTGCAAATCCCTGGAATGCAGAATATGAATTTATGGGAGCATATTATACAGCCCATACTATTTATGACGCTTATTATTCATGGGGAGTACCATATAATTCAACCACAAGAGGTTCTTACAATAACGAAACAGATGCTAATGTAAGAAATAGATTAAACCCAGTAGGACATGTTATTTTCAGTCAATCATTATTAAGAGCTTCTAACCCATTATTACCAAGCGGAGGAACGACTTGTGTTGCCTCTATATTTGCACAAGGTCCAACCACAGTTCCTTTGGGAGGAAGCGTTATACTAACAGCAACGCCAGGTTCAGAGTATTTGTGGAGTCCAAATGGAGAAATAATCCAAGAAATAACTGCAACTACATCTGGTAATTATTCTTGTCGTGTAATTAGTGGAAGCTGCACCGCTTATACAAATGTAATAAGTGTATCAATTACAAATAATATTTTTGAACCATACATTATACCGGATGGTCCGGTTTTTTTTACAACAGGAGGTAGTGTGATTCTTTCTGCTGCAACAGTTGTTACTGGAGTAACTGAACCATATTCTTATAAATGGTACTCAGCAACAACAAGTGCTGGAACTTATTATAATTTTTCAAATTCAAATCCAATAACAGCAAGGATAACTGGGTATTATTTTGTGGGAGTTAGTGGTTCAACATCAAACTTTTCAGGCAATTCAGAAATTATTTATATTGATTCTAATTATAACTTAAATTCCGGAGGTCAAACAGAAGAAACAACAGAATTGGTTTTAAATAATTTTATTGAATATACTGATTCTGATTCTGATTTTCCTTGGTTAAATTATTCTATATTATTATTAGATATAACACAGGCAGATTACTTTGTTTTTGTTAAGGTTAAATCAAGAACAGAAAGAAAAACAGGTGTTAAAATTTCAGTAGATGGTGGAAAAACATATACATCAATAACAAATATAAAAAATACTGATGATTTTTATTGGTATAGAATAGGAGTTAAATTATATGGAAATTCAATAGAGTTATTGGAACAAAGAACAACCGTTTCTTTACAGGCAAATAATAATAGTCTTATGATCTCCTCATTTGCTTTTAGTTCAAACCCGAATTTTATACCAGGGCCATATCCGGCATAATCATGCCTTTGGTTTGGGATTAATTTTTGGTGCAGGCACTTTCCACGGGTCTTTATCGGGCTTTGTATTTGGTCTTATTTTTCCGGGCTTTGTTTTTCCTGGCCTTGGAATGGTGATTGGTTGAGTCATTATATAAAATATTTTGGATATTTAATTATTAGCTTTTGAATATGGTTAATTAAGTGTCTTTTTTGGAACTCTGGGTTTTGTATTCTTGAATCAATCTCTACTATTTCATCAAATAACCATTTTTCAAGTGATGACATTATAGTTTCTTTAGTTAGAGAATCAGAATCACTATTGTTTAATTGATTGATATATAAAAATAATGTTTCAAAATCAGAATCATAATCATAAATATCGTAAGGGCTATCTTCTGGCAAAGATATTTCTCTTCTGTTCTTAATTCTTTTCTCTATAAAGGTTCTGCTGTTTTTGAAAATATCTAATTCGTTAAGTCTCCTTACATCGGTTATTACAATTTTTTTGTCATTTTTATCAATCTGAGAAAATGCTTTATTCGTCCAATAATGTATTCCGTTTATTTTTTTTATTTCTTCTCCATACCATATCATGTATGGCCTAAGCAATTCTTTTATTTCTATTTTTTTTGGATTTTCAAAATCAACTGATTCAAAATCTATATAAAATCCTTTTTCTTGTAAATCATTAAAAACGCTTAATTTCATATGCTCATTTAATTCTTTTTTTAATGTATCAGCAAATGAAATTCTCTTAAAAGAGAGTCGTTCTACCAATAAAGAACCTAAAGTATCTTTACCGCTTCTCGCATAGCCACATAAACCTATTATGGTTTTACCATTGATAAGTTCATATCTTATTTCTCCAGAATCTTTAATTATTAATTGTTCGGGTATTTCGAGGTTTATCATGAAACAAATTTATGAATTTTTAATTTCTGGATCAACTTCTGTAAGATCAGATGTTGGTAACAGTTAGTGAACTACCCATTTGCTAAAGACAAATGGGCTTCGGGTTTCACGGACTTATGCTTTGTTGCCAAAGTCTTATTTGAGTCTCCACCCGTGTAATCGACAGTTCCTGCCGATATTATTTTTAATCCTTCTTTTAAAATGTTCTTTGCAGCGTTCAAATCACGGTCTAAAACGTGTCCGTTTTTGCAAGTCCATTCTCTTATTGAAAGATTTAAGTCTTGATTTATCCAACCACACTCACAGCAGGTTTTACTTGAAGGGTAAAACCGATTGATTTTCACAATCTGTTTATCGTTCCAGTCTGCCTTATATTCAAGTAACCTAACAAAAGTTCCCCAACTTGCATCAGAAATGTGTTTAGCAAGTTTATGGTTTTTGACCATTCCTTTCACATTAAGGTCTTCCAAGGCAATTATATCATAATCAGATACTAATTGGTAGGATACTTTATGTAAGTTATCCATTCGTGAGTTGGTTATCTTTTCGTGAAGTCTTGCAGTTTTTCGTCTTTGTCTTTCAAACGAATTACTACCTTTTGTCTTACGAGAAAGATGTTTTTGTGCTTTCGCTAACTCTTTTTCATATTGTTTTGTGTATTTGTTATTTTTAAATTTAATTCCATCAGAAGTAATAGCAAAGTCTTTTAAACCCAAATCTATTCCGCAAACAGCACCAGTCTTTTCTTTTGGTTGATATTGTTCTTCTGATAGGATTGATACAAAATATTTCCCTGTTGGTGTTTTACTCAAAGTGCATTTACTAATTTCACCTTTAACTTCACGGTGAACATTTACTTTAATACCTTCTTTGAATTTTGGTGCAAAAAATCTGCCATCTTCAAGTTTTGCAAACTGTGGAACTGTGAATGAATTTTTCTTTTTCCTTGACTTAAATCGTGGAAATTTAGCGTTGCCACGAAAGAAGTTTACATAAGCAGTATCCAAACATCTTAAAGCAAATTGTAATG
>CALMMZ010000184.1 GCA_937868685.1 uncultured bacterium | reverse complement strand
AACAGCAAAAATTTTCTGTGAACAAACAGGATTTCCAGAAGAGAAAATAATACTTGATGTGCGTATTGGAGAATGGCAAGTAAGTCCAGAATTTCACGGAAAGTCAAAGTCAGAATTTATTGAATTTTATGATCAAAATTTTCATAAAGAACCGGGAAAACATTTCGGCAATGATGAAAGTTTTGTTGATGTGGTAAAACGAGTCGGTGATTTTTTACAAGATATTGAACAACAATATACAGGAAAAAATATATTTCTAGTTGCACATTCTGGGATTATTCGTGCATTTGATTTTCTTTCAAAAGAAATAACATTCAAAGATCTAACACTACCAGAACATTTTCTTCAAGTTCCAGAAAATGCTGAAATTAGAAACTATCAATTCGTTCGTATCCCGAGGAATTTGCAGTATGAACTTGATTTCCATAAACCATTTATCGATGAAGTTAATTTGCTTGATATAGAAACTGGTGAAAAACTAGTGAGAACTCCAGAAGTTATGGATGTCTGGTTTGATTCTGGTTCTATGCCAATTGCACAGCATCACAAAATTGGGCAAGCAATTAATTTTGATCCACAGCCAGCAGATTATATTTCTGAAGGAGTCGATCAAACACGAGGTTGGTTTTATACTATGCATGCTATTGCAAATTTGATTCACGATAATTCAACACAGGCATATAAAAATGTAATTTGTCTCGGACTCGTACTCGATGCAAATGGGCAAAAAATGTCAAAATCAAAAGGGAATGTAGTCAGTCCATGGGACATGTTTGAAAAATATGGAGCAGACGTAATTCGATTCTGGTTCTACTCTGTAAATCAGCCAGGAGAATTTAAAAATTTTGACGAATCGTCAATTGATGAAGTTCGGAAAAAAGTTTTCAATCCACTCATGAACATTGTTTCATTTTATGAGATGTACAAGGGTGATCTTGATTTTTCAGGTGATGATTGTAATCCATATGGTGCAGTAGATAAAAATATTCTCGATACTTGGATTCTGGCTCGATTCGATGAACTGGAAATATTAGTAACACAAAAACTTGATATTTATAATATTCTGGACGCTACACGAGCAATAAAGAATTTTATCAATGATTTTTCTACTTGGTATATTCGACGGTCGCGTGATCGATTCAAGAGTGAAAATATACATGATCGAAAATTAGCATTGCGTACAACACAGGTCATGTTGAATAATCTCGCACGAGTAATGGCACCATTTACTCCTTTTATTGCAGAAGAAATTTGGCAAAAAGTAAGTTGGCTACTAGAGAGTGCTCCATCAGTTCATCTTGATAGGTGGTTAAATCGAGTCCAAGCAGGAATTGATCGGGGAACGGTGATTGTTGATATGGAAAAAGTTCGAGACTTAGTAACTCTTGGGTTAGAGGCACGGCAAAAATCAAATGTTAAAGTTCGTCAACCACTTGCAAGTATTACGATTGCAGAAAATCTAGAAGAATCATTCCGAGAAATTTTACGAGATGAACTTAATGTAAAAAAAGTTTTGATTGATAAAGATTTTGAACAAGGAAAAGTTGTTCTTGATATTGAGATTACTGATGAACTTCTTCATGAAGGTGAAATGCGTGATTTGATCCGTAAGGTACAAGACATGCGTAAAGCAGCAAATTTGATTCCAAGTGATCGAATCACTGTGTATCTTTCTGATTCTGAGCCAGTTTGGATTGGTAATGAAAATTTAATGCAAGAATTTACTAATATAATTGGTGCAAGCAAAATTATTTGGCAAAATAAAAATGAAACAGTAGAAAAAAATAAATAAAAAACAACCGAGATTTTTATAAAATAAAAATTTCGGTTGTTTTTGTAAATTTTATTTATTTAATATAGAGTGAACTTTTGTACGAACTGCTTTTGCAATAATTTTTATATGATCAGTTTCGTCAGAAAAAATATTTGCAATATGTTGAAATGTTTTTATTAGTTTCCAGATTTGTAATCCAATAATTATGAAAATTATTATCAAGAAAAAAGAAACAGATCCAAGAATAATGAGAAGAATTGTTGTTGTTTCCATATAGGTTAGTATAGTACAAGACAAACAAGATATCAAGAAATAGAACGATTCAAGTATATATGAAATATTTTTGTCCGTTTGATTATTTTAAAAAAATAATTTTCCATCCTTTACAAAATCGGTTTTTTCCTGTAGAGTACTTTAGTATTATTTATTAATCTTTTTATTCTATGCAAATTCGAAACATCGCCATTATTGCCCATGTAGACCACGGGAAAACTACCTTAACTGATCAAATGCTTGAACAGTGTGGTATGCGAGAAGAGGGGTTTTCTATGGATAATAATTCTATCGAGCAGGAACGAGGAATTACCATCTATGCGAAAAACACTTCAGTTTTTTATAAAGACACAAAAATCAACATTGTAGATACTCCAGGGCATGCTGATTTTGGTTCTGAAGTGGAACGAGTACTCAGGTCAATTGATTCGGTTCTTTTGATTGTTGATGCGCAGGAAGGTCCGATGCCACAAACACGATTTGTACTTAAAAAATCTCTTGAGCTTGGTTTGAAACCAATTTTAGTATTAAACAAAATTGATAAACCTGGAGCAAATATCGAACGTGCACATGATGATGTATTCGAATTATTTATGGAACTTGGCGCAACTGATGAACAGCTTGATTTTACTACTGTATACGCAATCGGACGAGACGGAACTGCAAAACGTTCAATGGACGATGAGATGAAAAGCCTTGAACCACTTTTTGATACAATTTTAGAAAAAGTACAACCAGCAGAAAATGATGTAACAAAATCTTTTCGTATGCAAGCATTTAACTTGGCATATGATAATTTCCTCGGACGAATGGCAGTAGGTCGTGTATATGAAGGAATTGTAAAAAATGGTCAAAATGTTGTTGTAAAAAAACCTGACGGAACAGCTCGAAATGGAAAAATTACAAAATTATTTACCTTTGAAGGAACTCAAAAAAAAGAAGTAAACGAAGCAGTAGCTGGAGACATTGTAATGATTGCAGGTATCGCTGATATTTTTATCGGAGAAACAATTGCTGCTGATACTAACGCAGAACCGCTACCAGCAATTACTATTGATGAACCAACAATCGTGCTTGATTTCTTAGTAAATAACTCACCGTTTGCGGGGCGAGAAGGAAAATTCGTAACTACACGACAGATTCGTGACCGACTTGAAAAAGAGCTTGAAGTCAATGTAGGACTCCGTGTAGATTTTACTCCAGATTCTGGACGTACTATTGAAGGTTTCAAAGTGTTCGGACGAGGAGAAATGCACATTGCAGTACTTTTGGAAAATATGAGAAGAGAAGGATTCGAAGTACAAGTTTCTCAACCACAAGTAATCTTTAAAGAAATCGATGGGAATACTCATGAACCATTCGAAGAAATTACTATTGATTGTCCAAATGATTACCAAGGTATTGTAATTGAAAAATTAGGAATGCGTGGCTTTATTATGAAGGATATGAAAATTTCAGAAGCGACCGTTCGTATGATTTTTGAAGGTCCAACAAGAGGAATTTTCGGATATCGAGGGCAATTTATGGTAGATACACGAGGGCAAGGAATTATGGCTTCACGATTCCTCGAATTCCGTCTACATGCAGGAATTCTCCAGAAACGACTCACAGGCTCAATGACTTCTATGGAAAATGGAAAAGCACTTGCGTTCGCACTTGGGAATCTCCAAGAACGAGGAGTGCTCTATATTGGTCCACAAACCGAAGTATATGAAGGAATGGTACTCGGTAATACTGCTAAAGGTGATGAAATGGTTGTAAACCCAACGAAAGGAAAACAGCTCACCAACATGCGTGCGTCAGGAACTGATGATGCAATTACGCTTATTCCACCACTTGAAATCAATATTGAACGAGGGTTAGAATTGATGAATGATGATGAATATTTAGAAATTACTCCGAAATCAGTTCGTCTACGAAAACAAATCTTGAATGAATCAGGGCGAGCAAAAATGAAGCGAGATAAATAAAATCACCCGAAAGGGTGGTTTTATTATTCAAGTATTTGAATAATTTTATTAAGTGATCTATGTCCAGAGATTATACGAAGCTTATTTTCTGGAATAGAGTAATATTCTGCAATAGCGTTGAGTACTGCTTTGTTAGCTTGATTGTTTTGCGCAGGTTCTCGAATAAAAACTCTAAGCACTTGATGATCAATTTCTTCAATGAAAGATTTTTTACTTTCTGGAAATGCTTTAACACGAATAATATTCATATTTTTATAAAGAGATTTATAAGTATTATTCCTCAATATGAATAATTACGACTTCTGGTTTTGTTCCTACACGCATAGGGACAAGTGCAGTACCAATTCCTGATGTGGTAATATGAACTGATTTTCCATCATTATGAAGACTTGGTCCATAAGCGAATTCTTTGTAGATCAAGTTTACTAAAATATTTCCAGGC
Organism: uncultured bacterium; assembly: GCA_937868685.1. GTDB lineage: Bacteria > Patescibacteriota > Minisyncoccia > Phycocordibacterales > UBA1006 > CALMMZ01. The sequence goes on along the minus strand of CALMMZ010000184.1, from coordinate 6,789 downwards.
CACATTTGTCCGCCATGAGTATGACCTGATAGGGTGAGGTTGGGTTGATGATCTAAAAGTGTTTGGATGTATTTCGGATCATGTAAAATTCCAATAATCGGAGTACCTTCTGGAATAGTGTTAGTTAATTGTTCTACTTGTTCAAAAGTTTTTATCGGATCTCCCTTATGGTAATCAATACCGAGAATGGCAACATTATCAATAATTTTTACCTCATCAGCAATGAGGGTAATATATTTCCCGATCATTGATTCTACCTCTGAATCCTTTGAATATTTTTCATGATTTCCTGGAATAAAATAATTTCCTAATGGTGATTGTAGTTTGGTAAGTGGTTCAAGAAATATAATAGGAAATTTTGGCCCATCGACAAGGTCTCCTACCATGAAAGTAATTATTGGTTGTTCATCATTGATTGCTCGAATTGCTTTTTCTGTGATAGTGCGTTTTCTGATTTGTCCAGTATGAGTATCAGAAAAAACAGCGATTTTTTGTCCAACCCAATTTTCTGGAAAAGGTGTTGCAAGTTTTTGATTAGAAATGGAATAATGAACAGTTCTCACTGATTGTGTATTGATTGTTCCATATACGATAACACTAAGTGCAATAATTATTGGAAGAGTAATAACTGTTCGAATAAAGAGTCTCGTATCAACAGAAAACGGAACGAAAAATCGATTCCAAGTAAATCGTTTTTTACCTGTTATAACGCGAACTATATAGAGAATCCATGCAATACTCCAAGCAAGCGTACTTCCCATGAGCAAATATCCAAGTGCTCCCAATGTCCACATGGAAAAAGTATAGAAAAATGAAGTAAGTGGAGAATAAGCAGTATAGACAATGTTTTGGCTGATGATCGCAATAATTGGAATTAGTAATTGTGATCCAAAAAATATTATTTTAATTATTTTCCGATGTGGACGGATTTTCTGATAAAAGAATTGATAACTCCACATACGAATAATATTCCAGATAACCATTCCGCTGAATAGAATACTAATCACAGTGATGGTGAGGAAAAAGATAAAAAAGTTCGGCATATGAGGTAGTATAGCATGGAAGTTTAGTTTTTGGTGTGAGTCGTCCAGCTGTTACAAAGTATATTAATAATATCTTAAAATCGGAAGAGGTTTCTGAAAAAAACAATGTGCAAAAATTATACATTGCAAATTCTGATAAGTTAATTAATTTCTATTCTTTGGATATTATTCTTGCTGTCGGGTATCGGACAAATTCGGTGCAAGCAATTGAATTTCGCAAATGGGTAAATAAAAAATTTTAATTTGTAAATAGTATCCTGTGGAAAACTTGATAGAGACTTATTTTGTCAAGTTTTTTTAATCCACACTTTTACAAAAAAATTATTTTGTTGTTGATTAGTGTTTTTACTTTAAAAAATAAGGGTTTTTTTAGTTATTCTTATTACTTTATGGTATAATACAAGTGTTGAAGAGAAGTCTTTAACACCTTCGGGTATTAATAATGGTCGATTTAATGCATGTGTTTAAAGTATATATGCAAATATTTCATAAAACAAAAAATCCTCAATTTCTTGAGAATTCCTTGAGAGATAACCATCTATAATAATACAATATTCCTTGTATTATCTCAAGAGTTTTACAAAGAAAGCTGTAGATTTGAAGTTTTGTCAAAAATATGAAAAAACAAAGCTTAAAACCTGGTAATAAAGTTCCAGTCTCAGGGCAATATGAAATTATTGGTCCACGAGGAGGAAAAACAGGTGAGGAAATTACTGGTGTGAAGGGTAAAATTTTACCTCCCACACCAAAACCTGGTTCTAAATATGAACTGGCAGACAAAACAAAATAATGACAATAAAAAAGACGGCTTGTCTGTCTTTTTTATTGGGAAAACTGTCAAAAATATGATATAATACACTATATGACAGAAAAAATCCCTGATACATCTGCGGATATTCGTAATGAGAACCTTGAAAAGCTCCGTGAGGTTTTTCCGCAATTTGTGAGTGAAAACACTATTGATTTTGATGCGCTGCAAAAATTCTTTGAACGAGAAGGAATTCTTGCTGATACAGAAAAATACGGACTCAATTGGGCAGGAAAAAGTAATGCGTTCCGTGCCATCCGTACACCTGCAACAGGAACACTTGTTCCACAAATGGATGAGTCAAAAAATTGGGATGAAACAGAAAATATTTTTATCGAGGGAGATAATTTGGAAGTTTTGAAACTATTGCAAAAACATTACGCAAATCCAGGGAAAATTAAAATGATTTATATCGATCCGCCATATAACACGGGCAAGGATTTTGTGTATAAAGATAATTTTACTCAAGGTGTTGCGGATTATTACGAACAAACAGGGCAGACGCAAGGAGGAATTAAAATGACGACCAATACCGAGAAAAACGGACGCTATCACAGTGACTGGCTCACGATGATGTATCCACGACTTTTTCTTGCACGAAACCTATTACGAGATGATGGGGTGATTTTTGTGTCTATTGATGATAATGAGGTTGCAAATTTGCGGTTGGTGATGGATGAGATTTTTGGAGAGGAGAATTTTGTTGCAAACTTGATTCGCAAAAGGAGAGATAGTCAAGCAAACCTATCAAAGAATATATCTCCTGTTCATGAGTACGTACTTATATATGCTAAAAATAATGGTGAAGTCTTAAATAAAATTATTCCAGATTTAAATGTATCCGAATTCAAAAATCCAGATAATGACCCACGGGGGCCGTATGTTACAATGCCTTGTACAAACAAGGGGGGCAGTGTCTATGAAATTAAATTGCCAAACGGACGATTAATAACAGATGAATGGCGTTTTAAAAAAGAGACATTTGAAAATTTAATTTTAGAGAACAAAATTGTGATTCCTCGAGACGGACAAGGGAAGCCCAGGTATAAATTATTCTTTGAAGAAAAAAAGAATATGGGTGTTTTACCAAGCACATGGCTTGATAGTGAAGCGTCTAATCAAGAAGGGACTAAGGAAATAAAAGATATTTTTGAAGACTTAATTTTTGATACGCCAAAACCTGTTGGATTACTTAAATTTTTATTAAAATTAGCATCAGATGATTCATCTATTATTCTTGATTTCTTCGCAGGTTCTGGAACAACGGCTCATGCGGTGATGGATTTGAATGCAGAAGATGATGGAAATCGAAAATGGATTTGTGTACAGCTTCCAGAAGAGACGGATGAAAAAAGTGAGGCATACAAAGCAGGATATAAAAATATCGCAGAAATTTCTCGCGAGCGTATTCGTCGTGCAGGAGATAAAATTGGAAAAGGTGATGTTGGATTCAAATCATTTAAACTATCACCATCAAATTATCGCAAATGGAATGAAATCACTGATGCAGATGATGTGGAAACATTATTGGAACAATCAAAATTATTTATTGAAAATCCATTGATAGATAATTATGATGAACAATCAGTGGTATATGAAATTTTGGAAAAAGAAGGATTTGGATTAAATGCAAAAATAGAACAATTGCCGGGTGATTTGCATCCGTATATGGTTACAGAAAATGATAGAAAATTAGTAGTAACTTTTGAAAAACAAGTTTCAAAAGAACAGGTCGAAAGCCTCAAGCTTTCTCTGGATGATACTTTTGTATGTCTCGACAGCGCGTTGGACGACACAGGAAAGGTGAATATTGGGAGAGTGGTTAGTATTAAGACGATATGAGTAATTTTATAATTTTTACTCAAGGTCCAAGTATTGTCGACTGGATTTCTGCTTTGGCTCCTGCTATTACTATTTTATTTTCTATAATAGGTTATTTTATAAAAAGAAAAATTGACCTCAAGAATGAAATTAGTGAAAATTATAGAACTATAGAAGTAAATATTACAATGAATTTAGAAAATTTATATAGAATTCGAGAAGAGTTAAAATCATTTAAAGTAAGAATTTCTGAAGTAAGTGATGATACAAAAAATATGACAGGATCTAAAAACTTTTCATTGAATTATACTAATTTTCCAGCAATAATTGAAATTTCTCGAAATGAAGATTTGCCTAAATTAAAAACAAATAGTTATTATTTGCATAATAAAATAATTTGGGCAGATAGACATTTAAAACAATTTGATAGCATGTTGGTAGGTTTGGAAAAGGTTTTTACTGAACTTAATCAAAGAAATGAAACTGTATTAAGGTTGGTAAGAGAAGATGGGGTGGATGCTATTCAACAAAGAAGTCAATATGCTGAAAATCTTGATTCGTTTGCATTACTAATTGAAGAGTCTTTTATAAAATCTTGTGATAATATTATTCGTCTTTTGATGCAAATTAAGATTTATAATCATAAAATAAGACAGAAGGGAAAAGGGTTTATAAGGGAATGTGAAAAAGTAAAGAGAAAAACCCCTTTGGATATTCCAAGTGAAATTGATCGTATTGATAACTTAATTAATGATGAAGTTGTTAGTAGGATGAGAGAAGCTGAATCAAGAGCGAAGAGTCAATAAAAAAATTTATGCAATTCAAATTCACCAAAATTGATTATCAAGAATCGGCAATCAACGCAATCGTTGGTGTTTTTGAAGGCGCAGAAAAAGTAGTAGAATCAGAAAGTTTTTTCAGAAATATTCCAACCTCAATTATTCCAAACACCTTGAATATTGATCTTGGGAAAATAGCAAACAATCTCCATCAGATTCAATTGCAAAATAATATTACATCAACCGCAGAAGAATTAACTAATCAGAAACCACTCGATTTTTCTGTTGAAATGGAAACAGGAACAGGGAAAACCTATGTGTATTTGAGTACTATTTTACGACTCAACAAAGAATATGGGCTCAAAAAATTTATCATCCTCGTTCCGTCAGTTGCCATCCGTGAAGGAGTGTTAAAAACGATTCAACAGACTCGGGAACATTTCCGTGACTTGTATAACACTGGATTTGGATATTGTGCCTATGATTCTGATAAATTGTCACAGGTGCGTGATTTTGTGCAATCTAATGATGTACAAATCATGATTATGACAATTCAATCGTTTAATAAGGATACAACGGTAATGCGACAAAATGATCGTGATGATACCTATGGGCAAATATCGTATTTGGACATGGTTGCGCAAACACGGCCTGTGGTAATTATGGACGAACCGCAAAACATGGAATCGGAACTCGCACAAGTTTCTATTTCTGATTTGAATCCATTGTTTAAATTACGATACAGTGCAACACATAAAAATATTCACAATTTGGTATATCGATTGACTCCTGTGGATGCCTATAGGAAAAACTTGGTAAAGAAAATTTCTGTATATGGAGTAAAGGAACATAATCCTGAAGGTTTTCTGTTCCAAGTAACGGCTATTGAAACCAAAAAAGGAGAAAATCCAAAAGCAAAAGCATTGATTGAGGTAAAATTAGCAAGTGGTGATTATGAATCAAAAGAAGTTCCGTTGTCAGCTGGTGATAATTTGTTTATAAAAAGTAAAAGAAATATAAAATATGAAAATGTTTTCGTTTCTAATATTTATGCAAATACAAATCAAGTAGAACTTTCTAATGGTCAGTATTACAAATTAAGTGACGCAGGAGAAAACAAAGAAGTAATTTTCCGAACGCAAATTCGAGAAACGATCCGAGCTCATTTTATTAAACAACAAGAAGTAGGTGATCGATTAAAAGTATTGTCATTGTTCTTTATTGATAAGGTTGATAATTATGTTGCAGAGGAAGGTTTGGTAAAAAAATTATTTATTGAGGAATTTAAAAAACTCCAAGAGCAATATCCAGACTGGAAAGATGTTGATGTTACAAAAATTCACAAGGGATATTTTGCAAGCAAAAAAACAAGAGGAAATATCGAATACAAAGAATCTACAGGACGAGAAAGTAAAGAGGATAGGGAAGCATATGATTTGATTATGAAAGAAAAAGAGCGACTGCTTTCATTTGCTGAGCCTGTTTCGTTTATTTTCTCACACTCTGCTTTGAAGGAAGGTTGGGATAATCCAAATATTTTCCAAATTTGTACTTTACGGGAAACGCAGTCAGTGATGAAAAAACGCCAAGAAATTGGTCGTGGTTTGCGGTTACCAGTAGATGTTCAGGGAAACAGAATTCATGATCCAGAAATTAATGTGTTGACCGTAGTTGCAAATGCAAGTTATGAAGAATACGCACGAGGATTACAAGAAGAATTCAAGGAAGCAGGATATCAAGGAGATGTAGAAACCAGAAATGCCCGAGAAGAAAGAATTACCGTAAAAACTACCAAACATTTGGATTCAGAAGAATTTAAAGAATTATGGAAACGAATAAGTAAACGAACCAAATTTAGTCTAGAAGTTTTCACTGATCAATTGATTAAAAAATCTATCGAGAAAATTAATGAAATTACAGTGAATTCTATTGCGGTAATGGTTGAGCGAGGTCAGGTATTTTTTGATAAAGATGGAAATATTGATCGTGTTCGAGAATCATCAGGATTAGGATATTCTGTGAATCGAACCGTTTCAATTACAAATATTGTGAATCGTATTACTCAAGAAATACATATTACTCGGAAAACAGTATTTGATATTTTATCAAAAGTAGAAAATTTGGATTTGGTTTTTGAAAATTCAGAAGAATATATTCGACAGGTTATAAAAACTATTAAAGAAGAATTAAATAAAGTATTTTATGTAGCTATAGTTGGTTCAAGACATTTTGAAGATTATGAGTTTCTTAAAAATCATTGTAATAAAATTATTTCAGATTTAGAAACGGATGATCTGATTAAAATAGTTTCAGGAGGAGCTAAAGGTGTAGATACATT
>CALMMZ010000183.1 GCA_937868685.1 uncultured bacterium | reverse complement strand
TATTTATTGGTTTGGATTTGATTTGTAGCCATCTATATAGCATAAAACTCCTGTTCTATTAACGTTTTTCCACTCTTTTTCTGCCAATCTTTCAACATACTTATTTAGACTAATAACAGGTATTCCTTCAAGTTTAAGTTGTGATTGTGCTACTACTCCACCACCACCAAATTCTAATCTATCTCCTTCCGCCTGAGCTATAGAAATTTGATTTACATCTAATGCCCAAATATCATTATGATGTGGGTTGTAAATATGAGTAAAATTGTTACCAATTATTTGGGTTTCTCTATCAACCCAATAAATAATCCCATCAACTTCTACTGGTTGATAAGTTTTCTCTCCTTGTTTAAGTATTGTGTTTTTATTTATCTTTTTTGAATTTTGCGTATTTGTAAGAATCAGTAAGACCATCTTCTTGTATTATTTTATATGGATATTGACATTCAGGAGTTACTGCTATTAATTTACAGTTAAGCCAATCAACACCATTATTACTTACCTCCACATCTACAAAGTCGTAAACTTTCTTTTTTAAAGGAACTGTCAAATCTTCCTCTTTTTGTATGGTGAAGTATTTGTTTAAATCTTCAATAGTAAAACTACGACTTTTTGCAACTGTATAATTGTCTCCTATTGAGATAAAATGAACTAATCCACACCCACCTAAATAGAGGTATTTATAATTAGAGCTTTTGCCAATTAAAACGGTTTCGCCTTCTCTAAGGTCTTCTTTTGTAAATTCCATTTTGTTTTGTTTTTTCAAAGTTAACCAATCTTTTTTATTTATGCAACATTATTCAAGTATTTAACATTTCATTTATTTGCTCAACGTATGCTTTTATGACTTCACATTCATTTATTTTTAACCATCGTTGTACATCAGCTATTGCTATTACAACATCTGTTCTGTTTATTACAAGTATCTCTGATATTTCCTGTTGTGTTAGATAGTCTTTGTAAATTCCGTATATGCAGTAAGAGATACATTTCTTAAACTTTCGGTTATAAATATGCTTTGATATTAATTCATTGCACGCTTGTTTTAGAGATGCTTTAAATTCATTTCTCGCATTTTGTAACTCTGTTTTTTTGAGTTCTATTTTTTCTATCTCTTTTTTCATCTTATTGAGAATAAGTTAAACCATGTTGTTTTTTCTAAATCTGTCGCTTTCTGCTCTTTTAGCCAATTAATACAAAATTCATTTTCTTTGTGATATTGATTTGTTTTTATTGCACGTTCTAATTTTTCTCTCATGTCATTTTCTTTTTGATGTTCCTGTTTCTCCAGTAACTCTTTTCCAAAAGTAGCCTTAAAAAGTCCGTTTACAACTTCATTCTTATTTTCAATTTCAATCTTTTTATTCCTTTGGTCAATTAAAAACTGCTCTTTTATCTCACATCTTTCATTTTCATAATATCCACTAAACTCTAACAATTTAATAACTGTTATTTTACCGCCATAAGTTTTTAATTCAGGTATATCTTGTCTTTGACGTATAAATTTAAAAAACATAACTATATCGTCTAAATTCCAATCCCTACGGAGTGCTATAATATCTTGGCTAAATTGTGATGCTGTTAAGTCAATTGAAGTATCAGGGAAGTTTACCATTAGAAAACGTTGGGTTAATAAAAAAACGTGCTTCAAAATTTGTTCCTCTGATTTTAAATCATAACAAGCCAAATAAAGTGGTTTCTCTCTACTTAATACACAATCTTTAATAGTTAGATTTCGTTCGTATCTACTTATTTCCATTTCCGTTGCTCCAGTTGTCAAAAGGAGTAGCGCCGTTTGTGTAGGCTGTTTTTGCACCGTTAATTCCATGCTGTTTAACTTTGTAATTTTTATCAATTAATTTACCCTCTTTAAAATCTCGTAAAATCCAATTTTGACAAGTTGCTAACCAATCTACTTTTTTTTGATTATTTTCCCTCGACCATAAATCCATTGCATTGTGATAGTATTCTGCATTTGCCAAACAATAAGGCGGTTTTAAATATTCGAGTGCTGATTTCAATTTTTCAATATCAAAATAATATGACTCTTTAAATAAAATTTTTTGATTTTTATGCTCCTTTTCTTTTACCTTAACCTTTTCTTTTTCTTTATCTTCTTCTTTATCTTTATCTTGTACCCTATTAATAGGGTATTTATACTCTATTTTTTGATAGTTTTCATAAATTCCATGTTGTTGTAAAAGTGATATAATTTTACGGTGAACAGGGCTTTTTTCACTTAATTCAGAGCCATATTGAAAATCAACGAATCCAATACAAAATATTTTATTGTTGGCTATTTTTTTAAATTGATTTCCATTATCAATATTAAGTAAATCATTTTCATTTACAGGCTCACCAATATACGCATTTGCTATTATCCAATTTGGACTCCAAACTCCGCTTAAATCAGATTTATCTCTAACAAATTTAACCAAACATTTTAATTTGCATGGCAATTTCATAAACCATTCTTTATCCCAAAGCTCCGTATCTGTAAATCTTTTTGCCATTTTAGAGAATTAAAAAAACCGCAACAAAACCACTTGGAACAGAGATTTGACAAACTCTGGCGGAATTGTTACGGTAGTATTTTAAAAATGTATTTTCTCTCATTTGTCAAATTTTAGCGGTTCCAAACGCATTACAAAGATAATAAATGTTTTCTAATTTGCAAATAATTCAACTTGTTTTTTTGCCACATAAAGGATAAATTATTGTTTGAACTTCTGTAT
>CALMMZ010000182.1 GCA_937868685.1 uncultured bacterium | reverse complement strand
CATTTGTTGAACAGTGAGATGACTAGAGAGTTCTACAACATCTTCCAAGGTAAGTTTTGATAACCATTCATGGTTATACATAATTTTTGGAGGATTTTCTGTATCATTAAAATCCATCAAAGGTTCAACAAGTTTCTTCCAGATTTTCACATTATGGAGAACCTCATCTCTTGTGAGTTGTTTTCGAGTAGTTGATTGTTCACTTGGATCTCCAATTCTCGCAGTAAAATCACCGAAAAGAACAATAACTTCATGACCAAGTTTTCTAAATTTTTCAAGAAGAATGAAGTTTTTAGCATGACTTAAATGAAGAGTTGTACTTGTTGCATCAAATCCCCAATAGAATCGTAATTTTTTACCAGAGAGTAATTTTTCCTTAAATTCTTTTTTTGTAGGAAGAATGGTTACAATTGTTCCTCGATCAAGAATTTCATCTATTCTATTCGCATCAATAATTGGCATATATCGACACATTAGCAGAAAAACGATTTTTTGTAAAAATAAAGAAGATATAGTATACTAACAATAATATGACACCAGATAAAAAACCTAAAAAAGGACTTTTTAATATGTCTCGTGAGGTTAAAAAAATAACACATATTCATACACAATCACCGTTGAAAAGATTAAAATCTGGACTCTATAACGCAGCTCCAGGAGACACATTTCGTTATGCACCTCAGATAAAAAAAACCGCAAAACAGGTAAAAAGTACATGGAGAAAATTTATTGATTGGGTAAATCATCATATACAAATTATGATGATTATTGGAATAACGGTTGGAATTATTTTATTTGGATTTTTCTTTATTTGGATTGCAACTCTTAAAATTCCAACTCTTGATAATTTTTCTGAAAGAAAAGTAGCAAGTTCTACTAAAATTATGGATCGTACTGGAGAAATTGTTCTTTACGATGTTCATGAAAATGTAAAACGAACAGTTGTTTCTTCAGAGAATATTAATCCTATAATTAAACAAGCTGTAATTTCTATTGAAGATAAAGATTTCTATAATCATTATGGAATTAAATTTTCTTCAACATTACGTGGAGCATTATCCCAAGTACTTCCAAAAATATTTTTAAAACAAAGTGGTGGCTCAACAATTACACAACAAGTTATCAAAAACACTTTATTAAACTCAAAAGAACGAATTTCTCGTAAAATTAAAGAATGGATTTTGGCATTAAAATTAGAAAAAACAATGACTAAAGATGAAATTCTTACTTTATATTTAAACGAGGCTCCATATGGAGGTTCTATTTATGGTATTGAAGAAGCTTCAAGGGTATTTTTTGGAAAATCGAATAATGAAACAACACTTGCAGAAGCTGCATATCTTGCAGCAATTCCAAATCTTCCAACATACTATTCTCCATATGGAAAAAATAAAGATAAGTTAGATCAGAGAAAAAACCTAGTATTGAAAATGATGCTTGATCAAGAATATATTACTCAAGGACAATATGATACTGCAAAAGTAGAAGAGGTGATATTTAAACCAAAATCAGATAATGAAGGAAAAGCACTTCATTTTGTAGATTATATTCGAAGTTATCTTGAGGAAACATATGGTAAAGAAATGTTGTTAACTGAAGGACTTAAAGTAACGACAACTCTTGATTGGAAAATTCAAGAAGTTGCTGAAAAAACAATTAAAGAAAATGCATTAAAAAATGAGACAACTTATAATGCTAGTAATAGTGCACTTGTTGCACTTGATCCTAAAACTGGACAAATCCTTGCTATGGTTGGTTCTCGAGATTATACTGATCTAAATATTGATGGTCAGTATAATGTCACTCTCGCGAAAAGACAACCAGGATCATCATTTAAACCAATTGTATATGCACGAGCATTTGAAAAAGGTTTTCGACCAGAGACAGTTTTATTTGATGTTCCAACACAATTTAGCCCGTCTTGTGGAGCATTTAGTCGAGAAAGTACAGGAGACTGTTATGCACCTGATAATTATGATGGAAAATTTGTCGGACCAATTTCATTACGAAACGCATTAGGACAATCACGAAATATTCCTGCAGTACAGTTATTATATCTTGTAGGAGTTGGTGATGCGTTACAGAAAGCAAAACAATTAGGAATTACCACTTTAGATAAGAATTTTAGTCGATACGGACTCACGCTTGTGCTTGGGGGAGGTGAGACTACTTTACTTGAAATGACATCAGTGTACGGAGTATTTGCGAATGATGGAGTAAGGGTTCCACCAGTAGGAATTCTTAAAATTGAAGATTTGAATGGTACAATTCTTGAAGAATATAAACAACCACAAGGAGAGCAAGTTATTTCTGTAGATGCAGCACGAATGATTTCATCAGTATTATCTGATAATGTAGCGCGGACACCATTGTTTGGAGCGAATTCACAACTCAATTTTGGAGGACGTACTGTTGCAGCAAAATCAGGAACCACTAATGACAATAAAGATGCATGGTTGATTGGATATACTCCAGAAATTGCTGTTGGAGTTTGGTCAGGAAATAATGATAATAAACCAATGAAAAAAGGTTCATCAATCTCTATTCCAGCATGGCGAGAAGTTATGGATACAGCACTGAGAATACTACCAAGTACTCCGTTTGGGTCGTACGCAGATGCTTCAGATGAAATATCTCCAATTATTCGAGGAAAATGGTGGGGAGGAGAATCTTTCTTTACAGATAGTATTTCAGGAAAACTTGCCACTAAATATACTCCTCCAGAAACTAAAAAAGAACACGTTACTATAGAACCACATAATATTCTATATTGGATTTATAAAAATAATCCAAAAGATTCTAGGGCAGGAGTTGGTATTTCAGATGGTCAATATAAAAACTGGGAAGCAACATTTCAAAATTGGATTACGACAAATAATATTTCACCTAATGAAATTTTATTAGAAAAACCATCAGAATATGATGATGTTCATACAGAAGCGTCTCAACCAATAGTTACTATTTTGAACAATCAAACTAACTATAGTTTAAATCAAGAAATAGTAATTAATGCATCTGCATCAGG
>CALMMZ010000181.1 GCA_937868685.1 uncultured bacterium | reverse complement strand
TCTCCTCTAAAAGAAGAGGATAATTGTTCGAAGAAATTCTTTTCTACCCATGAAAGTATTTTTTCTGTGTTTTGATATATCACTGGCCATCTTTCTTGATCAACAATGCGAAATTGAATTGCTTTAGTGATGATAAAATGATAGGGTAGTCTGAAAAAGAGTTTGGGGAACTGATGTGTGACTAATCTAATATTACCAAAAGAAAGAACACCTCTTTTAAACGTTTCATATTGCTTTTCACAAGTTCCATAATTGAATGCAAGAAAATATTGTCCTTGGTAATGTTCCCATTCAATGAAAGTAGTTGAAAATCTAAAATAAATTGTAGTCTTGTCTTTTATCTCTTCTGATAAAGTTTTATAAAAGGAAAGAAAATCCCGTTCATTTCGAAAGTATAGTTTTTCATTCCATGCCATTTAAAATTAAATGTTATATTTTCTCTTCTCACAAGAAGAAAAAATCACTTTTCATTATATTAAATAAGAGTTCAACTTAAAATGTATAAAACTTGAAATCAACATTAACAAACGGGGATCATACAATCCCTTTTGAAGAAAGGTTGACCAAGGATGATCGCCATTGCCGGGTTGTAAACCAACACAAATCAAACTGTGAAAAACCATGATACTATTCAGGATATCACGAGCAACATAGGATGATTCTTTGTTAAAATAAATGTTTCGATTAATAGATTTTGATTCAAGGAGGAAATCAATTATGTAAACTAGACGAACTGTAGGACTATACTCATCCAAACAATTATCATACGAGATATCAAATTGAGAATGATGTAATTCAATTAAAGAATCATCTTCTGTCAGTTTCTTTAATATTGAAGCGTTGATAGGAACAGCAACGTCAAACAAAATCAAAGTTTGTTTCAAACGAGAAAACACAATATCTGAATACAAAGATATCCCTTTTTCTCTGAAAAAAATCTTAATTGGAATTATTTTATCTCCATGTTGTTCGGGATGAAAGAAATCTTTTTCCTGTAGAAAAAGAACTGTGTGATAAATTTTTCTTTTGTGAAGACAATTATGCTGGAAGATTCTTTGAGTAAGCGAGGAAAATTCAGTCGGAGTAAGATAGCACGTTACTTCTCCATAAAGAGAAACTCCACTCAAGAAAGAAAAATCCATTATTATTTTCTCTTCTCACGAGAAGAAAAAAAATCATTTTTACTTGGCCAAATGGGAGAGCAATTTCACTTTTTCTTTTGTCCATGTTCCAGCTGGAATGGTGGACGTTTCAATGAAAAAGTAATTGAGAGTAGCAGCAATGGCCGATTTCTTTATGGGAAGTGAAGTTCTTTGAGCCCGAATAGAAGATAAATTTTTCATATACATATTGAAATCATCCAGAGAAATAAGATTCTTACGACAGTCCATAATCAACTTGGCTATTTGAAGATCATAAGGATTTACCTTTTCTTCAACAATATCAAAATTAGGAATTTCACAATGTTGAGCGTCTTGGATTTCAACAAAACCTAACCGACGAAAATTCGCACAAAAACGTTGCATATTACTATTTTGCCGAGAAGAAAGTTCGGCTGTATACAAACCGATAAGAACCTTTTTCCAAGTTTCAGTTGAAGAGGTAAAATCATATTCTAACTTGTTTTCGATGAAAACAATTCGATTTTCATTATCTCGAAGAAGTTCCAACATTTTCTTACCTTCTGTATAACAACGACAAAATCGATCAATACTTTTACAGACAATTACTTTGTTGGACAACTTAGAGAAAAATTCCTTAGTTTTTGGTGAAAAACCTTGGAAAGCTGAGCCAACATCTCTTCGCCCAGTACTAATGGGTAACTCTGGAAAATGCTTTTCTGCCCAATTCAAACATAATTCTCTTTGGACAGCTAGACTGACTTTACCAGGATAATTTTGTTGTTCAGAAGAAACTCGAGTGTAGATTAACACTCGATTAAAATCCATTTTTCTTTTCCAAAAAGATGCTAGAAAGAAAATCATTTTTAATATATCTACAATAGAAATCTCACAATAAAAATAAATAAACGAGGATCATATAAATTTTGAGTTAAAAAGGAATGCCATTTTCCATTTATACCCAAACCTAATGTAATCAATAATTCAAGTTTTAAACATTCGATTTCATCTTCCAAATCATACATTTTAAGAGTTTCGTTATTAAAGCCAACGACTAACCATTTTCGATGTGGAAAGAAAGTTAGTGTAGTCACTCGACGCTTATTATTAAAAATCTTGAGACACATCCAACTTCCAGTAGCCCAAACTTTAAATGTACTTCCATTAAAAGTGGCGAGCCATCGACTGTCAGGTGAAAAAATAGCACCATCGACACAATCTAAAGTTTGACTTTTTTGGAAATCTTTGGTATTACAAACTTTTAAAATACCATTTTCAATATTAACCACCCATTTCTCATCGGGAGAGAAGATTCTCTGGTAAGATGATTCTGTGTCATTTTGCCGAGACAAATCTACGTCGTCATCGTCACCCCAAAAATTTGGTATAACCTCATTGGGTAAATTAGATAGGATTTTGCTATCCGGGGAGAAAATAATATTTTTTATACAATTTGAATTTTTATAAGTTGTTTGTAGAGACCATTGTTCAGTATTATACATTTGAATTGTACCATCAGCAAATCCACAGATGAGTTTTTGATTATCGGATGAAAATATGAAATGACGCACTTGATTGAGACGATTAATATTTTGTATATTTTTTATACAAGTCCAATTTTGAGTATTCCAAATTTGTATTGTACAATCAGCCACGCTTGCTAACCATTTACCATGAAAAGAAAAAGTCACGTATATAACCGACCGAGGTTGTTTTATAGTTTTTATACATTTACAATTTTCGACATTCCAAATTTTAATTTCGCCATTGTCAGAACCACTGGCTAACCATTTCTCATCGGGAGAAATGGCGAGTGATAAAAATTTTGCCATTAAGATTATACGAGTTAATTTAATCATCCGAGTGTCATAAATTGAAATTCATTTTTTCTTTCCTCGCAAGGAAAGAAAAAATTATAGTAACATCATATCTCTTGATACTCCAATCCAAGGGAAAGCTTTTTGAAGTGCACTCCAGCTGTCCATTTTGTCATACAAAGCTAATAAATTATCTGTGCTTTTTCTTGATTCTTGATATTTTGGATCTTGATTGGTGGGAAACTTCTTTGGATGAGGATTAATCAGAGAATATGTGTCATTAATAAATCCAAAGTAATAAATCTTTTCATCGGGTGACTTAATTCTACCTGATTGAGCCAAGTGTTGCATTGCTCCTGTTGATAATGGATGTACGCTCATAATCTTGAAATGAGGTATGAGATGAGCATATTTTTCTTGATAGCGAATTGCAAGCTGAACTGGCAGATTATCTCCAGATGAGGCTTTTGCTTCAATTTGGAAACGAAAAGCGTCGAGAAAGAAAGAAATTTCTTTTTGAAAAGACTCGAATGTAAAGGTTTTTTTCTCTTCTTCAGTTTGGAGATGCTGTTTGAAACAGGCATACACCTCTTGTTCGTGAAGCAGAGAACCAATAATTCTTTGAATTTGGGACATCTTAATTATTATTTTTAATAAAGTGAAAATAATCATTTTTCTATTAAAAAAGATTTTATCCTTCAGGAGACTCTGGTACTTGCATACTTAACTTTTCCAATTCGGGATGTGTGCGGCAATAATCTCTAACAAGATCTTGCCAATGACCAGCACGAACAAAATCATGATGAACTTTCTTTCCTGGTAAAGGCGAAGCGGCAAGTTGATCTAACTTCTCACATAATTGAAGAAAAGAAGATAACTTCTCATGCGGCAAGAGTGAAATCATGTATTTAAAAAACTTGCAATATTCCTGAATCAACTCGACATGATGTGCGGGACCAAGAATTTGTTTCAAGCCAAAAAGAGTAAGTTTCCCTGTGATTAAACATCTTTCCGGAGTTAAAGTATCTTGAGACAAAGATTTATGTTCCATGATATTCTTTCTTCTCAAACAAAAAATATTTAATATACCTTTCCTCGATAGTCTTGAATTCCTTCCGGTACGGGAAACAAAATTAAATTATCTCCTTCTGGATGATATCCATCGTAAAAAAGATAGACTGAAGCAAAGGGAAAAGGAAAACCCCGATAATACTTTTGTACTGTTTCAACTAATTTTTTCTCTCGTTTGCGAACATCACATTTCCCTGGTTTTTGTGCAAAATCAAGAAATGAATCTGGATTATAGCGAATAAAAAGTGTTTTCTTGAGAAAGGCACGAAAAACTTCTTCCATTCGACGATATTCACAACTATCTGAATATCGTTTATGTTGAAATTCATCAATTTCGACAATTAAAACATAATCATCAAATTCATAGACACAATCAGGGCGAAATTTGTTACAAACTTTATCAATGATGGTATCCACAAAAAGTGGTGCACCTATTGTACGTGTTAACATTTCAACCACACGTGCTTGTTTCTTAGGTTTTTGAATTCGATATTTATTGTAATATTGAACTTCAGCTAAACAAAAAGAAAGGCACAATCCGTCTTGATTTAAGATATCTAATCGTTGACATTTCACACAATTTCGTTCCATCAAAAGAATTTCTTCAGGAAAACGATGATTTTCGCAATGAAGCGCTGAAGTCATTCCAAAAAGAGCCAACTTTTGACACTTCGCAATCTTACATTTCTTGGTGGGATGAGAAATCATCCCCGGAGATTTATGAGAAGCACACCAAGATGGAGGATTACCAGGAAAATTAAAATTAGCTCTTGTACCACAAACACATCTTGGATTTACTACATCTACCATACCTTCCAATTTATGAAGACTACAATAACTCTTTTTTTGTCCGGGAAAATTGTAAGACGGTAGAGTTTCACACCCGGGATGGAGACAAGTCGGACTTACCACATTTATCATACCTTCCAATTTATGAAGACTACAATAACTTGGTTTTTGCCCAGGATAATTGTAAGTTGGTTGAGTTTCACACCCGGGATGGAGACAAGTCGGACTTACCACATTTATCATACCTTCCAATTTATGAAGACTACAATAACTTGGTTTTTGCCCAGGATAATTGTAAGTCGGTCGAGTTTCACAGCCAGGATGGAGACATCTTGGATGTTTTACATCTATCATGCCTTCCAATTTATGAAAACTGCAATAACTTGCTTTTTGTCCGGGAAAATTGTAATTTGGTTGAGTTTCACACCCGAGATGGAGACATCTCGGATGTACTACATTTATCATACCTTCCAATTTATGAACATTACAATAACTTGCTTTTTGCCCGGGATAATTGTAATTTGGATGAGTTTCACACCCGGGATGGAGACATTTCGGATTTGCCACATCTATCATACCTTCCAATTTATGAAGAGTACAATAACTCTTTTTTTGTCCGGGAAAATTGTAAGACGGCCGAGTTTTACATCCGGAATGGAGACATGTTGGATCGTTCACATTTATCATGCCTTCTTCACAATGAGCTTTACAACGAACTCCTTTTCCTTGAGTCGCACCAGATTTAAAATGATACGTTGGCCTTTTACCACAGACTTCACATTTTCGAGATTGGAGAAAAAATTCTCTCTTGGGAGCAAACTTTCGGATAAGTACTTCTTCGGAGAAGATTAACCGAACATTTTTCAATTCTTCTAAAGAGTAATACACACCCAGGTCAAAGACATGTTGAGATATTTGAAAGGCAGTTTCAAAATCCATTTTTTAACTTATTGATTAAAATCTAATCAATTTTATTCCTATAAATAAATTAGCTTCCAATTATACACAAAAGCGATATTTTTCATTTTTATCGAAATCATTTCTTTTCAAAGAAATGATTCAAACATACATTACAGATCGAATGTAGACTTTTTAATATCTTCTACTTTCGTATTTATCACGAAAAGCTTTAAAATGCTCCACATATTCATCTCTAAAATTATCAATATGATGCTTTATAAGATCACTATTAGGAATAGGAACATTAAATCTGGACTGCATATCGCCCTTTTCGTTATCAGAAATGTAACAAATGACATTTGTTGAAAATTTTTGCTCTTCATCAGCATTAGAATCAATAAGTATGAACGATCCACGTTTTATTAATTTTTTCATTGTTTCAAAATGAATCTCTAAATATTCTCTGTTAGGAGGAACCAGTTTATTAGATTTAAATTCCCAATGAAAGATATTAGGACCAGGAAACTTAGATCGTATAAAATACAATAATTTATCTAAATAAATCACATTAGAACCTGATTGGTCTTCGTCGGAAATAGAAATGTAAATCTTTTTATGACGAATTTTTTCGAAATTTGGTATCGTAGACATAAAATCTTCATTATTTAAATCTTCAAGAGACAAATGTAATTTTAACATACTTTTAACACTGTCTCTGGTCCAAATAAAATTTGTAAGAGTCATAATTTTCTCTTTAAATAATGGCTCTTTAAGAAGATTGGGTGTTACTTGTATATTAATAATGAATACAGATTGAAAGTTTAAATTGTCTTTTTCATATCTTATTCCACAAGAAATTTTTTCTTCAATCCTTGATTTAATACTCAAATGAATTTGAATATTTTTTGGTGGTAATATTACAAAATTATCAATTATAATATTTTCTCTGGGTTTGGTAAACCTAGTAATAATATCTTTCCTTATTGAATCAAAAAGATCTTCCATTATTTTGTCCCATGCTAATTCTTCTAACCCGACAAATTTTATTTCGTCATTTGGACTAAATAAACTGAAATCGTGTAAAGGGAAGTAATTAATATGTTGCATTTTTTAACAAGTCTTTCAATTGTATTTTTTCTTTTTAATACACTTCATTGATAATACCCTTCATATTCTGGATGTTGTTTTAAGGCCGTCTTTAAATAAGGATAAATATCATTTCCTCGCACTGAATAAGGAATTTCAATCAGAACGTAACCATGTTGTTTCAGAAGTTCTTTCTTCAATAAATCACGTGCTTGCTGGTCTTGGAATTGCTCTGGTGTATGGAAGTGATTCACAAATTGAAAGTGTTGTTTTCCTTGATATTCAACACACAATTTCAACTCTTCATTCATCATATCACATTCTAGATTCCTTCCGGTCACTGGATTTTTAAGAATATCAGGCCTTTTGGAAGGAAAAGGTCGTTGAAACATGCTTTCTAACACCCATCGAGTTTCTTGCTCACCTTGACTGCCTTTTTCTTTCTTTTCATCTCTGGGACGAGAATTTTCGCGGAGATATTCAGAAAAAGATTTGTTTAATTTTTGCCGATGAAAAATTAACCGCCAAACCACAATTCCAATTATAATTCCAAAAATATAATATCCACCTTTTTCATCCCACCATTCACTAAGTGCCTCTGAAAAAGAAGTTCCCATTACTTTAAAAAAAGGAATTTTTTCCTTTTCCTCAAAAGAAATGGATCTTGAAGGACAAATTAAACGCGCGAAAACTTTTCGTTCGCTCTCCGAGCTTAATAACCAATTACCTTATCCGATTCAATACTCTTCTGAAGAAAATATTGAAGTAATTCGCGAAAGGTTGTTGAAAAGATACAAAGTTCTTCAAAGACCTTCCGCTCTTCAATTAACTGCCATGAAATTGCCCAAATTGCGTCAAATCGCGAAAGAAGCCGTTCCACCAGTTAAATTTACCTCCAAAAAGGAAATTTTACAAGAACTTCTCCACCGTTTAATTACTGGAGGTAGTTCTACAGTTAATAATTGTGTTGAAGCTGAGGAAGCATTGTTGACTTCTCCTCTTCAAGACTATCAAGAAATTGGACAAAAAATGCAAGTTCAAGAATTTGCCAATTTAGACAAATGTTTAGAAACCTTTGGACAGGGAGAAGAACTTGGCGGTGGAACTAGTGGAACTGTTTTTCAAGGAGTGTATGCTGGAAAGAAGGTGGTCTTTAAAATGACCGATTTATCATACCATGGATATAACTCCTACAAATGGGAATTGGTCATGTTACAACGAGCCGGCAAGGCTGGTATCGGGGCTAAATTACTCGGATATCAAGTTTGTCAAATTGGAAGGAAGCAATATGGGATAGCTATTTTAACTCAATGCACTCCGTTTGATCAAGCGAGAAAGTTTTCTCCCGCAGAACAGAAAAAGATTCTTACTTTAGTAGAAAAACTCCATCAAATTGGAATTGTCCATCTTGATCTCTACATTCGAAATTTAGTTCGTTCGGGATCTGAATTTGCTATCATTGATTTTGATCTCGCCTTATGTTTTGATGGTCCAGCTCCGCCTGAAGTTGCGATGATTGATTACGCTTGCTTAAAACAAGAAGGTGTTCTTCACTCTTTACCCTCTTTTTTATCTACACAAATGAAAACTTTGGTTGGTAAACTCACCAATGATTATCGCCTACGCTCTGAGCTAATTGTTAACTTTTATCCTGAACAAATGATTGGAACATTGTCATATCAAGAGGCATATACATGGCTAGTTTATTTTCAAAAAGGAAAATTCTTTCCGGTCAAAGAAGAGCGACAATTGGAAAATTTGTTTGCCGCTCGGTTTGGATTGAAGATTACGTAATTCTTCGAAAAAAATCTTCGAAGAAACTCTTTGAAATTCTCAAAAGAATTTCAACACTTTGCAATACAACTCAATAAGTCAGTCAACCAGCAGGTAAAAGAGATTTCCTTCACTTCTCCAGAAGGAAAAAGAAATTGCGTTTGATTATTCACCGTGAAACCACATGCTTTGGAATGTCCTCCACCAGATTCAAAGTTTCCTTCCACGTTGAGCCATCTTATACAAGAGACCCAGGGAAGAAGATCAATGTCTCGACTTCGACATGCTATCCAGAATTCGTTACTCTTTATATTATATGTGTAAAAGAAAGTAAGCTCAGCTTTTGATTCTTCTAAACCAAAACTTCGTAATGAACGATCACCTGTCAACAATAAAAGAGAATATGTTTTACCTTTCCACTCTAACCTTCTTGTATCACCAAATTGAACCATGTCTTTAATTTGTCGTTGTCGGTATTCAGTTAAAATAGTGCCTTCTTTTTTGTATTCTTCAAGATTAAACTCTTTCATCATCTGAAAAAGATTTTGTGTTCGCTTTCGAAAATGAATAGCATTTAACACATCTGCCGTATGCGGTAAAATATGTCGTCCGCAATCTTGATCATCAATATACTTCAACATTAAAGGAACCTCTTTTAAATCGGGATACATTTTGTTCCATATTAAGATTGCGGCACAAAAGGTTCCTGATATATAAGTTACATTTGCGGGAACAAAAGAAATTGAATTCTTATGGTGATCAAAAATGTATACTTTTTGTGGAAGAAGTTCTAAAGCGTTTAAGATCTCTTGCGAAATACTCAAATCGCAGATAAAGATCTGATCTATTTTTCTTTCCAAATTTTGGGCTAGTTTCTCTTGAATCAAAGAAAAAGACAGCTTGCCCGCTAAGACTGAAATCGATATAAGATGAGGTATTTTGTTTTCAAGAAGGGAACGACACATTTCTCCATCCAAACAAGGTCCATGGTAAAAGAGAAGAGCCATTTTCTTTTACCACGGAAGATATAACGAAATCATTTTTTTGGATTCTTCATTCGATAAATCTTATCATAATGTTGGAGAGATTCGGGTGGTACATGTTGACGAATTTCTACCCAACTTGTTGTATCAAACCTCTCTTTAACATAATATAATAAAGCATTTGGAAGAAGAGACAAATTAGGAGTTTTCAATTTCCGGAAAGAAGGGGAAGAGGCCATTTTGGCCAGCCCATAATCAATCATATACAACTTTCCATTTTTCTCCATGATGTTTCTTGGATTTCCATCGTTGACAGCAATTCCCGTTTCATCGAGCTTTTTGTAAAGTTCGATAACTTCTTGTTGAAGTTTCTTGGGAAAAATACCTTTATTTTCTGTCAAAATACTTAACAAGGTTTGATCCAAAGGTTCCATCAAAATGTACTTTTCTTTTGTATTAAATTGATAGACTTGCGGGGCAATACCATATTTCGCTACTAACCATTGATAATGGGCCTCCTCGGCAATACGATTTTCCGATTTTGTTTTACGAAAACATTTCATAGCATATCTTTTGCCTGCATAAGCTGGATCCATGACTAAATATGTAGTTCCTTCCTTTCCCGATTGACCTAACTGTGAAAGTTTGACATATTTTGAAATTCCATCAAACCGAAGTTTCTCAAATTCTTCTTCATAATAAATAGTCGGAGGTTTTTTCTTTTCAACCACATTTTTCGAAGATGTTGATTCCCGTAATGAAGCAGGAATGGATATTTTCACACTTTCAAGAGGTTCTCGAAAAGAGACTTTTGTTTCTTCTGAAGAAAGTTTACTCTCCTCTCGTTTTATATTTTGTTCAATCTTCTTGTACATGTCTTCCAATTCATCTTTTCGAAGGCGTGAAAGTGATGTATACCCAACACTTCGAAGCCGTTCAATTAAATCCTGCCGGGTTAACTTCTTCATTAACCAGCTTGATTAAAGACGTTTAACCCCGAAAGGACGTTTAACCCCGAAAGGACGTTTAATAAAAAGTCAAAATTGTTTAAACGTTCTCCTCACTGGTTAAAGTAAAAGAAGAAGAATTCTTTGAAGTAGATCAAAAATCTTTTCTTCAATTTTTAATTTGGAGACTTCTTGTTCAAATTAAATTTTCTTTCTCTTACTTTCAAAGAGTAAAAGACGTTTGTACAAAAGTATTCAAAAAACATAAACTCGAACAAAGATACCCCATAACGAAGATTAAAAGATTTTTACTCTAAGGTAAAGAATGTCAAAAGAATTTACATTTCACTATCACCCGAAACATGATCATCCTTTTTGTTTTGTGCCCGTAACACCCAGAACAGTAGCTCATATCCTTTATGTTACATGCGACTGTTGTCAAGAAATGGATATCGGTGGTGATGAAAATATTGAAGGAATGTTCATTTGTACAGAATGCAATTTCGATTTGTGTATGAATTGTTTTTATCGTCCTCTTCAAGATGGAGGAGAACAAACTGAAGAAAAACTCGAATTTTCCGTACATCTAGATGGTAAAACATATGAAGAGGTACGTGAAGTACAATCTTCCTCTAACAATGACCAAGAAGATGACCGAAATGGAAGAGCTCTTTCAAATAATGACCAAGAAAATGACCGAAATGGAGGAGCTCCTTCAAATGGAGATATGTTAGACGAAGATCGGAGAGATTGACTCCTCTAAAAGAGTTAATCAACCAGACAAAAATATTGAAATCTTTGCTTCACTTTTTAATTTGAAGACTTCTTTTATTTTCTAAAGAGTATTTCCAATGAAAGATTTTCCTTTGACCTTTACTCCCAAAGAATGGCAAACATTTGCCAAAACAGATTTAATTCGTGCAGAACAATATCTGCGTGAAGCCATTTTCGAACACTTCTTGAAAGTACGCCCTGCAAAGCAAGTCACAAAAGAAGAAAAATTTATTGATAAACCAATTAATCTTGCAACCATTCAACTCAATGATGAAGTTCTTCAACCATTTGAATATCCCTTTTCACTCATTGATTTCCGTCAAAAGAGAGAAATTCGCTTGGATGAATTTGGTAATTTGGTGAAAAAATTGGATCAAGAACTCCAGGCAAGAGGATGGAAAACATTTGTCGATAAAGAGCTTAATTCATTGTGGATTTGGCCGCCTGATATGAAGCGGCCGGCAAGTGTGACTGATTTTTAATCTCTTTGAGATGTTTCATTCTTCAAAAGAATGAAAGCTTATCTTTTTCTCGAGAGAATTAGATACTTATTGGGGTTGTGAAGGCAATTGTGAAGGCAATTGCATTTGTGGTGGAATTTGCAATTGAGGAATTCCACTCGGGAATTGTGGTGGAAGCATTTGCATTTGAGGTTGGGCAAATGCTCCCAAGTTACTCATGGGAACTCCAGGTGGGATAACGTTTGCTGTGGGAGCTGCGTCCTTGGGCTTATGTCGTGAGCAATAGGTGCAACCAGCGACAACCTTTCCACCACAAAGTTGTCCCGCACGAGATCCTGATTTCAAAGGTACTGAACATCCTCCACTTGGCTGAGCCATAGCAGGTGCGCTCATTTGAGGAACTCCCATTGGAGGAGGAACTCCTAGTTGAGGAAGCCCCATTGGAGGAGGCAATCCTTGAGGAACTCCGAGTTGAGGAACTCCCATCGGAGGAGGCAATCCTTGAGGAACTCCCATCGGAGGAGGAACTCCTGGAAGTCCAATAGCACTTCCAGAAATAGTTGGAGCATCGTGCTGCTTTGCATGTCGAGCACAATAAGCAGAACCAGCCTTTGCCGGGTTTCCACATTGGCTTCCAGGCTTATTACCTTTTACCAAAGTTGCAGCACATTGATTGCCGCTACCTTTGGTTGAAGCTTTGGTACTCTTGACTGGGGCAGTGGTAGCCAGGGTCAAATGAGGTCCAGCCACCGAATTCCAAATTTCGATAATGTGAGCAGGAGTAATACCTCGTTGTTGAGCTTCAGGCATACTGCAAATGAGAGCGGCAAATTCATAGATTTGCGTTTGCATTTGATTTTTCACTTCTTCAAGAATCTTAGTTTCAATGTTTACTGCCAATGTTTCAACAAAATCTTTCTTTTCTGATTGAGGCATTCCAGGCATTCCAGGCATCCCAGGCATCCCAGGCATCCCAGGCATCCCAAGAGGAGCACCGAGAGGAGCACCGAGAGGAGCGGGCATCATACTAGCAGGTGCACTAGGCATCGTTGCAAAAGGAGTACCAATTTGTTGAGTGCTCATTCGAAGTGTTGATTTTGTTTAATTGAAATAGGTTTTGTTTAGTTCTCAAATGATAAAGAAATAAATCAATTTTCGAGATTAAATGTAGAAAACTCAAGATATTTCTTTCTCTTTCGATTTCAAAAGAAATCAATTTTCTATTCTCCACGGAGAAGAGAATGTTATTCAAAAATTAAAACAGGTGGAGCGTAAGCCTTTTGAATAGTCTCAAAGCTAATACGCGAATTGTTCATTACCAAGAAGTTGTATAATTCGACGGTATTTGGTGCACGACACACTGTTTCGACTGATACCGAATGGCGAGGTTGAAACAACCCTCGTACAACTTGATGGTTGAGAATTGAAATATCATATCCCTTTTCTCCAATCTTCTCGATTGAGCCACATTCTTTAATTAGTTTGTAAGCATTTACTGGACCTACTTTGGGAATATTATCATTGTAATCAGTACCACAGAGAATACAAAAATCAACAAATTGAGTTGGTGTTAATTCAAGAGCTTGAAGAAGACGTGAGAAACTTACTTTTATTGCAGTGTGATTAAAATGATTAATTTCATACAAGAAGTTTTCAACTTGATAGGCACAAACATCAGAGTCTCCACTTACTACAGCGTCTACTTTCTTTTCATGATACAAGGAAGCACACAGTGTTTCGGCTTCAGAAGGTGAAGTCACCGTAGGAACTCCAGCTAAATCGAAGAGTTGTTGCAGTTTTTTCCTGTCTTCATCTGTAAAATTGTTGATCTGAGTTTTCATTTGTTGATATTTTTGTTCAAGAAGTTGTGTTTGTACTACATTGGCCAAAGTATTTGGCTTCAGCTCTTTTGATTTCTCTAATAAGAGTTCTGAAGCTTCGCCTTCATTGTAGTATTTATCCAAATCTTCGCGAAGTTGTTCTGTTTTATTGATCAACTTTACTCTCTGTTCATTTCGGCGAAGTTTTTCTTTCTCTTTTTCAACAGGCGCTTTCCCATCATAGACAAAAATAGGATGGATTTGGTTTTGCCGCAAAGCAAAAATAAAATAAGCAAATGAATCAAGCCATTTTGTGGGATTAACGACTTTGAATTTCCAAATAAGACCAGAAACATCAATTGCAAAACTTTTCCCTCGAAATTGAGAAAAATGAACTGTTTCGAACAAGGAAGGGAATTTCTTCTTCAAAAACGAAAACAAGCCATTAATACCCATTTGATTTGATTAAAGCGAAAGAAATACTTTATCAATTTTTCTTTTTCTTTTAAAAAGAATTCGAGCATGATTCTCATTACATTAATCGCAGGACTTATTACTATTCTTGCATTTACGGTGGTCTTCCTCTATACACAAAGTGAACGTCTAATTCATAACATAAGTCAAAGATCACAAAGTCGCTATGTTCAACCACCTTATTATCAAACGTTCGAACAACCACCACCTTATGAAATTTCAACCGGTGCTAATGTCCACGCCATTCCTATTACTAAAGGAACGCAGGGACCTTTAAGATTCTATGGAGGTGTACCTAAAACTTTATCAAGAAATTGGGAACGAGTTGGTACATTAAGTTCAGTGTCGACAAATGATGATACAGTTTATTCTTTAGAACAAAGATTTGTCCCTCCTTTTATTGAAGATTATTCTTTTGAATATCGGATAGTTGACAATGATAAAGGAATTATTATTAATTTACCTGCTCAGAATAATAAAAAACTCAAGAATGGAGATACTTTTATTATCCCGGGTAAAGAAAGTTTAGGTGCTTTTAGCGTCACTCGAGATACTGATTTTCAATATTTACTTTTGTAGAATTCAATGAAAATGGACAAAGATTTCTTTTTTCTGTAAAAAAGAAATGCGCAATATCATTTCAATTGTAGGGTGGATACTTGCTCTTGCACTCATCTTTTATTTCGGTCTGTTGTTACTCTTGATTACTCTGATTAACAAGAAGGTCAAAGTCACAAAAAGAAAGGAAAAATATTAATATTTTTCCTTTCTAAAATCCTTCACTCCTTTCGATGAAAGTTGCTATCATTTATTTGGCCGTTTTATTGCTATTGGCCACAATTATTTATGGAGTCATGAATATGAAGCCAAAAGCCAAAAAACTCAAAGTTGTTCCACCTAGCCAAAAATTAGCCGGTTATCTCGTTACTGATGATGTACCTCTTCAACATTTACTTGCCACTCAAGCAAAAGCGGGTTATCCCAATTTAATGTATCCAGTTATGCAAGACGGAACTATTCTAGGAATTCCTTCGATTAAATTCGATTTTGAAATGTCCAATTTAAATTACATGGGTTATAATTATAATTACATTTCCTATCAAAAACCAGGTGAGAAAGCTGAAATTCGAACATTGGAAGCGCGTAGAGTTTTTCTCAAACAAGGATATTTCAAATTCATTCGTCCCGATGGGCAAATTTATGAAGGAACTTTGTTTATTGACATTGGACCGGCAGTTAATGCACGTTATTTCCTGTACGCCGATTTTGGAGATGGATATTTCCCTCTGTATACTTTGTGGCGATTGAATTATAATAATTATCTTTATTTACCAGGAAAAAGTCAACGTGGAGTCATGCCTAAAGCTATACCCCGCACCTCGGTTAACAATGATATGCTGTTAAATGGAACTTTTATAATTTCGTTGTATCAAAATGTTTAATTTTTTAACAACGATTGTTTATCGTCTCATTTCTGACATGATAATGTCCAAGATCGTAGAGAGAGATATCGAGGAATGGACAAGAGGACTTTCTGTGACAAAGGTACCTTTTCCACAAAAGGAAGTCATACACTCTAAAATACGTTTATATTGAAAATTATTTTTTCTTTGATAATAAAACGAGATGGAAGCATTGACTGGAATTGCAATCGTGATATTACTCTTACTTGTCATGCTCATCGGTTTAATGATGAGATCGGTCATGATGAGATCAGGAGCAAGATATCATCGCGGGAGCAAGTTAAACGTCCTTCCGGGGTTAAATGGAATTCAATACTATCAAAAAAAGATTTCTTTCCCTCGACGCTGGCGATGAATTTAATGTTCATTCCTCTCTGGGTGATTTTATTTGTAATTACATTCAATTATCTAACTTTCCATACCTCCTGGACAAGTTATATCATTCTTGAAGACAATCCAATTGTGTTTGACGATGGTGTCGTTTGGTTCATTCACGCTGCTAACATTCGAACTCGAGAAGAAATCTACTTATCAACTTGGGAAACTCCTTCTTTATATTTTGATCATCAGTTTTGGCCGAAGGAAAAACCTTCGATGAGTTATCTTCGTTGGGTTTCAATTTGAATTCCTCAGGAATTCAAAAAAAACAACTTCATTGAATTTATTGATTTGGAAACTTTTTGAAATTCGGTTTGAATTTCAAAAAGTTTCCAATTTTGAACCACCAATGAATTTTATTGAATTCATTGAAATTGCACTTTTTTCATTTTCAATGAATTTTCATTCGATTTCTCCGCGGAGAAATCGACTTTTTCAACAAAAAAAATCACAATTTTTTCACCTATTATCAAGGCATTTTTTTCTAGCTTTTTTGGTAAAATTGAGAGTTTCTGGGTACTCAGTCAGACAATTTTTTCTCTAACAAACGAATCAATCCGGCTTGCTTTTTCTTGCTTTTTTCGATTTCTTTCTGTTGTTCTGTCGTGAGGGAAAATTGACTGGTTTTCTTTCCATCGATATCCCAGATTCGAAGTGGTTGGCGAAGAGAAAATGAACGATCCACCTTTTCTTCAAGACGATCGTACAATTCGAGTGTGGAAATGCGATATCGATTAATACGTTTACGATTGATCATCTTCAAATCGTGACTAATTCCATTCAAAATAATTTTAGACATGTCATACAAAGAGGTCAACAAAATATCTACATCTACATCGTTAGGCGGACTGTAAAATTTGCAACTCTCGTTCATTAAATGGAAAAATTCTTTTCGATAAACTTCAAGTCTCGTTTTCCCTTCCTCTTTTCTTGCCAAACGTGCAGCATCAATCATATTACGAAGAATTAAAAAGCGAAGAAAGTCTGAAGAAACAGTATCTTCATATTTGACAAATTGACGAGCAAAGGCAATATACGCTGCGCGGAAATCTTTGTAATGAGTCTTAAGAGTTCCAGTCAATTTCAATGGATACTCTTGAAGACTTTGTACCATTTCCACGAGATAAGTACAATTATAATAAACGGTATCACTTTCATCGGAAGTCTGTGATTGTGAATCACTTCTTGATTCACTGCGAGAACGACGACTTCTTGATTCACTGCGGGAACGACGACGTGATCTACTTCTTGATTCACTGCGGGAACGACGATGTGATCTACTTCTCGAATCACTTCTTCGAATTGAAGGTGAATGTCTTCTTGGAGAATCTTCATGTTCCTCTTCTTTATCTTCCGTTTCCGAAAAGCCGACTAAGAAGGAGGAAATCTTTTTCTCTTTTTCAATATCAAGAATTTGATCTTCAATTCGTTTTGTAGCAGGGTTAAATTTGTCGTTACTTCTTCCTGAATTTGGATCAAATTCGTGAATTTCTTCTCCTGTTCTTGGATCAAAGGTTTTGAGAGGATAGAACTCTCGTAAGAAGCTGCAAAGATTTGGATATCGATCGAGTCTTTCGAGTTCATCAACCGTATCCATCAAAAAGACTCTTGGATCATACACATTGTCCACTTGGCATCCCAAACATCCATCATTGGTGAAAGACATCAAGGCATAAAATGGACCTTCAAGTAAATTAGAATAGGCAAATCCAAAATCAATAATCACTGGTACGACACCTCTGGTAGGAATAACAAAGGTTCTTCCCCTCCATTTGTAAACAAAAACTGTTTCAGGATGACAACACACTAACATCACATTTGAAGTATGGAGATCATAATGTGACATTTGAAATTTGGTTTGCATAATATCAATAGCCAATAACGTTTGTTGCAAGACTGATAGAATCTGGTCGTGGTTAAGCTCTTTAATTGATTTACTAAAAGCTTCACCGGGAATAAATTCCATCAAGGCAATATCGGCTTCAATTGCTGTCTCACTTTCTTTGAACAGAGAACCGCCTACTGGGTCGACTTTAGCTCGCACAATGCCGTAACTTTCACAAAAATGAGGACACCAAGCTCTTGATCCTCGAAGAATGTCAAGATTGGCCATTTCATGGCGGAGATTAAAACTCGGTTCAGTACAAATCTTATAAACATAAGAAATTTTAGGACGATTTTGAAATTCAAAAATTCCAATTGCACCATATCCTCCGGCATGTTTAACTAAATCATTAATAACAATTCCATTGGGGAATTTCTTAAGTTCTTCTTCAGATGGTTGTTGACGGTGATTGTTAAGAAATTTTTCCCAATCTTGTAAAATATTATCCAATTCTAATTGGTCTTGTGTTTTGTATTCCATTTTTACAAAAGAGAGAAAATGTTTAAACTAATCCGGATGATGTTTAGACGATTTGCTTTCTCGAATCCACTCTGTTTAAGAAATCAATTTTAATGAAGATATCTTAACAGTTGCATATTGTTTACCACAATAATAAAATTATTTCCGGTTGAAGTTGAGGTTCCTGCCCAGCGAATAATTAAATCTCCAGGATTTAACCAACGGAATATACCAGTTTCATATATTCCAAGATAATTTGACAAATGTGTAAAAGGAATTGTTAACAATGTTGTCGAAGTTGTCACTTCAGAAACAGTTAAGCTTGGTTGATTACTGGCTCTGTTCAAATGAAATTTAACGTTATAATATCCGGTGGAAATTGGTCCAAAATTATATTGAATATAACCATTTCCCCCGGCTGCTAATGTAATATATCTTCTTTCCATTGTACCTGCCAAATTATCATTTGTCATTACTGTACTTCCGGTCCATTTTGGATCTGTTCCTACATCAACAACTTGAACTGTTTCAGACCCAGTAAATCCAGGTCCCGTTGGTCCTGTACTTCCATTAGCTCCTGTTGGTCCTGTACTTCCAATAGTTCCTGTTGGCCCCGTTGAAGGAATTAAAAAATGTATATTTGGATTTACCCCTGAATTAAAAACAGAGGGAAATCTCACGAGTCTGCTCATTTCTATTACCAAAATATTTTCTCTCCAAAAAATTGATTGCGTTTTTTAAATTGAGAGGAAAAAATGCCTCATTCTTCAAAAGGAAAATTTCGTCGAAGCACACAGCAAAAACTTTCGAAACTACAGCAACAAAATGAAGAATTGAAAAGGTTGCTTGCAGTGGCCTCGGCAGAAGCCAAACATCTGGAAGAAAGTAAAAGTTTCTTCCAAGACTGTCTTGAATTTACAAAGAGGAGGAATCAATGCATCAAGAAAATTACAGGTCAGTCAAGAATTGACCGAGCATTTATTACTCAAATGGTAAAAGATGAATTACAGGAATTGGCCGAAGCTAAAAATTTCACCGAGGAAGTTGATGCTTTGATCGATATTATTTATTATTGTCTCCAACATTTGAGTAATACTGGATTGCAGATTGAACCCATTTGGAATTTGGTTCATCGAGCTAATATGACAAAATTTGGTCCAGGTGGTTATCTAAATGAAATTGGCAAGTGGGTCAAGCCCCCAAATTTTATTCCTCCAGATGAAGATATTCGAAAAGAAATTGAATATCAAATTCAAGTTTTTCATCTTGATCATTTGAAGGGTATTTAAACTTCCTTCCGAAAGTAAACTTCCTTTTCTTTCTCCAAAGAGAAAGAAAGTTTGCATTCATCTTTTCTGTAATGGATGTTAAGCTTTGGCCATTACAATCCGAGACATTTTCTTACGTGCACGATATTCTTTTGAATATCGTGCTTTGTTAATACGGAGACGTTCATACTTTTCCTCCTGTTTCACGAGAAATTGTTTAATTTCGAGATCCATCTTCATAATCATATCATTCAAATTTTGATATTTATGAAGAAAGGATTCGCAGACTTCGAGATAACCATCATTTGTTTCAATTTTATAAACAAAGCCGATCATTTCTAAACTTTGATTCACCCAAATTGACCAGAGATAGCTTTCCTCTTGGTGGCTAAATTGATATTCAATATTTCCAATGTTATTAACTATTTTACGAAGAAAGATCCAAAAAGGTTTTAGCTCCCTCAATCGTGGAATTAATTGTTCGAGCTCAATACACTGATCTGAAAACTTCATGGGAAATAAAATACTTTTTCTTTTCCCGCGAGAAAAGAAATCAATTTTTAAATGTCTTTGAGAGATCTTTCTGGAATCGAACTTTTAAAGAAAGGATGTGAAAGTAATTCATGACTTTTTGGTCTTTGAAGGTAATAATCGGTAAGACAACGAGCAATAAAGTCTCTCAAAGTAGGATTGACAATATTGGAGAGTCGATATGTAGGTCGGTAAGAATTTTCGTGAATCAAAAGATTGTTTTTAAAATAAAACAATTGATAAGTTAAATCTGTATCAGTCAATGCCGAGGGAAAAGATTCGTCTTTGGTAATACTTCCGGCAAAAAAGAGCCCGAGTTGCCAAATATCAATCGAGGCATCATAATCTAAATTTTCAATCATTTCAGGAGGCATTAAAATTTGAGGGGCCATTTTTGCACTCATTCCATGAGCTTGTTCTTCACGAGAAATACCAAAATCAATCAACCAGACATGCTTTTTGTCATCTGAATAAACTACATTCGTTCGTTTTAAATCGCGATGGACAAATCCTCTTTGATGAAGATAATCAATCGCTTGCAATATTTCATAACCATATTGTTGAATCCATTTTTCAGAGAGATCATGAGGAGGCACCCTATATCCCTGTCCCAAATAAAGGTAAACTTTTTGATCTTTCGGTTCAAAACTCCAACCAAAAAATGGCACAATTGAAGGATGAGATACCGAACTTAACAACGCAATTTCTCGAAGTGCGTTCAATTCTTCTCCCTCACCAATGTTATAGACTTTGACAGCAGTGTATATTTTAGTTGTTTCATCTTCCAAACAACAATAAACTTTCGCATGAGCCCCTTCACCTAGACAACAAATTCTTTTTCCTGGACTGTATTTCCGGTAAAAGGGTTTCGAGGAAGTTTGTTTTATTTCATTTTCTACAAAAGTGGAAAATGATACTCTCTTTTCTTCGGGTAAGAGGGGAGAGACGAGTTCACAGATCTCTTGACAAGAAGTAACTTTTTGTTTCAAATAACCTAGCAGGATCATATTCTCTTCAAAGGAAGTACAATTTCTTTGTAAGAAGAGTGATAAACATCTCATTGCAGTAGGTCTAAAAATAGGTCCTTTGAATGAAGCTACTACTTCAAAACACAAAGAAGACAATTCTTCTTCATATTTGATACACTCTGGACCATTTAAAAAGTTTTGATTTTCAGAGCCACGAAAGAGAAAAGCTAAGTAAACACAAACAAAGGGAACAGTATCTTTTTCTTTCATTTTGAATGAAAGAAGGTCAAAAAATTCAATAGCCATCAAAGATGTATAAACATTCATTTTGTATTCATCGCAGACCTTGAGAATATACTCAATACCCTCGGTCCTTTCTGGAGGACTCAGAGTTTCTTTTTTGAAAGAAAAGAAGTGTGACTCCATAAAAATTGATTCTAACAGTTTTCTTCCAAAAAGTAAAATCATTTTTATGTTCACCAAAGCTCTTACATTTATTCTCCACAAACATAAAGATCAACAGCGTAAAGTTACACATTTGCCTTATATTGTCCACTGTTGTTCAGTTGCTAGTTTACTTCGTCAACATGGAATGCAAAATGAAGACATTTTAGCGGCAGCTTTACTTCATGATACTTTGGAAGATACGAAAACCACTCCAGAAGAATTAGAAGAAACTTTTAATCAACAAATTTCCTTATTAGTCAAGGAGTTAACAAATGATCAATCAAAAATAAACCAACTGAATAAGATTGAATATATGAAAATAAAATTGGAATCTTTGTCAGTTTATGGTTTTATGATTAAAGTGGCAGACTTTCTGGATAACTTTCTCGATGCAAAATATACTTCTTATAAACTTGAACAATTTGAACAAAGAAGAAAGGATATTTTAGCCTTTGCCGAAAAGAAAAATCATCCTCCCATTACTGTATCTCTTCTAAATCAACTTCGAAATGCTTAAAATAATTTCTTTTCAGAAATTATTCAAAGAAAGGATCTTGCAATAATTCACCTGCCGAAGGTGCTCTGGCGGAAAAACATCGTTTAATCAAAGCTCTTAATTTTTGATTTTGAATATCAGACACTTTTCCGTCAATTATTAAAGATGTATTATTTTTCTTCATCTGCTTAAATTCAAGTTCTTCTTCTGGTGTTAATTGTTCAAGAAAAGCTTTAGTATATAAATATTTTCCCCGATAAGAGGCCATTCCTTTTACTCCAAGTGGATACTTCTTTTGTGTTAAAACATAAAGTAACATACCCAATGACCAGATATCAACTGCTCCCCAATAAATGCAACTTCCTGCAAAGATTTCCGCGGGTCCAATTGCAAAAGACATCATGTAAGGACTTCCACCAACACAATTTGTTCGACGAACCATGCCAAAATCGATTAATGTAATTTTACCACGACGAAAGACAAGATTGGGAGTTTTCAAATCACGGTAAGCAAATCCTCGAGTGTGAATATGACGGAGAGCTCTTAAAATCTGAGGTGTATATTTCTTCAACCATTTTAAAGTGGTGTAACGACAATCAATTTCTTCTCCACCATCTTCCAAGAAAAATTGAATTTGAGTAAAATCCTCGGAAATAGACCAACCATGACACTTGACAATATTTGGATGATCAAAAATAGTTAAAGAATAAAGTTCTCGAATGCCCGCCTCCATTTCAAGTTGATTACCATAAGTTTTGACAATGTAAGTTTCGGGATCTTCTGCTGAGACCCATCTTCTAGTTTGTGAATGAGCACCTTGATAAAGACTGTCGTCTTCTTGATGAGGGAGAAATTTCCAACGTGGTATCTTTTTTTCTACAATTTTTTCAAAGGAAAGAAAAGGTTGAATCTCCCGTTCTTGTAAGAAGGGAAGTGCAGTTTTCTTCCCCTCAAAGGGATGATGGCATAAATGAAGTAAAATTTTTTGATACATTTCAAGTGAAAGATAATCCTTCCAAAACAGGGATAACATTCGATCTGGTGTTTCAAGATAGATGTTGGGAAATTGATCAATAGCTTTAAGGGTCAAACGAAATTTTTCATTACCCTCTTCGTCGAAGGAATGGCCTGATGCCAAGAAAATTTCATATAAATAACAATCATCCAACGAAGCTTCTTCCAAACAAATGCCCATTCCAATACATCCAAAGAGAAGCTCACGGTCAATTGAAGGTAAAGTATCGCTGTAGCAGATAGATTGAATTGCAGCGGCGTAGGGAAAATCGTTTTTTCGCAATGTCATATAACCATAAATTTCTAAAATATATGTTATTCGTTCTTCACGAGATGTAAAAACAGGTGGCACTTTGGGAGGAAACAAATATCTCCGTTTTATGTTTCGCTGTAAAGCTTTTGACAAAAAAGCATCATCTCGGTCCATGATTTAAAACTTAATTTTTGTTTGTTAAAGATGAGCTTCTTTCAATTTTCTCGTCAACATTTAAGTTGGCGAGGAATTTGGCATGAAATTTCAGAAATTCCTATTAAATTGTATTACTTGTGTCTCCGCTGTCGTCAAAAGAAATTTGATGATGACGATGTGCTAGAAGTTGACGCGGAAAATTTTACTTCTTTTCCCGATCGTCCATTGTCTGATTCAGTTGTAATTGCCATTCATGGAAGTTCAAGTTGTCCACAACAATGGAGATATTCAATACCTGAGTTTCGCTTAACTTTTCCACAACATTCAATTATCTTGCCTAATTTATCTCGGAAAGATTTATCCTTTGATGATTATGTCCGCTTTCTTGATCGATTAATTTCTCTCTTGATTGATAACCGAATTCGTATTTCTGCTTTGATAGGAACATCAATGGGAGGATTGTTAGCAGCATGGATGGCCGAACATACGATTCCTTATAATACTAAAGTAATCACCTTGAATGCACCTTTACAAGGAGCTCCCGCTTTACGTTTTCTTCCTTTCAAAGAAAAAAGATATCTTGCAATGCATCCAGATTGTAATATTATTTCTTCATTAAGAGAGAAATTAAAACAGTCGAAACATAACTATTGTTGTGTAGTCAGCCGTTATGACTTTCATGTTCCGCCTGAGTATGGAATTGCAGAAATTCCTCAAGTAAATCTAGTTATCTGCGAAGGAGCTCACACAACATGTGTCATCTATCCAACTTTAATTTGGAAGGATATTCGCTCTCGTCTCATTCATTAAGTTTCCGCGGAAACTTAATTATTTTTTAGTGTAAGCTTTCATATAATAAAAGGTTTGTCCTTTTGTAAAGGTAAATCCGATTGGAATTAAACCTGCTTTAATCAACCAAGCATCCCATTCGACGGAAGAATGATAATTACCAATGTAATTGGTCTCGATGTTGGAATGAGGATAAATCAAATGTTCAAAATCAATTAAACGATGATCTTCTGGTTGCGCATCATGCTCGCGTAACAGAAAAATGCCATCCTTCTTCAAAATGCGAACGAGATCTCTGATTACTGGTTCAGGATTTCGAATATGATGTAAGACTTGAAAAGCTGAAATCAGATCAAATCTCTCATTACCAAAAGGGAGTACACCACTTTCTCGATCAAGTAGTATAAAATTAGCTTTATCAAGGACTGGTTTAATTTCAACTCCAGTGAATTCAGCTTTATCAACTCCGTATACGTTGTTGTACGGAATGTTTAACTTTTTTGCAATTTCAAGAGTCATTTTTCCATCACTACAGCCATAATCCAAATATAAACCATCGTCAAAAGCTCTTCGCTTGGTTGCTTCTTGAATTTCATTTACACGAGCAGTTGCTCGAGGAATTAAGGATTTTTCATCTTCGGGTTGAGTTAAAACTTTAAATCTTTTTTCTGATGGAGGCATAGGATCAACTGCCACCCATTGGCGAAACGATTCGAGAGACTTCACATCGGGGGGAATATTAATTTCAAATTTATTTAACAATTGACGATAACGGTCGTTGTTGTTTTGAAAATCTTGCCAGACTGCTTGAATGTTCATCTTTGAAAGGGAGAAAAACTTTTTAATCACAACCAAAAGTATCTTCACCAATTAAGTAAAGATGGAGAGTAAAATCTTCATTTTTTTGTTTACGATAGAGGTCTCGAATTAACATATCAGTTGGTGGAATTTGTTTATCCTCGGTAATAAAAAAGTAGGCTCTTTCAGGCACTGGTGTAGAAGAAATAATTCGCCTGACAATCACATAGTTTAATTTTTCTATCGTCATATCATTGTCACAAATGTATTTCAACTTGTCGAGTTGAATTCCTTTGGCGGGAATCACGATTACTGGAATATTAGAAGGCTTTTTGACGAAAATTCTTTTACATTCTGCCCGTCTTTCTTCCAGACTTTTTTGTTGAATTTTTCGCATTGCCTCAGCAAAGCGTGATTGATCGGCCAAATTTCGATTTCGTTCGAGAAATTCCATGAAGAACTTTTATTTTTTTCAAAATGTTAAGAAAAGAAAATCTCTTTTTTATGAAGGGAAAAAATAAAGTTCTTTCGCCACGAGAACCAAAAGGTGAGAAAGAAAAACTCCCCGATAAGCAAACCTCGGTTGAAGACAAAAATGTCAAAGTTTTTTGTCGTTTTCGACCTTGTAATGAAACAGAATTGAAAAATGGTGCAACTCGAATGATTCGTTTGGAAGGAAATGTTGTACATCTCCCACAAGAAACCAAAGAAAATAAATATTTCTATGATAAAGTCTTTGATGAGAAAGCGACTCAGGAACAAGTATACACTGCAGTGGGAAAACCCTTAATTCATGAGATTCTTCAAGGGTACAATGCCACTATTTTCGCTTACGGTCAATCGGCTTGTTTATCTCCTGATACTTTAGTGATGCTGGCTGATGGTTCACCGATTCAAGCCAGAGATATCAAAATCGAAGACAAATTACTAGATGATCAAGGAAATCTTCGTGAAGTAATCAAATTATATACTGGTATTTCTCATATGTACAAAGTAATTGACACTGAAAGTAAAAGTTTTTATACAGTCAATCTTGATCACGTTCTAACTTTATCATTACAAGGTAAAATTGTGGATATCCCCTTGAAAGAAGTCTTAAAGAATCCACGTGGATATCTTGGTGTCAGACAACATAAAAAACAATTGATCGTCTACCCCATTCAATTTGAGGAATTGAGTATGGGATTATATGCTGGTTTTCAATTAAAACCGATTGAAGGATGTCCTGCGAGGTTTTTACTTGCAGATGGAGTTGTGACTCATAATTCAGGTAAAACAACTACCATGACCGGTTATGCGGCAGCAGTCGACAATGCCGATCTTCTTTCTCAAGAAGGTGAATTATGGAAAACAGAAAGTGAAATGGGAGTGGTACCCCGTTTGATTAAAGATCTCTTTACCGCAATTCGCAACAAAAAAGGATATGAATTTCTTGTAAGTATGTCTTATGTGGAAATTTATTTAGAAAAAATTCGCGATTTATTAGCACCCTTGAGAGATGATCTTAAAATTCGTGAAGATCGCTTTCGTGGATTGTGGATTGAAGAAGTAACCGAGACTTATGTCAATTGTTTTGAAGATGCTGTCCGAATTATGCGAAAAGGTGAATTAAATCGAACAGTCGCCGCAACCGCTTTAAATGCTCATTCTTCTCGGAGTCATTCAATCTTAGTGATGCACGTACAACAAACTGATGTGAAAACAGGAAAAAAGATTACATCTCGTATTGTCTTTGTCGATTTGGCTGGTTCAGAAAAAATTGCCAAGACCAAAGCCGAAGGTTTATTACTCAAGCAGGCCAATGCCACCAATAAATCTCTATTAACATTAGGTATTGTTATTCGCTGTTTGGCTGAAAAGAAACCTTTTATTCCTTATCGCGATTCAAAGTTGACACGGCTCTTGACTGATTCATTGGGTGGGAATAGTAAAACTCATCTTGTGATCACCTGTTCACCAGCTAAATTTAATTATGAAGAAACCTTGTCGACACTAAGATTTGGGGCAATTACACAAACTATTCTCAATAAACCAGTGGTGAATTTAGAAATGAATATTGAAGAATATAAACGATTGCTTTACGAGGCAAATGAAAAATTAGCAACACAACAAATCATTATTTCTGCATTGACCAGCGATTTAAATCGTCTGATTGACATTTGTGAGAAAAAAGGGATTGATGTCAAAGATTTCAAGAAAGAATATAATCTCATTGTCCAACCAACTTTAACACCGGCCAATTATGAAGAATCATTGGATCAATTCCAAAAATTGGCCGAAGAACTTGACAGTAAGACTGCTTTAGTCACTGAATTACAAAAAGGTATTAGCGTGGTTAAATCTGAAATCGAAAAAGTTCGTTCAGAAGCAAATAAATATCAAGATGATTTACGTCATTGCCAGGATGATTTAGGACAAAAGATACTGGAAATCGAGAACTTGCGACAAAATCAAACCATAATTCAAGAACGAATTTATACTTTAGAAAAAGAATTGGAACAATCTCAGTCTAGTTTGAAAGAAAAAGAAGAGACTGCCGATCAAGCCATTAAATTTGCTAATCAAAGGTCATTAACTTTGGAGGAAGAGAATGGAGGGTTGAGAGGAAAAGTAGCTTCCTTGTGTGAAGAAAATAATACCTTACGTGAAAATATGTTAAAAACATGGAAAACAACTGAAGAAGATACTCAAACAAAAGAAGAATTACATCGTTTACATGACAAATATTCTCAATTGGCTATTGTAGAAGAAGAATTGAAAGCTCAATTGGAAGGTCGTTCAAGACATATCAAGACTCTAGAAGATCATTTACGAAATAATAACAATAAGCTACAAGAAGTAACGAGTGACTTTAAACGACGTCAACTTGATTATGAGAAAAAGATTAAAGATTTGGAATCACAATTACGCATTTTGAAAACACCTGTTGTGGAAAGAAATATTGTAACTCCAATTCAAAATGAAAATTGAATTTATTTTCTCAATATAATTCAAGACAATTAAAATTCTTTGATGTTAAGTGCAATTCTGTTTTATGGCTGTGTTCGTTCAGCCTCAGAGATTTTAGATACCTTTCGTCCTTTTCTCTCTGCAAAGTTTCAAAAAGAATTGCAAATTCCTTCTGATTATTTGATTGGTATTTTGGAAGGTGATAGCACTATGTTAAATTGGATGTATGGAGTTCAATGTGATTCGGATTTCTTAAAATTGTGTCCACAACTTCTTTCTTTTATTCGAGAAGGAGAGGGAATGAAAAAGTATCAAGAGAAAAAAGACTCAATTTCAGAATATGAAAGTGAAGGTTTACCTTTTAGTGTATTATCAAAGCAACAGCCTGACCTTTCTTTTGAACGGGAGATAATTAAAATTTATCTCGAACAATATGGACATCTCTTTAATGAAATTAAGAACCATTTGTCTGTGACGTTGATGC
The DNA here is from genome assembly GCA_937868685.1 of uncultured bacterium. GTDB lineage: Bacteria > Patescibacteriota > Minisyncoccia > Phycocordibacterales > UBA1006 > CALMMZ01. The sequence goes on along the minus strand of CALMMZ010000181.1, from coordinate 23,916 downwards.
CAACTTCTCTGGCTGAACAAATGCGAAAGTGGTACCCGAAAAGATTTCAAAAAGATGAAGACATTTACTACCTTGGAATCTTTAGTTTTTATGATGATTTTACTACCCACGTCGAAGAGAAATCTTTGGAGAATGATATTATTGAAAATTCGGGTGGATATAAAGGAAGGTTACATTGTATGAATTCTAATTTGATAGTAGATGATTACAACGGTTTGACTTCATTGCCCTTTTTAGCAAAAGAAGGTAAATGGATGATTATACCTTCTGATGAAAATTAATATTTTCCTCTTTGCGAAGAGGAAAAATGATTTTTTCTTCCTTATTCTAAAAAAATAAAGAAAAGATGAATACTTGTTCAAGCTGTCAGACGGAAATTGACAGCTTTTCCCAGTTATGCGGCAGTTGTGCCCGAGTTGGAAGTATGTTGCCTGTTAATTTTTATTGTATTTCATGTCAACGTCCGGTCTGGCATTGTTCTTGTCGAGAAACAAACAATGAAGAAAAACTGCCACCGAGGAAAGCTCCGGAAAAAAGAAGGTTGGAATATTATGAAATTAAAGACAATGGAGACATTTCATACGCAGATGATGACACCTCACATGAAGATGAAGATGAATCGTCACATATCACGGAAGATGTTGCCATGAATGAAGAATCTGAGATTCCAATAAAACCTTCTGTAAAATCAGGTGGAGTAGAAATATCTCACCAAAATAACCAGAAGTAATGAAATTCTTATCCCGCGGGATAAAAATTTTTCCCCTTTCTAAAATGAAAGAAATCCTTTTCTTTGGTTTATTTTTGCTTGTCTGGTTGATTTGGCGAAATCGTTATCATCCAGTGGTACACAAGAAAAATGCTAATGATTATCAACGTTTGCAAGAATTAAAGCAAAAATTAATACCAGTACATCCAATTATTGCCCAGGTAAATGTTTATCCCCATTCCTCCAATACATATGCTTTAGAAAAAACAGAAGTTTATCTTTGTGTTCATGATGATAGTCAATCTCCGTATTTTGAAAACTTCCTTGTGTATGTTTATTTACATGAAATTGCACATGTTTTAACACCAGGCCATATTAAAGGGCCACCAGATGATGAAGATCATCCTGCTGAATTTGGACAAATTTATAATACACTTTTAAAGAGGGCTGAACAACTTCGATTATATAATCCAGCTTTACCATTTCCAGAAAGATATTGTAATAAACATATTAATGATTGGAAGAAATAAACACCTCCGGAGTTAAACTAGACTTTCCCAATCATCAATCTCCATATCCTCTATCGGAGAAGAATATCTCTGTTTTAAGGTATTCTCTTCATCTTTTTCAATGGATGATTCGCTTTCTTGGGAAGGAGAAATACTTCTTTCTTCAAAAGTTTGAGGTACAATGCTCACAAAGAGAAGTTCATCATCTTTTTGTTTTATTTCATTGGATGTTTGTTGATCATTTGAAAGAAGACAACAAGCCATACCATATAATCCAATCATAATACAACCGAAGACTTCCATCTTTGAAATAATCCGTAAGCGTTTAACCAGCAAAGCGTTTAATTACTATGTAAAAATAAATTGAGTGATGGTATCTTTCTACAAAAAAAAATGTTACAATGTCCCAGTGACAACAAAACTTTATGTTTTCAACTCTCTCTAGCAATTTCAATTGCTATTTTTAGTTTAAGTACAATTATTTATAGTTTATTTCTTCTCTTTAATGGTGAAATTATATTTCTTTCTTTTCCAGAAGATCCAGGGAATATTGTTTTTTCCTTGCAATCAATTTTAACCTTTTGTTTGATTGCAATGTTTGTAATTTTGTTTACTTTGATAGGACTTTTATGTAGGAAAAAATATTACAATGGTTCTTTTCAATATGATTTTTATTTGTTAGTTATTTTAGCAATTTTTCAGATACTTGGAAGTATTTATTGTTTATTTTTAGCATATCAGAGTCAATTTATATCTTCTGAAGACGAAAAATGGTGGAAACAAAATCATCGTTCATATCTTTCGGCAGTAAGGGCTTTTTATATTTTAGGTTGGGTGGCTTTCTTTCATCTTCCACTCATCGGAAATATGTGTTACCGATATGAGAGATATCAATTGGCTTAACGTGTGAAAGCACTGGTTTAAACGTAATTCCTTTAAAATAAATGGAATTTATTGGATGTGTTATAATTGGTAGTTGTGTTATAGCCTATGGTATAGTTTTGTATGAAATAGTTCAAAGACTTTCTAAAAAATTGATTTTTATCTTTTGTAAAAGATGAAATATGACAAAGATTTAAATGGCTGAAGAACTTCCTCTTCTCGAAAAAAGCGACTATACTCCCTATTGGAATACTAGTGTTCAAACCTTGTCACTAGTTGACAAGAGTGCAATTGAACTTGTTTTCATTTTTACTCCAACTAACAAGGAAGATCTTTATTTTGCTACTGTAGATCAAGAGGATGTCAAACATGCTTATCTGAGACTCTACAATGACAAATCTGAATTATCTTTTTTGCGAGGAGAGCAATGGGTCTCGGTTGTGTTGCACCCTTCTTTTCGGAAGAAATTGGTTTTACTCTCTCCCAATGAAATTGAACGAACTATTACAAATATTCGCAATGCGAATGAAATTCAAGGAGATTGCAAAGATCCAATTACTCTTTCCTTACGACAGTGTAAAGATGAAGTCATTTTACTCGTTAATGACCAAGTCTACGTCCGAATGAATACATGTAAATTGGACAACACCAATTATCGCTTGGTGAGTCAATATGACATAGCAGGAGATCCCTTCCACTTCCCTGTGTTACAACAAACTAAAAATGGATGGATTTTTGAAGATATGGACAGTGAATTTTCCTTTACATCTCCCGATCTCGAGTTTTAAAAAGTTTTCTTTCCTTGCGAGGAAAGAAATTGTCCACTTTTTATGTGGTTATTTTTGAAGTCTCATGTTGACAAGTTTCCTCAATTTTGTCGCGATTCTCTTGGAGAATATTAAGAAAATAGCGATAGAATTCAGGCATTAATTCAAAGCGGGGAGCAATGTAAATTAATTTACCTGAGTGAAACATTAAAATTACATGTTGATACTTCTTCATCAATTCTTCTTTTCGACTTTTACCTGTCAGCAATGCCAAGAAGTCATTCATTGTTACTTGTGAACTGTACCATTTTCCATTTAAAAATCGATGTTGGACAATCGGAATCTCAGAAATACTATTTATTTTGGCTTCAATTTTAATTCCAGCATATCTTTCATCTTTAACGGGAAGAAGAAAATTATCTCCTTGGTAACGATATAGAAAAGTTTGTAATTTCTTACGATTAATTTCAAAATTAATATGAATACTCACATTGTTCATTACGGGATTGTAAATTGCTTTCGGAGGCTCTTGTGGAGGAAGTGTAACAAATTCGGGTTTTCTCTTCTCAATTTCTTGAATTGACTTCCAAATTGTTTGAATGGTTTTGTATGCTTGTGAATCATCAAGACAACCAGTAATTTGAATCTTCCCAAAAGAAGGTATCTTTACATCAACAATTTTACCAACATAAATTTTGGCCGATGTAACATTGGAAAAACAAGATGTAGACGCATTTCCATAGCCGCGGAAGTGAACCTTTCCATTTTCATCTTTGTATTTCAGGGACAAAATGGTACCAATTGGAACGTGGGGCAGAGAGTGTTGATTCTTTTTCAAATCTAAGAGAGGATCTTTGGAACATTGAGCAAATTGATGTTCTTGGAAGAAAAGAATATGATTGATACTCCAATTGGTTGCCACAGTAAAAGTAATGGTATAACGCTTTAACGGCGGAAGGACCATCCTTTAACTCTGTAAAAAAGAGAAAAAATTCTTTAAGTCAATTTTCTTGGAGTTTTCTCCTCTTCAATCCAAGAAGGAAAATCATTTTATCTTTCCGAAGAAAGATAAAAATTTTAATGGGTCTTCAACGTCATTGTATTGCGGGTGACATCATTCACTCGATCCATCATTTTGCTCGCCTCTTCAAGAGGGAACCATTTCATTGTTTTGATTTCAGTGGTACTCTTTTGATCCATCTCTTCTTTCATAGTTTGAAAGGCGTCTCGTGGAAGATACATTCGAACAGTGTGGACAAGATATCGCGAACGGACTTTCCGATATGTAGTTCTGTATTGATATTTCTTAATATCTAAAGTAGTTTCTTCCAACAATTCTCGTTGCCAACAAGCTTCAGGCGTTTCACCTTTTTCGATCGAACCCTTGGGAAAACCCCACTTTCCAGAGGATTTTTCTTTCACGAATAATACATGATCGTAAGCAATCAACATCACTCCAGCCGACTTTGGCTGTTGGTGAAGAATCTCGATATTACGTTGCATTTTCGAAGGACATTTTTATTCAAATGTCTCAAAAGAAAAAGTCAATTTTCTCCGCAGAGAAAAGTTATTTCTTGTAAAAGTATTCATGTTGTAAACACTCATGTGCTGAATAACGTTGGGAGGGATCTTGTTTGACCATCTGTCGAATTAAATCTTTCAACAAGAGATCTTGGATTTCAACCAATGGTTCCCACCAATCTTCTTTTCGAATCATGATGCCCCATTCTCTTTCACCAATTGAATTGATTCCTTTTAAATGTTGTATAAACCGGGCTGACGAATAAAGATGAATTAATACACTTCCCACCGACCAAATATCCATCTTGTCGGTGGAGATTTTATTGGTGTATACTTCAGGAGCTCGATACTCATAAGTTTGTACAAGTCTTTCGGCCTTCTCTTGAATTGGAGAAAATTTAGCCAAAGAGAAATCACACAAAACGGCGTGATATTTTTCATCAAACAATATATTTGATAATTTAACATCTCGGTGGAGGATCGAGCGCTCGTGAAGATACAATAAAGCTTTTAGTACCTGTGCAATAATAGGTTTAATAATTTTTGAATTACCACGTATCTCATTAAACTTATCATTTAAATTAAATGGAAAACGGGGCATTTCAATATGAAAGCGAAGATGTACCATGTTGTGAACAGAAACACAATAATGTTGAATTAAATTGGGATGATCCAAAAAACGAACTAACGATGTTTCACTCATAACATCCGATTTGTATTCCCATTTACATCTCTTAACAGCATTTCCGTTTTTATCTTGATAAACTGTTCCTAATACACCAACACCAAGTCGTAAAGAGTTGAGTGAAAAAGGGAAATCTTTTTGATCGAAAGAATAAATTCGTTGTGGACAAACTAAGTCAATATACTTAACTTCTTCAAGTGGTTGTTCAGTCAATGTCATAAAGTTTTGTTGTACTTTTCGACAAAGAATTAACATCTCAGTTGGGAACTGCCCTTCAGCCTGAAGTAGAATATCTGAAAAAATCTTCTTTAATGATACAGGCCCTTCTTTCTTTTCAAATAAAAGAAAAACACTTTGGATCAACTGATAGTTCGAATATTTGTAATAATCATTTGATAACATTAACAATAGTGCTACATTAAAGTATGTATCAATTTCATCTTTATGACACTTTTTTTGCTTGCTCAGCAAGGTAATATAGTAAAAAAATGAAGGAAAGTGCAACGAACAAGCTAATTTAACAAAAAAGTGAGCACTCTTTTCTTCTGAAACTTTCATACCATTATCTATAAAATAGTATTGAGCGACAAGGTATTGTGCCATGTTTAAGCTCTCCTGATTCCATACACCATACATATCTAAGACATCAAGCACATGAAAGAAAGAACAAAGATTATTACGATCAGTAGTTGCAATATATTTCAATAAAAATATTTTTCTTTCTGGAGTTGAAGGTCTTTTTTGTCTTTTTGGTTCAAGTGAATATAACCATTCAAGAGTTTTTGACATTGTCTTTGCTTAACTTTTTAAAAGTTATGAATTGATTTTATCATTTTTCTCTGTGGAAAAAATTTTCAGGGATAAACATGATTAATGAAGATCATTCAATCTTTTCTGAGTAACCCCCAATAGAAGTTAAATATGCTCACACCTGAAAATTAATTTTTCTTTGAAAATCGTTGGATAATTTTGTATCTGCAAATAACAATGTCCACTTTCATTGATGTTGTTCTTGTGTATGCATTGGCGTTTGCCATTGTTTCTGGCTTTTTTACCTTCTCCTCTTTGTATTTTACCTTTGTCTGATTGGCTATGTGCTTTTCAGTATGGGAGTGGTCTATTTGATTCTCTCGATTCGAGATCTCCTTCCCTATCATTTGCAGCGTACGTTTGATTATCTTACCAAAAATGATGTTGACCATTGTACAAAGATTATTAAGTTTTTGCTCTCTAATTAACAAAAGAAAAAAACACCTTACTGGGGAAATTTTAAAAGACTCTTCGGAGTAGTTTAACATTTCCCCTTTTACCATTCTTTAGAATGGTTCACCTTATCACCTCAAAAGGTGATAGAGTGAATTACAACTTTTTGAGATGATTGCGAATGTTCCGAATTGACATCTCTTTTGAAGCTGAATAACTTTTAGTTAATTCAAGTTCAATGAGTATGAGTGTCTGTGGACTTAATTGATTTAGAAAAATCTTTGTCTCATCGCGAAACCAACGCAAACACCAAAAAGAGGGAGAAGTTGATGAAGAAGAAGGTGAAGAAGGTGGTACAAATTGAGGTGGCCCATAGCGCCAGTCCCAACTTAAACCACATCGACAGTTGACTCGATTGCATCCTTCACCTTTGGTGACCCATTCTTGACATTGAGTACATTGTTGCCCATGACGATTTAAATAGTCTTGTATTGCATTCTCATCAATTTGAGAGGAGTAACAAGAGTAAGATTTTTCATCGAGAATCTCTTTCAATTCACTTGGAGAATAACTTTTACAACCAGGAATGGCACAGGAACACTTTCTTTTTTGATTTAATTGTCTTTCACAGTATTTTCGCAAACAAGCTACACAATAGGCATGGGTGCAATACTTTGCTTGCCCAGAATTGAAACAAATAATGCATTTACTATCATTCATCAAACTTCTAAAAGTTTGATATACGATTAAAAAGAGAATCAATTTTTAACTATTCTGAAGAGGTTGAATCATTCTTTAGAAATCACCGTAGCCGTAGCTCGATCCCATCATTGGGAGACCAAATTTCTTGTGGACCAAAACGAGTGCTAGGACGGCCAAAAGCACAACTGCCGCAATTGAAGCCTTCTTTGCCTTGGCAGGGTCCTTTTCGGCATAATAAAGATTGATAACCAACGAAATTGCCGCAGCAACGGCCAAAACGAGCGCAATCGGAGTATGCATGGAGTGTTTTTATTGAAAGAAGAACTTTTATTTTTGAAAAAAAAGTTTGTAACTTTTAGAAGCTTTCATTTTCGGGATTTGTAAAAGAAACATTGACGTTGGGAGCACCTTGATATTCTGTTAAATCTTTGACTTCGAAAAAGTTATCTTTCTTTCCGAGAGCAATATTGTCCATAAAAGTAAAAGGCGTTTTGCGAGCATCATCATGCAATACTGGCAATCCAATCATTTGAGCCCAACGATTTGCAATATATTTCACATGAGTTCGCATCATTCCTCGAGTCATTCCGAGTAAATCATCAGGAAAGGTGTCATCAACAAAATCAAGTGCCACTGCGGTGGCCTCACGAAAGATGGCGGTAGCCTCTTTTTGTTCAAAGATTCCTTCATTTCGAAACAAATTGATGACATAGGCGCTATATTCAGAATGGAGATTTTCATCTTTGGAAATAAAGTCATTTGCTGAGACAATACCAGGAAATTTCTTGGGAAGGTATTTACGAATCCAAAAAATAAAAGCAAAAGGTGAGGAGAAGAAAATACCTTCAATGCACAAGAAGGCTACAATTCTCAAATAAAGAGGGGTTTCTTGTTTCATATATTTAAAGGCAAATTCAGCCATCTTTTTAATCGATTCAACCTCGACAATTGCATTCATTAAACTTTTCTTTTCTTCTTCATCGATGATAATTGAATCAAGTTGAAATCCATAAGAAATTGCGTGAATTCTTTCTATAACTTCAAAAGCTCCAAGTGTAAATTTAACATCAGGAGATTTAAACTCTTCTTTAAAGTTTTCGTCAAGATTAGCAAATACAATTCCATCACTGGTAAAAAAGAATCCAATAATTCGTTTTAAGATATGTTTAATACGATCATCTTTTAATTCTTGAAAATGAGTCCGGTCTTCATCATAGGAAATTTCATTCGGCAACCAGACTGCGCGAAGTTGTTTCATTCCAAACTCCATAATATCTGGGTATTGAGTGTTAAAGAGGTCATACTTATTTTCTGGTACTCGAAGAAGGTTCATCCCAGTTTTCTTTTCCCCGGGAAAAGAAAAATTCATTTTTTCGGTTTTCTCTGTTCCTTGAAGAGAGACAAATTACTTTTTTTCTCCATCACCTTCCAAATCGGCAATTTTTCGAAATACAGAACTCTTGTACTTTTCAGTATGAGTTGCAAGTTGAACGTTTACTGTGTCAAGCTCAGTTTTTAAATTGTCAAGCTCAATTTGAAGATGAGCTGTTTTTTGAAGTATTTCTTCTTTCTTATTTTGAAGAACCTTCAAACCTTTTTCTCTTTCAGCAAAAATTTTTAACTCTGCTTCGATGATGGCGTTTTTGATGCGGGTAATTTCATCAATTCTCTCACATTTTGCCAATTGATTTCGATATGAGGCAATAGAAACGAGATGTTTATTAATTTCAGTAAAATCGATCTCCGACATTTCTTTGCGGAGAAAAGTGTTTAAACATCCTTCCCACCCTTTACCGTCTCCATCGCTCCGATATCTTTTGCAACAATCGATTGTGTACACCGGCGGCTCCAAGTCCGGCGGTCGCCAATCCAACACCCGCAGCAACTGGATTTAAACCACCAACCACAAGAGGAATTCCCACCGCAGCTGTGTAACACAAACCTTTACCAACGCAGTAAGCCCAAAATTCAGCTGGTGGAGGAGAGGGATTTAACCTACTTTCTCGGAATGATCCATAAAATTCACTAGCTGGATCTTGATGGTCAATTTTTGCGTCAACATCAGCCCATTTTTGCGTCATCATTTTAGCCAGAGTATTAATATTTGCTCCTTGTAATTCGGGATATTCTCGCGAACCAAGATATTGTAGAATTTCTTTTTGTGGTGCTCCCGAGGTAAAAGGTGGTAAATCGGGAATCTGCATCTCAGGATTGTGTGCAGAAATTAATTTCTTTAAAGCCATACCAGCATCCAAGCGATCTTTATGTTCAGGTTGAATCATCCCCAAAATGATATCTCGCAACAATGGCGAAAGATTTGTACGAGTTAAACGCTGTTTACGCGCGTTAAAAACTTCAATTTGATCTGGAGGCATACTAATAGTATTTTCTCTGGTTGGATCCCAAGGATCGAGCGCTTCATTGGTATAACCGATGCCTTGAGTTGCAATTTGATAAAATAACATCCCCATTGAAAATACATCAGATTTATCAGTGTAAGGAGCGTACACTGCTTGTGACATTCGTTCTCCTTCTCCTGGACGACCGTGTAATTTTCCCCCAAGTTCGCCCAATCTTTTTCTTAGTTCTTTTCGCTGTCCTTCTAGACGAGTACGATCATTTCCTTTTGCGTCGTTGATTTCTTTATTTAACTCGGCCATTTTCTTCTTGAGACCATCCATGTCATCACGAATTTTCTTTTCTTCTTCGGAAGAGATCTTACTTTTATTTTTATCTCGTTGTTGTTGCAATAATTGTCTTGATTTTGGCAATAAAACAGGATCAGTATAATCATACATTGGAGGTGATTCACGACATCTTACAATTTGAGTGAGATCAGTTTGATCTTCTAACCAGCAAGCCGAGCTAAAATCGTGAATAAAAATAGAAGGTGAATAGTCATTATTATCCTTTGAAAAATAGACAGTTTCTGGTGAAATAGCACGATGTACAATACCCAATTTATGGAGATAAAAAAGAGCTGACAACGCATTAAACATAAACCAATGAAAACGAGAAGTTGAAGTATCGAGAATATGCTTCCAAACAGGGGGTGATCTCATGAGTGCATAACTTGTGTTCGTTTGTTTGTTAAAAGAACGAGGACTAGGATAAAATCGATAAGCAAAAGGAATCGATGCCATGCTGAAAAATCCTTCGGCAGATAAATTTTGTGACATCTTCTCTAGCATGCGGAGTAAATTCTTATTACGAATAAAACTCTGTTGATCATAGTTATAAAATAATTGTACTATAAATTCATCTGGAAAAGTTTTGTCATTTGGATTAATCTTTTCTCCGACATAAGCATGTTCATATAACAAAACTGGTTTGTTTAACACGCGAAATCCCGACTCAATAACTTCAGTAGCTTCTCCACGAAAAGGGATCCATGGACCTTTTTGTTCTCCTTTGAATTTGACTTCGTAAAGCGACATTTTGAATTAAAAAATTAAAAATCTTTTTGATTTTTGATTTTCTTTGATTTTTATTGTTTGCCGCTCACCGAAAGATAGATTTGTCTTAAGGCTTGATCAAGTTCACTGTCTGTGTAACAAGCTTGAAACTGGTAGCTGCGTGGTAATTGAGAAATTAATTCTTTAAGAATCACAACAAATTCTTCGCGAGAAAGGTCAGATGAAGCTGCGAAAAGGCACTGGCCAGATGATGTTAAAGCTTCTAGTAACGACTCTCGCTGGAGACAATGCTTTTTAAATGATTCATTGTTAATTTGTTGAATTTGCTCGAGATCTTGACCAATTAAAGCTTGACCAACTGCATCAGAGTCAGCCGAAAAGGAAACACTGCCCCTTTGAAACAATTTAACCATTTTTGGAGATTGAAGATGTTTCAAATATTCGACGGGTGAGGGAATCATTTGTGGAGGTCCTAGAAAAGGTTCAATAATTTCACGGCATAAACTAGTCAAATTTGCTAACTCTTCTTGAACCGCATTCTTTTTCTCAAAATATTGTTTTGCAAAAATTTCTTTCGTTTTTGAATTTATAAAAATATTGCCGAGAAAAGATTTAGCTGCGGCAGGCCCGTAGATTAATTTAATTAACAATAAAGCAAGAGATCGAAGTTCAGCCAAAGCTTTTTCATTAATAAATTTTAATTCAGCTGGAAATTTACCTTCTCCAATTGGCTCTGTGAGATAATCTTGACATTGATTATAATTTTCTCCACAAGGAAGACTGGGTATCATAATTAAATGCTCTGGATTACTCCTATTAAAAATTAAATTACCATCAAAATGTGCCATAATTTTCAAATTTCTAGTCACTACTAAAGTTTTAAAAATTTGAATAGCATATGAATATACTATTTGACAATTAAAAATTTGTTGTTGTGCCTTCATTTGAAGAGAAGAATTAAAATCAAACTCGTCATAAATAAAGAGAAGTTGTAGAAATTTTTGCCCTGTACGTTCTTTTTCAAGCACAGTCCAATACTTTAATTGAGGGAGAGCCGATTTTGTGACATATGGTTGAGACTGTTCCAAAAGTTGAATATAAGAAAGAAGTTGAAGATGATATTTCTGAAGGCCAACAATTCCTTCTTCTGGAACCAAACTATGTGCAACAAATTGTTTGTCTTCTTTTATAACAGGATGAAAGAGATGAACTTCTTTAAAGGCCCCTTCATATTTTAATGGAACATATTCTTTGGGATCTGATTTATATGCGTCGAGTGAGATAGCTTTGGGATCAACATAAAGAAATTTGAATTTTTCCTCCATTACTCGAATAACTCCTTTCATTTCTTGTTGAAAAGTTGCAATTTGTTCAGCTGATAGTTGGTCTGCCGTCGGTGCGGATATAAATTGACCCATTTTCTTTTGAAAGGAAAACTTTCTTTTTGAAAGAATTTTTGAATTTTCTTTAAGAAAATTCAAAATATCCTACAATTGAATCCGTTTCAATGACATTATCAAATTGCGACATCCTTTAATAATTTGTTCAAACCACTATTCGTTTCAATATCTTAAAAATTACCTTTTCATTAGATTTCCCCAAGGGGAAATTTAAATTGTCCAAGCCACGAGTTGAGGGCGAAGAAGTTGTTTCAATTCTTGCAACATCATATATTTTTGCAAACGAAGTTTGTGTTGCTTTTTCACAAAGCCTGAAAGATGAAATTGAACCTCCAATACCTCATCAAACGGATTAATCAAAGCCTTTCCATAATAATTAGTGTCCAACGTAATTAAACCTTGATGTCGAGTATAATATTCCAAACTTTCAATCTTTTGCCACATTTTTGCGACTGGTCCACCTTTAGTAGTTACTACAAAGGCAAAGCGACTACCCGATTCAACAATATTTCCTCGAGAACGCATGGTTTCTGCCAATTGAACATGAGCCGGCAAACAACGAAGTTTATATTCCGCCTCAATTCGATCTGTCATTTCTTTGTTATGAGGATCGACGTAAGGAAGGAATTTATTGGCTAATTGCTTTTGTCTTTTTGTTGGATCGAGATCTAGAGGTTTCACCTTGTAATCACTAACATCTTTGATACTTTTAGTAATGGCATAATCCTTGCTGGGAAAACTGTAAGAATAAATTTTATTCATTGCTTCAACAATATATTCCAATACAGTGTTTAAGCTACTTTTAGCAAAGATATGTTTCAGTAATCCTTCATATACACTTCGACAACAAGCCGCATTGTCACGACGACTTAACATAATACCACGTTTTTTAACTTTACCATTAGTCAATTTGGAAATATATCTCTTTTTAGTCAAAAGGAAAAAGAGTTCGGCAATGTTTTCGAATTCTAGTTTCATCGGCTTTTCAAATTGAGAGGAGATCGTTTCAGAAACGAGATGACAAAACTTCTCAAATTCCTCGTAATCCATTTTACTCTCTTTACCATCTGGAGATGGTTTCAAGAAGTCTTTGGTGTTGTCGAAAATATACATCAGCGAATCGGTATCACCGTAGATTACTTTTCCAGGAAACTTTTCTAAAATGATACTTTTGGCTTTCATAATGGCGGCACGACCTCCGGCTGTTGTTGACATTGCTCCCGGCATAAAAGGTAGACGACCTTCTCGAACACCCATTACACCATACATACTATTTGAAACTAATTTGATGGCTAATTGAGTTAAATCGAGAATAGTGGCGTACATATTATACTCTTTCTTTAACAGAGTATCTTTTTCTTCCTTGGCTTTGAGTTCGACTGATTCAAGTTCTTTCTTCACCTTCTTTCTTTCTGCGGTTAACCGAGTCAAAATACTGGGCAAAATACCCAATGGTTTTCGGAGAAAGCGATAACGCCGTTTGCAACAAAAGACTTTCTTTTTGTCAGTTCTTTTGACTGTATCATGGGGACAGTTAATATGATCTTCCCATTCGAGAACATGGCAATCAATATCAGGAATTTTCTCATCAGTGACCCAAGTTGAATAACAAATATTCTTTTCAATAATAGTTGAAGGATATAAACTGGCAAAATCGAAAGTAACCACATTTTCATGCAATCCAGGAATCGGATCGAGTACAATCGCACCAGTGTAAGATTCATCTTTTCCACACACATAACCATTCTTTTCCACGACTGTATTTTTCAAGAAACAGTCACGATAGATTTGAGCGTAAATCTTGACTTGTTGACCTTGAGTAGAAAGAGCAAAAATTGGCACACCCATTGTAGCAGACATTTGACAACTACCTACCCAAGTCTTCAATTTGATAAAAAGATAGGCAGTTACTTCTGAATCTTTTAAGCAATATTTTCCAACAACTCCTAGAGTTTCTGGGCTGTGAATCTTATAACATTTAAAGATTCCTTGCGGTGTCAATGGATCCTTTGTTTGATTGGCTCCCAACAATTCAGCTGATACTGAACTCAAACTGTAACTCGACATTTTAAAATCTCTTTTAACAACTGGTAACATATCAATAATAATTCTTCCTGGAACATCAGGATAAGAAAAGTTTTGTTTACTAAAGGCTGAACTTGACCAAGAAATAGTTTTCTCTTTTGCAGAAAATCCTTTCAAATAACCAAATTGACTAAAAGATTGATATACGTTTAACAATTTTGCTCGAGCGGTCATATAATGAAAATCCCACCCCATAATATTGTAACCGGTAATAATTTGTGGATCAATTTGAATAACGATTGAAGCAAAACCTTCTAAAATGTCAGCTTCATTGGCAAAATTGTGAATGTGTACTTTCTCTTTTCTCTCACCTTGAACTATCGCCGGATCGGGTTGGCCTAAAGTTAATAAGTGATATTCCATTTTTTCTGAACCGTGTTCAAATACGGTCATTGAACATTGGAACAGCACATCACCTGGTTTCTTTTCGTTAGGCATGCGGTTGTGATTGGTAGAATTTGCTTCCCAATCAAAAGAGAGAACACGAACCTTGGGTAAAGTTTTTAACAAAGCAGTATTTTTAGACAAGGTGAGAGTTCTCCAATCAACAATATATTCATGTTTACAATAGGAACTATTCCAGTCATCCGATTGGCGAACTCCTTGAAAGTCAACCCATCCTGTGATAGGAATGTCTCGACAAACAGACAATTGTAAAAAGGGAGACGCATCTTGTTCATGACATTTCATATTTAACTTTCGACCGAGGGAATCGACATAAATTCCCCAAGTCATTCGACGTGTAAAATCAAACATGGCTTTTTGTGTATCAAAACAAACAAAGAGATAAGGAAAGAGTTTTCGTTGATATCCTTCGGCAGTGGGGATAACATGGGCTTGATATAATCGATGTTTTTTCATCACCACCATTTGTTTCGGATGAATTTCAATAGATAGATTACCAATCGCCGATTGCAAACTTCGTTGATGAATGGCATTGTCCCAATCAACATCTTCAGGAAGTTCAACATAACAATAACGAGTAAAATTGAGAATAATTAGGTGAATTGTTTCATTTTCAGGTGACATTGCAAACGCATGAATCACACCATCATCTTCGGCGTACCATGAAAAAATGTACCCGGTTGCTGGAGTGAGTGACATGGTTCTTTTTTAAAGAGGCAAAAAATGATTCAATCATTTTTTTGCACGAACCCCCCCCCGAAAATTGATTTTTTCTTTCAAAATCTTTGACAAATCTCGAAGTGCAAAGAGTAACCATGTTGTTTGTCTACTTGTTTTTGACTGTTATTGCATTTGTTGCCTATCACATTCTCTTGTGTGTAGGATTGTTTTTTAATCTCGCCCTGAGCTCTTTCTTACAAGAAGAAAGAACTCGTCTACCTTCTTGTTTGCGTCGAATAATTGAAAATTATCATCGAATCTGCTTGATTGCCCTCTGTGAGAATCATGAAACTTTTTATGGCAATTGGATGGTAGATTATTTTAATCTCCGTCACGCTGTCTCGCAATATCCTCGTTGGATTGAGGATAACTAATCACCGTTTGGTGGGTATCATAAATAAAACTCTACGGAGTTTTATTTATGATACCTTCTACGAAGAATTAGTTAATAAAGCATCCCCATGTAATGAAGAAAAATATTTCATAAAGTCTTCAAAGTTTTTGAGTTCTATTTTTTGTCCTAAATTTTCAATTACAATTGTGCCATGAGCAGTAAATACTTTTTGCAGAAGATGTAATGAGCCATGAAAATCTTCGTGTGGTCCAAGATATTTTTGCACTTCGGAAGTAATGTTTTGATTATCTTTGTTCTTGATAGCCAACAAACGGGAACTGCTCTTAATGGGAACATGAATACAATACTTTTTATTTTTCCACCAATAGGTAATTTCTAAAAATTTTTGATGTTCAATAATTCGAGGAAAGAGATCTCGAATTTTTTCCCATTTTCTTTCGAAGGCTCGAAAGGCGAATGCTTGTAACCAAGTTAGAGTCTGAACAATTGGACGTGCACTTTCACGTTTTGCTCTTTGATACAAACTTCGAACATCTTCGAAGAGATATCCAAATAAAAATCCAAATAAAAAGTACCACATAAAAAATGATTTCTTTATAAGAGATAAAAGATGTTTAACTCAAGTTAAACATCCTTCAAGGGGTTAAACATCCTTCAAGGGGTTAAAGTGTCTTTGCCACTTCTCAAATGAATTCCCCATTGAATGAAATTCAAGATGCCATTCAGCGTTATGTCAATCGTCTACTCTTTGATTTAAATCGAGAACTTGAAGATACTATTCCCAAAGAATTAGAAGCCGTCTTGCCATATATTCGAAAGGCAATTGAAAAAAGAATTATCCAATTTGAAGACGAACTACCGACTTCAAGTTGCTCCTCGGGCGAGGCTTTTATTCCTCCAATTGCTTCGAAAGAATGTGCCAAAAATTTACTGGAAGAAAAAAAGTTACCTGAAGGATCTTTTTGTACCACCATCATGAAATCTGGAGCTCGTGCAGGACAAATGTGTATGAAACCTGCCATCAATAATGGAAAATGTGGACGTCATGGGGGTGCTACTGAACAAAAAAATTATGGTGGGACTTGTGAAATGATAATGAAGTCTGGTGTTCGTATGGGACAACCATGTGGAGCTAAAACGTTGGTTGGAGAAATTTATTGCAATAGACATAAAAAGAAATCGTGTATTTTTTCAGTATGTGGTAAACCTTGTGGTCAACCTTTATCCGATTTTAGCCCTACACAAAGCTATTGTCGAATTCATCTTATTCAAGAACTTTCTATTGACACCTCAAATTATGTGCTTACTATTAATCCATTTGGACAAAAGGAACATCGTTGGACAGGAATGATTTTTGATGATGGAAAAGTAATTGGAAAGAAAGGTGATAATGGTATGATTGATGCAGCCCTTAATGATGAAGATTTAAAAGCAATCATTTATTATCGTCTCCCTCCTGATCAAAAATATATTGAGCGTATCTCATTGTTAGTTACACAAATGCTACAATCGGGCGAACTTCGTTTAGAATAATTTATTTCCCTCGGGAAATAAATCAAGGCATGTTAATGGGCATTTCGATAAAATCAACATTTCTCTCTTGATTCATGACATCAACTGTTCTTGCTCCAAATTGAAGAAAAGTTGCCATCCACAATGCAGTTCGATAGTCTTCCTGTGTTTCATAACAAGGCAAATAAAAAACACCTTTCCTCCCTTCGATAGAAGGAACCGTATAAACTTCAATTTCATCAAGAGAAGAAAGAAAATAAACAGTAATATCATAACCAGACACTGGATTATGAACAGCTGGCTTTTCTGGAGGATGGATGAAAATGATTTTCTTTGCTTGACAATTGGTTTGTAAAAAATTAATGAGCTCGTCATCAAAGGGATTGTCCGCAAAAGTAAATTTTTCTTCGGCGGTAATGGAAGATACTTTAGTTTTTAGTGACATCACTTCATGTTGCAGTTGCGCTATTACTTGTAAAAGTTTACTTTCCTCTTTTGAATCTTCAAATCTCTTTTCTTCCCGGGGATTATAATGCAAAACATCTAAACAAATTTGAGCGAGATGTTCTTCGGCATCTCTCTTTCGTGGAGTTTGAATGCTAGAGAGTTGTTTATTTTGAAATAAACATTGAGCCTGCCACAAATGACCAGTTTTTACCGTGTTAAAAACCGGATAAGGAATTCGTTCAACTTGACAAACCCGATTCAAAGTAACTCTTGCATTCATTTTAAATGAGAAGAGAAACTTTTAATTGAACCTAAAAAATGAATTTCGTTCCTTTTGATGAAGAAGAAATGGCTGAAAAGAGAAAGTCATCTTCAAGCGAGGTTCCCGAAAAGAAGACAAGAAATCACGAATCTAAAAAAGGAGATTGGATTTCTGGAACAGGATTGTACCACATTTTGCTCCAGGACCATCTTCAAGAATGGTTAAAAATTCATTCACCTTCTTTACTTTCGAGTAAGAGTTTATTTTTAGAAACGTTGTTACAGGCAGGGAAAGAGTTTGAAAAAGGTATTGTTTCCCTTTTGAAGGGGATGTTGGAAGAATCAAGTTTCTCATATCGAGAGTTTCCAGGATATTACGATCGATTACAATTATCAAATGTAATGCAAGCAATGAGAGAAAAAGTAGATGTTATCTTTTCACCAAGTATTTATTCAGAAAAAGAAAAGTTTTACGGAGTACCAGACCTTTTGGTTCGCACAAATATTATAAATACTTTAATTCCAGACGCATTCACTTTAGAAGAACTCGAACAATATCAAAATGGCTATCTGATTATTGATGTGAAATTCATGACACTTCCATTGGCCGCCGATGGACAACACCTTTTGAACAGTGGACACATTCGAGCTTACAAAGGACAATTATATATTTATCATACCATTTTGAAAGAAATTAGTAAAAAGTTGAAACAAACTGTCGTTCCTTTTGCTTGTTTACTCGGCAGAGCTGCCAAACAAACGTCAAAGGGAGAAACTTATTATTTCACATCTTTTCAAAAATTGGGTCGAGTCCATTTCTCTCTTCGTGATAAAGAAGTGTGTCAAGAAGTTCAAGCTGGAGCAGAATGGCTCCGAAGTTGTCGACGCGAAGGAGAACATTGGTTAGATGATTTGGCTCAACACCCAGAATTGTACCCTAATATGAAATCAAATGAAAGTAATCCTTTTAAAGAAGGTTTGGCGGAAGGATTGGGAGAAATTACTTCCTTATGGTATTGTGGTATGAAAGAACGAAAAAAGGCTTTCCAAAAAGAAATTTATAGTTGGCATGATCCAGGATTCTCCTCTGAAACAGTTGGTTTTCAAGGGCAACGGGCAAGAATCTTAGATGCTATTTTAGAAGTCAATCGCCCAAATGGACCTTTTATGCTTCCTCATCGAATTGAGAAAATGCAGAAAGCTATTTCTTGTGTCAATTCGAAAGAGTTTTACGTCGATTTTGAAACTATTCCCGAGTTCTTAGGAGAAGAAAGAATTTTCATGATCAGTGTCGGCTGGTTAAATGAAGCGAGTGAATGGTGTTGTGAGACCTTTCCGTTAGAAGAATTGAGTGATGCTGCCGAATTAAAGATGGCCACCGATTTTGTAACTTTAATTGGTCAAGATAGTGAATTATATCATTGGGCTGATGCCGAATATCATATTTGGGAAAGTTTTTTGGTTCGAATGGGAAAATTGACCGATCCTCTTTTTTCCTTGGGAGATCGTTGGACTGATTTGTTATATGTGTTTAAAGAAGAACCAATTACGGTGAAAGGAGCTTTTAATTTTTCTTTAAAATCAATTGTTAAAGCGATGAAAAATGTGATTCATCTTGATTACAAAGCAGGAGAAGTGCAAGATGGATTAACTGCTGCTGTCAAAGCTGTTCAACATTACTCTGTATACAAAACGTATTTTCCTACTCCAGAAATGGAAGAAATTATTAAGTATAATCAGCTTGATTGTCAAGCTCTCATGAAAATTCTTGAGTATTTGCGAAGTCGAAATGGATTGTAAAGGAAATTTAAATTCTTTTCTTTTTCAAGAAAAGAAAGAAAATGGCTATTTTTCCGTTGGTTGATTTCTTTCAAATGCTCTACGCAATGGCGTCGTATTACCGAGCGGAGATGATTCAACCTTTTCAATGTCTCTTTGAGTCATCTCTTACAATGATGCCAGCTCAGGAGAAGAAATGGTTGACAGAAGCTTACGCTAAATATCCCTATTCACAAAAGGCTTTCGAATGGGTGTTCAATCTTCATCAAGAAGTGAATAAGTATGTCCATCATTTTGTGATGGTACAATATGATGAATTATTGAAAAAGTATGCCGATTCAAATATTACTATCACTGTTTGGTCGCACCCCACTTGGAAAATGATCCATTGGTTTGCAGCAAATTATAATAATACGACCCAATATGCGAAAAGTTACAAAGCTTTCGTGAGCTGTCTTCAATTTTGTTTACCTTGTCCGAAATGTCGTGCTCATCTTTCTGGTAATTTAGCTGATCACCCCATTGATCAATTCTTTGCCTCGAATGTTAAACTCTTTCATTGGAGTTATCTCCTCCATGAACGAGTCAATAGCCAATTGAAAAAACCAAGTAAACCTTGGGCAGAAGCAACTGCAAGTTACTTCTAAAAAATTGATTTCTTTTAGGATCTTTTTTGCTTAAATAAAAACTTTAGATGACGACTATTGTGGTAGTGGGAGTTGATGGAACCTTGGAAGGTCCTGATTTTTATGTAGTCGACAATAAGGAACTTACTGAAGAAGAAAACAAAGTTCTTGATTATTGGGTAAAACAGAATGAAAAAGGAATTTCGAATGCAGATTGTTCTTTACGAACTCCTTATGACAAAGCTTCTGAAGAAGAACAAAAACATTATGATATCTTTTATATGACTACTGGTTATGGCCGTGGTGAAGAGGGTCAATTTAAACCAGGTAAATTTAAGAAGACAAACTGTATTACACCATATCTCAAAAATGTAACTCGTTTGATTAAATTTTATGATTTTTAATTGTTGTTAAAAATTTTTCTTTCCCCGCGGGGAACAGAAAGTACAATTCGCTCTTCAAAAAAATGATTTCTCTTTCCCTTTCAAAGGAAAGAAAACTTCAAATGTCCACCATTGTTATTTTAACTGATGAAAATAAAATCGGTTCTTTTACCGCTTATGTAGTTGAAAATAAGGACCTTACTGAAGAAGAAAATAAGTTACTTGATTATTGGGTGCAAGAAAATGAGAAAGGATACACTTCAGAGGATTGTTCTCTGGGAACTCCTTATGACAAAGCTCCAGAAGGACAACAAAGATACTACGATCTGTACCGCATGCTCACAGGATATGGTCAAGAAGGTAAATTTGAACCGGGTAAATTCAAGCAAACAACTCAAATTACACCATATCTTAAAAATGTAACACGTGTTATTAGTCTTTTCACCTGTTAAAAAATTTTCCTTTCCCCGCGGGGAACAGAAATCACAATTCAATCGTGGGAATTTCAGTTTGGGCATAGTTATCAATTCGAAGCCAAGCTTCCAAAAAACTTAAAAGAATTTGACGAAATTTGTCCATGTTGAAGACATCTTTAGAAGGAGTCTTATTCTCTTTGAGATATTTTAGACCTTCTGTGATAAACTGGTCGATATCTTTCAAATCTTCAACATCTTCCACATATTCCACATATTCCTTGAAATCGGCTAGACTATAATGATGATCCAAATCATCATTAAAATGGAGAACAAGATACTCCCACACTTTCTTTACAGAAGAAGCTGTCACAATCTTATAGACTAGAACATCGTTTGACCCATATGAGTTATTTCGCACTACAAATGTTGATTTCTTGACAGCAGCCATGAGAAAATTTATCTCTTTTCTTTTCTCAAGAGAAAAGAAATCAATTTTTAAAATAGATAAACTTAGCTATCAAAATGAAAAGTTGAGGATTGTACAAACCTTTTAGAAGAAAAGATGACCATTTTTCCGAGGTTAAACTTCCTTCTGAGGTTAAACCTGCAGCAATCAGAGAAACAAATTCGAAATATCGAGTGTGTCGACGTTCCTGACGTATTGGAGGTACAGGCCGACGTGGAGGTCTTTCTTTTCGTCGTGGAGATCCTTTTCCCAATCGTGGAGATCCTTTTCCCAATCGTGGAGATCGTTTTCCCAATCGTGGAGATCGTTTTCCCAATCGTGGAGATTTTTGTCGTGGAGATCTCTTTCTCATTATTTCTCTTAAATGAATACTTAAAAAACTTAATCATTTTTAATCGATGTATTAGAATATTTCAATAATAAAAATTCCTCAATCTCTTTACAATTGGGGAAACATCCTTCCGGGGTTAAACCTCTTTTTTGATAGAATTCAATAGTCTGTTTATCACTTCTGTCAACCATGAGAACAAAAGGTGAATATTTTTGTTTAATTTTTGAAAGAATTTTATCACCAATTCCTTTTTTTCGATAGTCTTGATGTACCCCAAAATTTGTCATATGATACTTTCCTATTTCATCATCAACATAAACTATTGCGAGACCCCGAAGAACCCCATCGACTTCAGCATAAACAATTTGAGATTTTCTTTTAATACAAAACTCTGAAAAGAAAGATTGATAATAATTATAATTGGGAAATATCAAATTTAATAAATTCAAAAATTTGTTTATCTCTTTACTTTCAATAAAAGGAATTTCGTAAATAACACAATCTAACTGAGACATATTTTCATTTAGACTAATTTCCTTAATTTTTCAATAAGAGCAGTTTCAATTCCTAGTAACAAATGAACTAGAATACCAATTAAAACCAAAAGAAAGAAAAGTTGCCAAACATTCATCTTCAAAGGTTTCGCTAGAATCAAGGCAAACAAAAAAGTTCCAATTAAATCAACTGCTGCAAGATCACCCGGAGTTCTCCATTGGTGAATTCCAACTCGTGGTGTTGTCATTCTTTCCTTTAAAATTAAAATAAAAATTTTGATACTCTTCAAAAACTATGCCCAAGTCACATTCACGGAAGAGTTCACGCTCACGAAAGAGTTCGCGGAAGAGTTCACGCTCACGAAAGAGTTCGCGGCGAAGTCCGAAACAACCCTCTTTGAAGTTGCGAAAGGAAGTGAAAGAAGTTCATTCTCCATTGATTCAACGAATCCGTCCAACTTTGTTTGCTAAAATTAGTAATGTAATCGCACCCAGTGACACTGCTGCTGATCCAAGTGACACTGCTAATATGGTGACAAATATTGCTCAATCTCTTCAGATTGAAATGACTACAGATGTCAAATTGATTTTAATTGTCTTCGCTCGTGATCTTTCATATCTCTTGAGTAAGTTGATTGAAAAGCGTGTGATTTCACATACATCCGAAGTGATCTCACTTCTTCGTTTACTTACAATTGGTGGAATTCGCCGAGCTTTAATTAAGAATATTGAAACTTATCAATTGAAACAAATCTCAACTCAATGTTCTTTTGGTGACGGACCTACCGAATGTGTACTTAATAATCAAGCTGATTTAATTGACATTTTTGTGAGAATGTTTGTTCGTGAGATTTTGTATACAGCGGCAAAGATGAAAGTAAAGGCAATTGAAAAAGGAAACGCTTCAGCTGGACCTCTAAGTGAGATGGATATTAACATGGTTCGTAAGGATAATGAAATTAACTACACTTTGAAGTTGCTCCGATTGTAAAGAAATAAAATGAAATTTCTTTCTTCTTTAAGAAAGAAAAAGAACATGCCCGAAGGTCCAGAAGTACAATTGGTAGCTGATTATCTCCATTTATATTTACAAGGAAAGGCCTTAAAACATATTGAAATTGTTGGTGGTAAATATAAAAATAAACCTCCTCCATTTTTCAAAGAATTTCTTGCTCAACTTCCCTTATATGTAGAAAAAGTTTCAGCCAAAGGAAAGATGATTATTTTCTCGCTAAAACAAATCTCAGGAGAAAAAGCAATATTTAATATTTATGCTGGTTTGGGTATGACTGGCACCTTTACTTTTACACCTTCTGAACAAGAGATGAAACATGCTGCCTTTAAATTTAACATTGAAGGAAAAGCACCTTTTCCCACATCATTTGTTTATTCAGACGCAAGAAGATTTGGTAATGTTTATTTTTCTCCTGAAGATTTATCTCAAAAGTTAGCTCCAGGTATACTTCAAGACAGTACTTGGGAAAATTTCATCACTCGAGTTGCTGCTCAAAAATCAAACAGAGATATACTTTCTCTCTTGATGGATCAAGAAAAATTTGTCTCGGGAATTGGTAATTATTTAGTGGCCGAAATTTTATATGCAGCTAAGATTTCTCCTTTTCGCAAAGGAAATACTCTTTCTTCTCAAGATTGGCAAAATATTTTTGTCGCGGCCAAAAACATTGCTACACTCTCTTATCAAGTTTCAGGATGTCAATTAAAAGATTTTTCTTCTCCCTTTGCAAGTGACAAAAATTTTAAGTATTATTTACAAGTCTATCATCAATATCTTACCCCGAAGGGTGAAAAGGTGCAAGCTGACCAAGGAAGTCATGGTCGGAC
>CALMMZ010000180.1 GCA_937868685.1 uncultured bacterium | reverse complement strand
CTCTTTTTCTTATCTGGTTCAAATGGTGGATCATCACGATCATGATCATTTTCTTTTTTTTCATTGATACAGGAAGCAATAATCTTTCTCGCTTCTAGAAGCTTGCGTTCCTGTACGTCAGCAATTTGTTCCTGGAACAATTGATCCGCAGTCAGGTAATCACCATTTAGGATTGCTTCTATAATATTTTGCTCCTTGAGTTTCATTGTACCTGCCTTAAATTTTTTTGGCCAATCACCAGATTTACCGAAGGGGAGATTTTCTTGGTATTCAGGTTTTTTCTTTTCAACTGATTTTTTCTTTCTATTTTTCAATCTTTCCAAATGATCATAGTAATCAAAGGAAGCATTGTCATGTGCTAATACTATATTTTGTCTAGCTTTATGATCATTACTATAACTAGATTTATTAAAATCTTCTAAAGCTTTTGTAGCACTATCATATCTTTTTTTAAGATATGCTGTTCTATCAGATTGTTTACTCATTATGCGATATTCCAACCTCCCTTATTGAAAGCTGCAGGATCGGCTGTTTGACCCGCATCGAAGTCTGATGAGTCTTTTCTTAGGTCTAAAAATAGAGTGAAAATGTCACCAGATGTTGCTGTACCAATAGACAACTGGATTCCTTTGTTATTGGCATCTGGACTCTTGATAACTGCACTGTCTCCTGAAACTCCACCCAAATCATAGTTGAAGTCTCCCGATCCAAAGGTCAGGATTTCACTGTTGGCGTTACTGTTCCATCTAAGGGTGCAGTAACCTGCAGCTGCTGCCATCTTACAATGCCCATAAGCGCGTTTGATTGAAACGTCATAATTTGCCTGAACATCTGTGTTGGCAATATATCCGTTTGCATTTAGGGCATATTTGAGTTCACTAAATCTGATAAAAGTTGAGTTGGCAGTAGCTGTACCATCCCCAACCAGTACATATTTAATCAGAGCTCTTTTGTTTGTATCAACTAATGTTTGTATGGTTGTTCTATTTGCCATCTTACTGCCTTACTATTGAAAAGTTAATTACTTTTTTGAAACTATCAACGCTCTCATTGAGCATCTTTTCCATTTGCTTTTGGTTTTTACGGTTAAGTGACTCGTAAACCATGAGAACTTTCTTTGCAATTGTACTATTTATGGTTACATCATCGTTACCAATTTTCACAACGCGAGGCATTTCTTCCTCTACGATTTGGTACATTTCATTCATTGGTGATGGTCTCTGAGAAACACCAAATGTTTTTTGAGTAAATCTTTGGTTTACTCTGTCAGAGCTATTTGGTGCTGCTCTGTTGCCATATGAGCTTGTTATTCCCGTTCTATCTATTTTCTGAGGGGTTGCATCTGGTTTTTGTGCACCGTTAGAAGCTTGCTCGTTTTTCTTTTGTTTCTTATCAATATCATTTTGTGTTTTCTTACCGAAGAATTTTCTAGCTGCACCAATTGCCTTACCAATGTATTTTGTAAGGAATTCGTTTAACTGTTCCTCTGCTACCACTGGAGGACGAACAACACCAGATAGTGGTTTTCCTCTTCTGGGACCTACCCTTCTATTTTGATCTGTAGCAGGTGTTACATGTTGACCAGCAGCTGCAAGCTTACTTGCATGATACTTCATACCAGCTTCATATCCCTTGGTTCTTACGGTATTCAAGTGGGCAGAAGCTTCTCTTGCCTTCTTGAATTTATCATATGATTTCTTAGATTGTGCGATTTCCCCCTGAGACATTGGTTCAGAATGTGAATCAGCTGGTGCAGATGGTGCTGGTTCCTTAGCTGGTTTAGGAGTTTTTCTGCTATTCTTGAATGCAGTAACTTTTGTGTTTGTTCTATTTTCTGATTTTTCTGGAGCTGGTGCTGGTGCTGGTGTTGGAGCAGCTGCTGGTTCTGGTTTGTGCTCAGGATGATTATACTTTTGATCCAACTTATCAAGTGTCTTGTAAAACTTGTTGCGGATTCTGTGACGTAGACCTATACCTGCACGAGCTGCAATATTGTGCATAATACTGCCTGTGTTTACTTGTGCTTTTTCCTGATCCCTAACTTCTTTCCATGCACCTGGAATTTTATGCAAGTCTCTAGCAGGTGTTCTGCTGATTAAATTGTGTCTAATAGCAGCTGCATTATCCCTTGCTCTGTTCTTTAGGTGTTGCTTATATTCATCTGGACTTAAAACTTGCTGAGCTGTTTTATCCTGTTCGTCACCAAACTTCTTATATCTGGCAGCTTTAGATACTGCTTTGGCCTTTGCTCTTTGCATAGATACAGAAGCTTCATTTAGGTGATCACCCATTGAAGAATTTGCTAGATCATCGAAAGGAATAGATATAAACTTATCTAGAACATCTGAGTAATACAGACCGATCATCTGATTACCAGGAAATGATCTAATTGCTTTTCTCTTAAAGATAAGAACCATCGGTGCCTGTGTTCTTGTGTCAGGGAAATTTGTTTTTCTGTCATTGAAGTCACCAAAACCACGTTGTTTTGGTTTTGACCCATACTTGGTTTCCTCATATAGAACATGAGAGATAAGTGAATCTAACAGTTCAAGCAGATTGTTTTTCTCTGCAATTGACATTAACTCTGGTTCAATATTCAATGCTCTTTGAATTAATGGAAGTTTTGTTTCTTCCACTAGTCCAAGTTTAGACAATTCCACTAGGTGTGATTCCTCCTTTGAGGATGCACCAATAGAGAAGTTGTATTCTTGCATAAGCTGCTTGACTGTCTTCATTTACTTAATCCCAAAATAGGTTGACGCAATCTCTACCTTCTTTTCCTCAAGCTTCTGTGCAGCCTTCTGGGAAAGAGCTGTATTGAATTGCTCTTGCATTGTTGTTAGATCACCTTTAAGGATAGCTTGAATGCCTACCTTAACTGGATCTGATTGTGTTGGTCTTGACATTACTTTCTCCTAATTTAGTATTTATTCGTCGTGATCGGATACAACGATTGCTTTGTAAACGTTAATCGGTTCTTCATAATCATCAATTGCTTCACCACCATAACTAAGATTACGTTTACTGATTCTGGGCATTTTGTGTGGTCCAGAAACGATCTGCAAATGTGTATTTCTTGGTAGTAACATTTCCTTTTCATCATAGTCCATTGCATCTAATCCAGAAATATATATTCCCTTTGAGTCAGAAGGTACTTCAATTTCAATCATAACAGAATGGCCGAAACCTGAGCTATTAGCTACTTTATAATCAAGACTTGTGCTCAAATACCCTCTGAATATGTATGTTGATCCAACCTCAATATTTTTGGGATCATATCTGCTACTCAATCCAGTATAAACAGTTAGTTTCTTTGGTGTTCTCGTAAATTCAAAGGCAGAATCTATCCTGTTGATCGACTTATAAATTCTACCCAACATATTTGAGACATATTGATCCATATGTTTATGTTTATCCTTAAAACCCTTTTGGTCCATTCCAGAATATAAGAAACTATTGATTTCGCGATGGTCTGCATTATTTCCGATACCTGATGCACTAATATAACCTAACAGTGCATCTATTTGTTCTTGATCAAAGGCGCCTTCATAATAATTTAACAATTCATTGTGCAATTCTTCAGTTTTTTTACTATCGTTTGCTACTACTTGTTTATCTAACTCATTTCTTTTTTTAGACCATTGTTTATAGGTGTCTGCTTTCTTTCTAAGATTTTTTGCCTTTAAATCAAGTTCCTTTGCTGGGTCTTTTTTAGCAACCGGAGCTACACTAGTTTTCTTCTCACCACCAGGTTTTTTTGTTACTGGATTATCTTTACCCAAATCTTTAGTTAATTTGGCATTAATTTCCAGGTCTTTAGCTTGATTGAATAGTTTTTGCACATCGTCTGGTTTTGCATATGGTACAAGTCTTCCATTTTGCACAATATACTTTACCGCACCCTTTTCATCAATATATCTTCCAAAACCAGCATAGGTCAAACCCATACTACTTGCTTGCTGAGCTGTTTTGGACTTCTGTCCTCTTTGTATTCTGTTGACCAAACTCTCTTTGATAATTTCGGTCATTACTTTACTTTATCCATAGTATCGTTTACAAATCTGCTAGGTGGTGCACCATTCTTTCCTTGTGGTGCTGGTGGATTTTGACCACCACCCATACCTTGAGGTGTTGGCACTACCTGACCATTTTGATCCATGGGTATTGGATTACCATTTGCATCCATACCTGGAGGTGGTGCATTTGGATCAACAATCTTACCCATCTTCATTTCGTCGGCAATCTGCTTATCAATTTCTTCGATTTCATCATCTGTCAATCTTAGGACATGCTTACGCACCCATTCAACTGAGTAATATCTTCCAACGAATGGATCAACTGCTGATAATAGAGTGATTCTGTTTGTTAGTAGTTCAGATTCCTTAATTTCATTGAAGTCAACATCTTGCTTATATTCATACCAAATATATTCCTTGAATTCATCCCATTCTTCTCTTGAACAAATACCCTTCATGGTTAATTGACGCATAAGGATTTCGTCAAACAATTCTGAGAAATTACCACGGAGTTTCTGAATAAACTTTGAGAAAGTCATTTCGTCTCTGTTAATTTCCGCAGTCTTGCTCAATGAAAATCCCTGCTGTGGTTGCAAACGAGATAGAGGAACGCCCATTGCTTCATACAATTTCTTGTTGAAGTAATCAACGTCTTCCATCTGCCCTAAGTTTTGCCCACCTGGCAGCGTATCAATTTTTGTTCCCTGAGAACCTTCACGTCTTGGCAACCAGAAGTCTTCCAACATTGAAAGGTGTCTTCTGTCGTCTCTAATTTCACCTGTGCTGGAATCATATACGAGTTTGTTGCGATACTTTACCATAATATCACGCACATATCTTTCAGCATTGATTGTCGACATGTTACCAACGTCAATGTAGAAAATGCGACGTTCAGGTGCTCTTGCAAGACGGTAAATAACTGTTGCGTCTTCCATCATGCGCAACTGATTAAGTGGTTTGATTGCCTTATGAAGATATGACAAGACCATTGCTCTCTTGGAGTCCATGAGTCCTGAGTTTATGTTGATAACTGAATCAACTGTGATCTTGGTACCAAGGTTTGAATGTGTACCAATAACACCTCTTTCATTGTAGAGGTAGTATTCATTTTGCTTTTTGACAATTTCCATGCCTGTTGCAGGATCTTTTGTCTTCTGAATTTCTCTGATTTTGCGAATTCTGCGAGGGTCGATATATCTCAATTCTTTGATGCCCTGCTTCAGAGCAGTTTCATCCACAATAACGTGATAAAACATTCTGCCGTCGATATACCATCTGCGGAAGACTTCATAACCTTTGTTGTTGAAATTGAGAAGTTTTAGTGCAAAATCGAATTCGTCTTTGATCTTTTTCTTGATTGATTCCGGTTGTTCTAGGTCATCCATGTTAATATTGATTGAATGTCCTGAATCTTCCATGATGATAGAAGCATTGACGATTTCATCAATTGCTTTTTCTAGTTCTGGTTGCATTGACATTTCGCGATAACGAGTGATAAGTTCCACTTCGTTACGAACAATGCCATCCAGATCGACGTAGGTACCATAATAGGCGCCGGACTGTATCGTTACTGCACCATCATCATTGGTAGGGATAACGAATGATTTATTGGTTACTTCCTTGGGGATCTTTTTTTTATCATCAGCCTTGCTGATTTGGAAACCAAATAATGTGACTGCCATATTATAACAATCCTATATTTTTATGTGACCTGGAAACTGAAATTTTCTTTTTTGTTTCAACAGAATGTTTTTTACCAAAAAAAGGATTTCCGCTACCTTTAAATTTATTAGATAATACTTGCTTAACTTCGTTTTTCATAGGAATTCCTTTATTCCAGGACTTACCAGTTTTTTTACCTTTTCTCGTTTCAGACATTTTTTTCTTCGATTCTTCTGAATGTTTTTTACCAAAAAAAGGATTTCTTTCACCACTATTATTTTCACTCATTTTTTTAATCCACAATTCTGGATGTTTTTTTCCAAACATTGGATTATTTTTACCTAAATTTCTTTCACGCATAGCAGCTGTTTGTTTAGGATTAGTAGACCAATGACCAAAATGTCTTTTTGAATGATTGTAGTATTTTTTACCTAATTCATTATCACCAATCAAATCCAACCATTTGAATTCTTCTTCTAATAATTTTTCTCTTTCAATATTACTTCTTAAAATGCGTCTCTTGAAGTCTTGTGGTCTATTTCTATAGTTGTCACGCATCCTTTTTGACGAACAAATATAACCGTCATTAGTTGTTCCCCAATGACATCCAATGTAATACATCTTACGTTTGCGATCATACCAAATATATACGAATCCATATTTTTTCATTTAAATACTCCTAAGAGGCCTCTTAGGAGTATTTAGTATTTTTCGCGTCTCAAGGAACGGGTTGTAAGATTGGACTGAATACCAATCCTTCAGCTACTGAGTCTGTTGTATCAGATTCCCACCACTGGTATGCTAGAGTTACCTGGTATTCTTCAATTTGATCTGTTGCGCTCCAATCCATTGAGATAGGAGATAGATCAATTGGGAAACAACCAACGAACTTATATCTCTTTAAAACATCTTCTCTCTTACCAAGGTGAGTAATGAATCCATCCTGTTGATAACCACCATCACCCTTGATAAAGTTATCTTCGCGAAGGTTTCCTGCGTGTGAGTTAATACCACTCAACCATAGTTCAAATGCACGTCTAACTTGCATGTCTTCGTCGTTGATAACTGTAACAGTCCATTCAGAGAAGGTTCTGTTGCCAGCAAATTTAAGTTCTCTACCCTGATAGAATACGGGCACCTGATTTACTGTGTCTCCAGGAAGCTCGGATGCTCTTGCCATGAAGGTAAACTGTTGCTGTGATCCACCAGAGATAATAGGAAATGTTAGTTCACAGTGAAACAGATTAGGTCTGGCACCGTCAAAGTTCATCTGCGCTCTAAATTCTTGTACTCTTAATGACATTTATGAATGCTCCTTATTTGTATTCTCTATTTATTAAACTCGTTGACATTTCCATCCTTTATGCTGGTTCCAATTTCCTTTGGCAACACTAGACATACAACCTGGGTTTAAATTGTGTGTTTTACAGAATTCCACCAAACCAGTTATTTCTTGTTTTTTTCCTTGTGGGTTAGTTACAATATACTTTTTACATAATTTTGGTTGTTTTTTTCCCTTACCGAGTCTATTTCTTTCTATAGTCCATGGTGAAGGTTTTCCTTTATTCCAACTCGATTTACCTTTTTTAGATTCACTGATTTTTCTTTTTGTTTCTTCGGATGGCACCCAACCAAAAGCTCCTTCACCCCCATAAGTCATATTGTAACCATGTCCGTCCCGAAAATGTGTATTGTGCTCAATGATCATTTTATTTTCCACAACATTCAATGTATGGTCTCTATCGTTGCTCTGGTATATTATCTCCCATTCAAAGTTTTTAACACCATATTTTCTTATTGCTCTATACAAAGGATATTTTTTATTTTTTCTGGTGATGGCTTCACATATATGTACTGATTTACGGGAAGGCCATTTAGAATCAAATCCAATATATGCCTTCCCGTTTATTTTATTCGTCACTTTATAGATAGTAAACATTTTGTTCTCCTTTTACTATCTATTTAGTATACCACGGGATCGTAGGTTATTTTTAAGTTGCCTTTCCAACCACTTCCTCAAACGCCACACCTGTTCTAACTGCAACGAAGTTTAGCTGGATGAAGTTGATTGAACGAGCAGGTTTAATATAAATGTCACCAATGAATTCGTTACGGTCAATAACTTCTGGTGTGTTGTTGGTAGTATCGCAAACAACACGGAAGTCATAGATACCACGACGACCCTGAACGTCTCGTAGGAATGGTTCAACCAATGCTACGAATTGTGCTCTTGTAAATTCATCGTTGAATTCAAATAGTGAGTATCTTGCTGCTCTTGTAATTGCCTTTTCAAGTACAATGAATAGACGGCGAACGTTGATACGATCAAATGCAGAAGGTTTTGCAAGCATGGTCTTGTCACCATACAGGATTACACCTTCACCAGGGAATGACTGAACAGGGTTGACACCAATCTTATATAGATCGTCTCTGTTACCCTTTGTCGCATTCCATGCTAGTTTTGTAACGTTCTTGATATGACCACGGTTGAAACCTGCTGGTGAGAACCATGGATCACGTTCAAAGTCTGTTCTTACGCATAGGCCTGCAATATCACCGTTGCAAGGAATCCAACGATATACGTTGTTAAACTTGTCAAACTGGTACTTCCAGTTGTTGTCCATAACTGCATAAGAAGATGAGTTGAATAGATTTCTGTATGTGGTAATGTCTGCAACTTCTGATCCAGCATTGTCCACAACGTCTGCATATTCAGGAGAAATGAACGCAACGCAGTCTCTACGAGTTTCAGCAATGTTGTCCACGATGTATTCAGATACTACCTGTGGGTGAGCACCTGTAACGATCAATGAAACGTCAACTTCTTCGGCATTTGCGAACTTATCGTATCCGACAATTACGTTTGCTGTTTCAGACCAACCATCAACACCACCTGAAAGTGTTACTGTGTATGAGGTTGATGTTTCTGCGAAGTTTGTTGCTGCAGCTGTATTACCCCAAGAGCTTGTTTCAGATACTTGGGTTGTAATATTCTGAGCATGGTTTAGAACATAAACATACTTTGATCTGTCGTTGATCACGTTTACATAGTAGTTTGAAGAACCGTCATCGTTCTTAGCATCAGATGCTTTAGATACATATGGGAACTTTTCCAATACAGTGTTTGCTGCATCAGAGAACTTTCCTAGAGTATCGATAACGATAATGTGCATTTCGTCGTTGGCACCTGCAAGGTTTCCAACATAGGTTGAGGTTCCTGTTGCACCATTAAATTCTTCGGCATATGTCCAATTAGCAAAGGCAGTAGAATTTGCACTTGCCCATAGAGAAACTTTTAGTCCATTTCCCTTTGCACCAGCATATCTAGCTGCGAATTGACCAGATGTGTTTGCTGCTGATAGGTCAAGATAGTTTAACTCATAGTCATCTCTATTCTGAATTAGAAGCGCGGTACCAGATGTAGCATTCTTTGCAGCTGCTACGTTTGCGGTACGTACTGTTCTAATGTTTCTTGCATAGTCCAAGAAGTTAGACACACTGAAGAATGACTTAAAGGTGTTTGAAGTAGGCTTACCAAATGTGCTTACTAGCTCAACTTGGTTGCCCAAAGAAACGATTGAAAACAAAGGACCCCAATCAAAATCGCCAGCGTAAGCACCTTCAGTAGTACCAACTGCTGGAACGATAGTTGTCAAGTCAATTTCTGAAAAATTCACTCCGGGACTTAGGAAAAATGGCATGTTTTAGCTCCTTTTAGGAAGTTCTTATTCTTCACAATATTTATCATTTCGTGAATTTTGGACTATAATCGGTGCTTATTTGTCAGGGTATCCCACTCAATGTTATCGAATACATAGATTCTTTCCCTGTCAGTAACCCATTTGTCACCGTTTGCGTCCCTGCCATCGTCAAATGGGTCATCTATTCCATTGTCAATGATACCAAACGGTACCACATCACTATCCATGATGTTCAATTGTTCTTCCTGGAGCACTTTTCGGATGTTGTTATTGATATTTTCCTTAAAATACTTCTGAGAAGTTAACCATCCAAAGTTAACCAGACACATGGTGGCATCGTCATTTGATCCTGGTTCTGCTTTGTAGGTGTTCTTATCCAATACGAATGTAGTGAATTCCTTGATTGTGACCTCGTCCTTGATGATTAATTTGTCAGATTCAACAAGAGTTTTGAAGTTGGCACAACCAATTGCCTTGGTCTGTTTGTTGTGTTTTAGACCAAATGCGATCTTTTTCTTAAAACCTGGTGTATTCTGCTGCCCCTGTTTACCCTTCATTTCGATCTTGATCAGGTTTTCATATGACAATTCATAGTGGAGAATGTCTGCAACCTGTAGACCGATGGTATTGATTTCCACCAATACGAATGCGTCGTTATACTTCTTGGCATAATTCACGATGATAGCAGGGAAGGTAAATGGTGGTATCTTCCTATTCATATACCTGCACACAACCTTGTATGGAATACTGGTAACGTCAATGATCTGGAAAGCAGAATAGTCAGATTCAACACCTTCTGAAACGTCAACTGTCATGCAATAGGTATGCCCAGCGATAGGCATTTCCCACATTGCAGCATCGTTGTCCCATGCGATTGGTTCTTCCATTGCTGCCATAAGCTGCCCAATCTTACCTGGATTGATAAGAGTGTTAGAGCTTCCCAAGAATTCAGTATTATGGGAAATTACACCAACCGAATAATATGTGTTGTGTTTATCAACACCTACAGGATCATAAACTTCAAACTTTCCAACTTCAGAAGTAATTTTTTCTATTTTTTTCCCACTTACTTCATCACCTATTGACAATTTTTCAGCATGAGTAAAACCATTGTGGGTTAGAAAAGCATGTTTTCCTGAACATCTAATATTAGTGTTATCTGTAAATGTGATATTCCACATAACATCCACAGTCTTTTTTTGAACACCTTCAAAATTTTCATATCCTGTTGGTGTTTTTATTTTAAATCTGCCGCCGTTGGGTCTAAACAACTTTACTTTTTCCTTTTATTATTCTTCTGATATATGATGAGGTAACATAATATTTTTCCGAATATTCTTTACAGAACAATTGGGTGTAAGACATTTTCAGACCATTTCTCATTGTTTTCTCAATAAGAGATTCGTTATGTAATTTTACTTTGTCGTTATAATCTTTTCGTATTTTCTTAGCATCATCGTCTGTTATTTTGTTTTGTCTCTTATTAGCTTCTTTCTTTCTTCTCTGGCCTTCACTGGAAAGGTTCAATTTATATCCATTTTTACCCTTATTCCAAGGAATTGTTCCTTTTTTTACTCCTCCCACACCAGGTCTTTTCTTTCCCTTTTGTATTTCACTAGAATATTCTGGAGACATTTGCATTCTTTTTGCAATCATAACACAAGCACCATAATCACCTTGACTGTAGTGAATATTAAAATGCTCTTGTATGGAAACACACTGAAGATTGTTTATGTCATTGTTTGCTCTATTACCATCTATATGATGTATTTCATAAGTTCTTCCAAATTCATCAACTGGAAGTTTTCCATATGTTTGTTCATATATTTTTTTATATGTATAGTTACCCATTCAATTCTCCTAAGTTACTATTATTTAGTAATCCTAGGAATTCAGTGTCAAATATAATTCTTCAATGGACATTATTTTGTATTCATTTTTTTCAGTATCAAATAATTCCAATTGAGTTTCACCAGCTAAACATTCGAATTCCTGTCTGAATTGTTCTTCTGATGTGTTGCTGATAGTCTTTGCTTTCCATGCCTCGTCTCTTCCAGGTACCGCCGACCAGTGGACCTCAATAGGTATGAATTCCGACTTCTTCTTTATTGCCTTGACCCATGCGGTATAAAAGTGGTTCATACCCTTTGGAGTTGAGATAATGAATACCTTTGTGTCGGTACCAGCGGTAATAACAGGGTAGGTAGATGTATAGAATGCTTCTGCAATGTTATTAGGTACGAATGCAAACTCGTCTAACAAAACAATGTCATATGAACCTGAACGCAAACCATCTGCGGTTGTAGCAAATGCACCAATCTTAGAACCATTCTCAAGTTCGATGTTACCTTTATTCCACTCAATAATACCGTGCTGCAACCACAGAGGTAGGTTTTCATATGCCAGTTTTAGACGCTGGAGGATACCATTTGCAGCTGGACCTTTGTGTGCTGCAATCGCAATGTTTACCATTGGTGTGAAGATAATTGTCCATAGAAGATATGCAACGGTGGTAATAGTATTATGTGTTGGAATGAGATTTTTCCCGATAAGGAACATATGATCATCATTATCAACAGTGATGCATCTTACAGGAACACTATCTGATTTGGTGATTGCTTTTATATACAGTCTGTTATTTTTTTCAAAATATTTGTGGTTTTCCTGTCTGTCTTTTTTTCTTTTTAATTTGAACAAAGAAAACCTGTTGGTTGCAAATGTTATTTTCCAATAAACAGAACCGTCTATAGTCCTGAAAGACTTTCTTGTTTTTATGCCCAAACTTCTAAGGATAAAAACAACATCGTCAATTAAATCTTCATTTTTTTGATAAAATTCTAAAGAACCTTTTTTCTTACCAATATGACCATCGGTATCCATAAGACCACGGAGCAATTCTAATCTTTGTTCAATTGACCCCATTTTGTAAGAATCGGGAATATGTTTATTCTGTAATAAGTTTGTTAATCTCAACAGAGGATATAAACCATTAACTTTCAAAGTTACTACATTATTGTTAACTTTTGAGTATGTGATGTTTCCTATTTCATATGGAATATTTGTTTTATAGCATTCCATATCATCTTTATGACATGTTATTTGTGCTGATCTTGAGGTGCCATCACCCAGCCAAACTCCTAAAGTATAAGGATCAATAGGCAATTCTTTTTCATCAAATTCTAAAGATTGGTTCATTTCTACATAAAGTCCAGAACCATTCTTTTTCTTTTGAGGAAGAATTCTAATAAGTTCATTTGTATCTATGATTTTCTTCTTATTCCAATCACTTGACATGATTTCCCAAAGATGTTCAGCATCGCATTTTACTACATCGCCGTTATCAAATTCAATATTATAACAATCATGATTATACATTGTTTCGGTTATAAAGGTTACAATTGTTTCTTTACCATCTTTTCCATATACTTTGTCACCTACCCTTAAATCACCAAATTTTCTGAAACCTTTTGATGTTAATATATTTTCATCTAGTGGAAGAGCTTTACCACTCTGACGAGGAATCTTACAGATCACGAATCTGTTATTATTGAAGGTGTTAATCATATCTGCTTGGAAAGGATATAGATCAAACGAAACGATACCCTTACCAAGTGCTACGATTTTGACATATTTGCGAATGAAGTATTCTGGATCCTGGCTGCACTTTTTGAATTCGTCCACTTGATCTTGAGTCATGGAGATTTGAATGAATGCACGACGAAGTTTTGGGTTACCCATGTACCCAAAACCAGATCCATAATTGTGTGCTGGGTTATTCACCTTCTTTTCCTTTTATCTGCTTCAAAAGGTCGGAAGTTGTTCCCACGAATATTGCTTTGTCAACATTGATATTCCCATTATCTAATACTTTCTTTCCCGATGTACCTTTTAGGTTCTTTGTTTTTTCGTGTACCTCATACAGGTCTTTCGTTGCGGAAGATACTGATTTGATCAATGCTGCAAGCGCCTTGTATGAATCTGGATGCTCATTCTGTTGTGCCACTATTTGAGCATCAATAACTGCATCCTTACCCTTGTCAATAACTTTCTTGAGTGTATCTCTGGAAAAATTGTAATCATCCTCAATATCACTGTTTCCTGTAGGTTCTACTTGATCAGGCTCAATAATTTCTTGTTCTACCTGTTCAACAACTGTTGGAACTTTTTTATCTGGTTCAAATTCGATTCCCAAGGAATCCGAAATTGATTTGTCAATTCTGCTCATATTATTACTCCAGTGTATCTGGGAACTCAATTATTGTTTCAGTGTATCCAAAATCCTCACCAGGTTGTGCAGTATTTGGACTTGGTTCCACAGTTATATTTACAAGTTTCAATGGTGATGCATCGAAGCTTTCTATGATATAGGATGCATTCGTACTAACTGACTTGATCGTGCTATTGACAGTAAAGTTACCTTGTGCACCACTGACAAGTAGTTTATGGGTGCTTTGATTCCATTTCAGTACAGTAGCAAATGCTGTCGCAGTAGTAAAATTATTGCCCTGATAAACAGTATCGGAAATTTGGAATGTACCATTGTTTCCTTGATTTGTATTTATACGAATAGTGTATCCAGTCACTAGTGAAGGATCATTGAAGATATTTGCAATAGACTTGCGAATGATCTTTGGTGTTTCGATAGGTCCAAAGAAGTATCCTTTGACTGTGAACAATAGAGTATAACTGACATATCTGACAGAATTCCAATCACCTTCATATGTGATATTCTGATTGACGCTGTTTAGAACAATTGGAATATCCTTAAGATATGCCAATTCTGGAACAGGTGTTATTGTGTAGGTATAATCAGGTGTGAAGTAAGGTAGTATCTGTTCAAGGATTTGATTTGCGTCATCTATGGTCTTTGCATATATGTTCAACTCAAAATGAATATCGTATGGGACACCCATATACTGAGCACTCATGGCAGTGGTTGTATCGCCCTTAACCGCTCTTAGGGTAGACAATTGCTTCCTTGCGGGATCATATGCGAAGTTTTGAATTTCAAAAGACATTCTTGGAAGAATTGAACCAACTGGTTTAAGTAGGTCGGGATCCTGTGTTAGACGTGTAACGTACTTGTCCTTTGGTGCATATGTCAAAGGAACCTTGATGCGCTGAACTTCAATATCTGTATCTGTTGCTTGGGTACGAACCAGAATAAGGTTGTTGAACATGTTACCAAATAGGATAACATATTTTCTAAGCAGCTTGAAGTAAAAATGTTCGTTGTTTAGCATCTATTATTTCCTTATGGCATACCAAAAACATTTACTTCACTCAAATCAACAAATGTATTAGCTTCATCTTGTATTTGTTTATTGTCCCACTGATCGTACCAAACATAATCTCCAATTGTATCTGTAAGTGTAACAGAGTAGGTTGTACCAGAGTTTGCACCAACAAGATTTGCATTTCCGGAAATTTCACCCACGATTTCGATAAGGTTGAGTTTGTTGTTTGCACTATCCCAATCACTTACAACTGCGTGCATTGTTGAGTAAGCAAGGTTTGAACCTTGGTAAACAGTTTCACCAATGATAAAGTTTCCACTACCAGAAACTGTCATCTGTACTGTGTAAGAGGTATCTGTGTCGATACTGTCGATTTCATCCAGACCAACATCGATAATTTCGTTGCTGTAACGGAATGCTTCACAACGCAATTCATAGACATATGGAAGTCTGTTACCTGCTGAGAAGTACATATTATCCTCTTCAACGAACTTGATTTCAAAAATCTTGTTCATCAAAGGAATGTATAATAGATCACCTTCTCTTGGTCGAATAGCAATGCTGTTTGGAATAATTTTATCAAATGATCGTCTGGATAGAATGAAATTTGCATTATCACGAACTTCAAGACCCAACTTACTGAAAAAATCACCATCTCCTAACCATCCATCGACGTTGGCAATATACACTTCAATCTGATATGCACGCTCAAATCTTGAGTTTACATTTTCACCAAACAGTTGGTCAGTCTCATCCCAGGATTCTCTGGGAAGATACCAAACGTCGTGACCGTGCATTTTGATTGATTCAACAACCAAATCCTCAAACAATCTTTGTTCATTGATTTTTGAGACTGAAAAATTACTAAAATATTTGTTTACGGGCAATTTATATCATTCCTTTGTTCCATTCATGTCCTGGGCATTCTTTGGATCGTTTATTTATGGTGCCATTATTCCACCAAATACTACCTTTGAACATATCAATGTTTTTAGGAATTTTACCTTTCATGGTTCTACTGGTTTTTTCATTCATTTCTTTTTTCTTTTCAGGATCGTGTTGTTTACCATAAAAGGGATTATTTTTACCAGAAAGTGCTTTGCTCAATTTTTCTTTGTGTTCTTTAGATAAAGGCCCACAAATTTTACCTTTAGTTGCTTCAGATATTTTCCTTTTTGTTTCTTCAGATAGTTTTTTGCCTGTATTTGATCTTGCCCTTTTTTCAATTTGTTCTTTTGTTTGTGGTGGTAATTTCTTCCGACCTTCTAGGAATTTTTCTCTATAAATTGGGTCCTGGTGTAATTTCTTAGATGCCTCGGAAAGTTTTTGTTTTATCGTTAGTGATGAATTTATATCAGTAGACCAATGACCCCATTTATGTTTCCTAAGGTTGTAATACTTCTTTCCAAGTTGATCATCAGGTATCAATTGCAACCATTTATGTTCCTGTTCAAAAATATTTTCTTTAGTTAGTTTACGATGTAATATTTTCCTTTTAAAATCATTTGGTCGTCTCCTATAAGCATCCCTCATTCTATTATTTGAGCAAATATAACCATCATCCTCAGTACCTAAATGACAACCAATATAATACATCTTGCGTTTACGATCATACCAAATATAAATGAATCCAGTTTTTTCCATAACAACCTCCTATGGTTTATAGGAGTATTTAGTACACAAACGAGTGTCCTACCCTAAAATCCACATCGGAGGGTCCTCGTGAGATTTTCTAATCAGGTCTTCAATCTCAGCAATCTCCTGGATTGCTTCATTATAAATCTGCTGACCATTCATCTTGATGCCACCTGGTAATTGCATACCCTCAAACTTCTTCATATTTGTTCCCCATTGTCTCTTGAGATATGCTGTAAGGAGTTTCTTGAGAAGTCTGTCATTATAAACGTCTGTATATACGTCTGGATCAACGATAATGAATCCCTCAATGATGATCCATTCATCCACATCAACCTTTGTATTCCAATCCCAATCAATATACAATCTATCTGTGTGTCTGTTAAAACGAATTGGTGTTTCACCGGAAAACAATAGATCAAGGGTTCTGATATGTTGCTGAGTCATCGCATAGTTTACATATGACGTGCTTGTGAAGTCATATAACTCATGCAATCTCAATTGGTATCTAAGGTCAAACATGTTCACAGAGGCATTTGTTGATCCCCATGGAAATATTCTTGTGACACCGATAATGTTTTCTGGAATAGAGATATACTGGTTTGTAATGTCATCCGCAGTAATCTGGTGCTTCATGTACCATCTTTCAACTGCATCCTGATGGAAGTCAGTATAATACTGCATTGCACTATCAACTGCATCCTCAATTTGGTCAATATCAAGATTGACTTCTGTAACAGGATGTCCTAGTTGTCTCATGCACCAATCAATTAGATTTTGCCTACTAGATGGTATTGACATTTATTTTATACTCCCCAATATGAATTATTTGAAGCAAAATCCATGGGAATTGGATCCATGTCTTTTAGAGCTCTTGCTGCATATATCATCTTTTTTCTCCATTCAGCAGCTGCAGTAGCAAATGCCCATACAGTTTGAGCATCCATTAAATTCAGACTATTATCATTTGCAATCCACACAAAATCAGATTCGGGGTCTGCCCAACGATAATCTCCAACCTGAGCTCCATTTACCATAGCTGCCAGTGCAAGAGTACCGGCTCCCATGATATTTTCTAGACTAACTCCTGTGATACTATATTCTTTCCCCTGGAATACCAATGTCCCCATCCTATTATCGCGTTCTTCTGTTACTTCTGATGCTATCACAGGAAGTCTATCAACTATGGTTCCATCAACCCAGTATTTTCCTGGTTCTGCATTATCTGGTAAATCAACAAGACCATTGACAAAATCAGGATGGTATAGATTTTGTGTTAGTAATGTAGCCTTGTCAACACCAAATACTTGTGAAATTCGCGTTTCTCTTAATAATACAGCCTTCATTATTTTTTCTCCTTAATAGTATTCTTCTATGAAAACAAAACCCGGTCCGCCGGCTCCACCTTGTGTATTTGTACTAGATGCAAAACCACCACCACCGCCACCACCAAAATATCCTTGTGCGCCTGACCCTCCGGATGCTTGTCCTGGAGCTCTACCACCAAATATATTAGGCCCTCCCCATCCAGAAACACCTATGGCAGAAGTTACTCTATATCCATAACCACCTTCCATGGCCCATGGATCAATATCAGCTCCAGTAGCATAATTAAAAGTTCTTCCACCATATGCATATTCAGGATAATTAGTGCCAGACATTCCTTCACCTCCAGCACCTCCAGGACATGACATATGAGTTCCAAAGGAAGTTGTTCCTCCAGAGCCACCATCTCCACCTGCTGCGGCGCCTGCGGTACCACCATTTCCAATTGTAACTGTAGTTGTATTTGACCAGGAGCTTACATCCAACCATTTGAAACCAAAAGTACCCGAAGAACCACCGCCACCGGCAGAGCATGTAGAAGAAGTATATGCGGCCCCACCTCCGCCGCCACCTCCACCAATAATCGTTGCTTTTATTGTTTTACAACCAGTTGGTACAGAATATGTTCCATTTGAAGAAAAATACTGAACTGTTGGTGTCCTAAAATTTGTTGTATAACCATTTCCCGATACAAGCTGTTTACTGAATGAAATAGTCGGTGCACCATTAATCACAAGCCCAGACGTGTTGTGTGTTATTGTGGTGTTGTTTCCTAAACTTATTTTCTTCTGACTTCCCAGATAAACATTTGAATACGCAAATGATGTATTACCTAGGTTTATTGAACTTGTTTGTCTTGCTGTAATTGCATTTTGAGAGACTATTATTCCACCACTATTTGCTACAAATGCGATACTATTGGATCCTAGATAATCCAACCTAGTATTTCCTGAAACATTGAAATGTGTATTAGCTACTTTAATGATTGCCATCAATAATATTCCTCAACAAGAACACAACCTGCTAGACCAGCACCACCAGCTCTTGATGTGCTTGAAGTATTAATGGTGGATCCACCTTCTCCTCCTGCACCATAACAGGCACCATTATATGGATATGAATCATTATCATTTGGTCCGTGGCCAGAAGTTAATGCCCAAGATAATATTCCTCCACCATCTCCAGAACAACCGAATAGGTTGCTATATCTCAATGAATAACCTCCTGCACAAGAACCAACATTGATATCCGCGCCAGTTGCATTTGGAGCTGAGATTCCACCATTTTTCATGTTATTTGTGGCACCACCAGTCATTCCTAGACCACCGGCGCCTCCAGGACATGATAGATGTGATCCAAAAGATGATGTTCCTCCATCTGATCCATTTCCTCCTGATGTACTACCACCTGAACCACCAGCCCCAATTGTGATTGTTGTTGTATTTGACCAGCCACTAATATCCAACCATTTTATTCCCATGCAACCACTTTCACCACCACCACCGAATGCTGACCCACCGGAATACTGAGCACCACCACCTCCGCCCCCACCTCCAATAACTGTTACTTTTATTGACCTACAACCAGCTGGTATAGAATATGTTCCACCTGATGTGAATAGTTGTCGTGTTGGAGCCCTTAGGTTTGTTGGAGGTCCAGAATTAGGGACATAAACTCTTGAATTTAGAAAAAGTCCTTTCCCAGTACCAGTTACATTTAATCCCTCTTTATTATGTTGGATTGCGACATTATTACCAAAAATCAAAGCTCTGTTGCTTGATATATGCAAATTACCTACTGGGTTTGAGGTACTTCCAATGTTTACAGTGTTTGATTGCTGGGGAATAACGGTGTTCTGTGTTACTACAATACCGTTTGTGTTAGAAACAATATTGATGGTGTTACTCAATACATATGATATTCTTGATGTACCAGCCTGATCAAAGAGTATATTTGCAGTTAGTAACAATGGCATCAGTAAAATTCCTCCACTAAAATAAATCCTTTACCACCTGCACCACCATTCATGTCACTGGCTTGCGCCATGGCTCCACCACCGCCGCCTCCAGAAACACCAGAAACACCAGTACATGCTGAAGCTCTACTCATAGCTGTTCCAGAAAATATTGTTTTTCCTCCAGCACCACAAGATCCATCATTAGATGTTGTTTTTACAGCAAATGTTCCTGGGCATTCTTGGGAATTAATATGACCACCAGTTGCATATAATCCAGTTCCTAAACCATGCCTATATATTGTAGCAGCTGTACTAGAATTACCCATGTATTGACCACCAGTTCCTCCTGGACATGTCAGATGGGTTCCAAAGGAAGTAGCCTTACCATCTGGGGCAAAAGTGTCAGAGGTTGTTCCAGCAGCACCTCCATCTCCAATAATATATGTGGTTGTATTGGACCAATTACTAACATCTATCCACTTAACTGAAGTTGTTCCGGAATTACCGCCTCCACCAAATGCCCAATATGTTCCACCTTGCGCAGCACCTCCGCCACCACCTCCGCCACATGCTGTTACTCTGATCATTCTACAACCATATGGTACTGAATATGTTCCATTGGATGTTAGTTTTTGTTTTGTGTATCCCTTTAGTATTGATCCTGCGTCACCACCAGAGCCATAAATCTTCCCATCAAATGTGTAATTATTTCCTGCACCAGTTATTTCAAGGTTGGCGCTTGTCCTTTTGATTGATACATTATTTCCCAAATCTATCTTACTGTTTTCTTCAATGTACAAATCACCCATTGACCTGGAAAAATCACCTATTGTTATTGTGTTTGATTGGAAAGGCATAATACTATTTGATGTTATTTTTATGCCATTTGTGTTTGCCACAAGATTAATGGATAGACCATCGACAGATTCTAGTCTACTACTACCAATTAAATTGAAATGTATATTTGCTACCTTGAGAAGTGCCATTCTTGGTGATTACCTTGTTGTTTTATATTATTTATGAGGATTTACTGTTGTTTTATATTATTTATTCCGATTTCACTAACGATTTTTCATCAAAAAGAAGGAAACCAAAGTCTTCAGTTTTTTTCTTACCAGATCCAAGGAACTTGTTTGAAACTGCTTCCAACCAAAGCATCACATGAGCATTATTCGGTTCTTTTCCCTGTTGGAGAAGTTGTTGTTCCATTT
This sequence comes from uncultured bacterium, assembly GCA_937868685.1. GTDB lineage: Bacteria > Patescibacteriota > Minisyncoccia > Phycocordibacterales > UBA1006 > CALMMZ01. The sequence goes on along the minus strand of CALMMZ010000180.1, from coordinate 30,660 downwards.
CAAGGAATGCAAGAACTTCTTTTTGTGCTACTGCTCCATTAATACCCATGTCAAAAAGATAGATATGATTTCCCTCATCAATGATACCACCTCTAGCCCTTGCAGCACAAAGAGCCTGTTTCATCGCAGTCATTATATGAAACTTTTCCTCCTCCTTTTCATATTCTTCTTCGGTGATATGATCTTTTCCTAACTTAGATAGAACTTCATTATATTGAGTCACCAGGTAACTTAGCTTTCTAATGGCCCCTTGGATGGCATTTTTTCCATTTTCCTTATGAAGCTTAGCTTCCAGGATTTCAAGTTCCAGGAGGTCTCGGTCATGAGGATTTTCTACTCTAAAGAGCTCTTCTTCCTTTCTTCTCAAGTTAATATCACTTTTACTTTGTCCGATATAAGCTTCTTCCAGTGCCAGCTTAGTTTTATTGATTTCTGCTAAGATATGTTTAACACGCCTAATAGGAGTAATGGCAGTAATATCCAGGAGAGAAGTCATATACTGAGAATGACTCTTGTGGAAGTTACTCATATCTTTGGTAATAGCAGGCATGGAAGCTTCAATATTTTCTATCATTCCTTTATATTCACTTGAGACAGGGAAAGTATTCCCCCCCAAAGGTATTAGTTCATTCATTATAATCCTCCATTATTTCATAATCCTTTATTATTGTAGCCCACCATGTACATCCGAGCAACCACCAACATAACTTCTGGCCACGGTTAAATTTCCAAAATTTGTAGCATTTCCGGTAGAAGCTATGGTAATATAATCTATTGCATTTGTTTCACCTCCGGCATCACCACCACCAAAGCAACCACGAGTTTCAGAACCCATTGGTGAATGAGACCTTTTAGATGCTGTTAGATCACCAAAATCAGTGGCATTCCCGGTAGAAGCTATGGTAATATAATCAATGTCGGTAAGTTCGCTGCCGTTTGCCCCCCCTGACCATATTCCTCTGGTAGATGAAGCAAGAGCGGCACAATCATATTTCCCTAATGTCAGGTCTCCAAAATCTATTGCATTTCCGGTAGAAGCTATAGTGATATAATCTATAATATTATCATAAGTCGGACCAGAACGCCAACCACCTCCCCAACAACCTCTAGTTGGAGAAGCTAGTCCTGCTGGCGTTTCTCGAGCTTGAGTAATATCACCAAAATTGGTAGAGTTTCCTAATGATGCTATAGTTATATATTCCATGGTTGCAACTCTTCCACCAGAATTATAATAACCAGAAGCATTTACTCCGCGAATATTATTCGAAAGGGCGGCTGTATATGAATAAGTTCCCGAAAGATCACCAAAATCAGTCATATTTCCTAATGATGCTATAGTTACATATTCGATGGTATTAACTTCCGTAGGACCAGTTATAATACCACCTATCATCAAACCTCTTGTTATAGAGGCACATCCTGATCCAAACTCTCTCCTAGCAGCTGACAAGTCTCCAAAATCGGCGGCATTTCCAGTAGAAGCTATAGTGATATAATCAATAACATCACTAAATCCACCACCGGCTAAATATCCTCCCATCGTGAGGCCGCGGCCAATTCCTCCAGTTGAAGGGACCCATGCTGTCCCTGACCAATATCTAAGAACAGCTGTATTCCATGTTGCACCATCCCAATATTTTACTGGTTTAACTGCCCAGGTACTTCCCATCCATACTTTTACATTACCCGTTGAATCAAGACCAACACCACCATCACCACTAGTTCCGGAAGCACCATAGGTTTGGGCTGCGGATGGTATTAGTGGTTGAAAGACTGGTGATGAAATTGACATATAATTATGCTATTTGTCTTAGAGACCAATTGATTAAAATTGTTCCACCTTGCTGAGAATTAGCAGTTACATCCCAACCATTCATCAAAATAAGGGAAGGTGATACCCAAAGTGGTTCTGCCTGAGATCCTGATAGATAAGAGCTATAAATTGTCAACTGAGAATTTGATGATCTACATTTTTCATATATCTTCAAATTTAATAGATCACCACTTGTCATGTCAGACAAATCAACAAATGCTTGATAGCATCCTGTTGTTGTGTTAGCGGTTGCAGAAAACGCGGCATCTGCTGTCAATGACCATTCTGTATTTCCTGATAGTGATTTTGTTCCCACTTTTAGTTCTGTTAATGCCATAATTTATCCTCCAATGCCTATAGCTACTGCTTGATACCCAGAATCGGGTGCGTTATTACATCTACCTCTTACATATATATTGGCGCCAGCTGGAACTGCATAATATGCTGCCAACCATAATAAATGTGTTTGTGCAGCTAGCCCAACTGTTTCAGCTGTCGTTCCTCCATGCATCATTTTAAAAAATGATTGTGTTCCTGTTGCTGTTCCATCCCCATACCCCAATTCAATATAAGTGTATTCTGCTGTAATAGTTGTATTCCAGATTTGATACCCCAATTGCCACCACCATATTGGTCTGGTTGTTGTTCCCAATAATGTCCAAGAACCATCAGCTGCGTTTCCTGGTGTAAATGGAGTTCCTCCATTATTTGTTACTCCAAAGGTGTCCGAATATTGACCTTTTGGAAACATTTCTGGTCTGGATACTCTTCCATAAAATCTTACTGCAACTCTATGAGAAGTAGCATACATACCTTGTATTCTAACTGCTACAGAAGATCCTTTATTAATTTTAAATGGAAAAAAGAACTCTCTATTTCCTGCAACTGTAAGAGATGGTGTAAATCCAGATAATATGTCTCCAATAACTTGAGTGTAAGATGCTCCTCCTGCTGGGTCAACTCCAATATCTATTAATGCTGGTCTTACGTTTCCTGTTGCTGATCCAGTATGCACCTGTAAATATATTCCAGATACATCTTCTGCTATATTAGAGCTCGAAGCTACCTGAGTCCAAGATCCTTCTGCATTTGCTGTTCCTGAGGTTACAGCTGTTCCCATAGTTGCAGATGGATTTGCTCCCCAATTATCATAACTCCATACACTATCAGATTGATTAGGAATATACAATACCATTAAAATTTTCCTCTTATGAAATATCTATCCAAATGTCTCCGGCGACATTATTTGTAGGTGCAGTGGCACTTACTGTTACATTTACAATATTTGCCGATCTAACTGTTAGATTTGCCGCTACTGTAATGTTTGAAGTATTTAATGTTGCATCGTTATCGACGTTAATTGTTATACCTGCGCCAGGAATAAAGTTAAGTTTGTTCGCAGTTGATCTAACAGTGAAATACCCGTTAGACATTGTATTACCAACAGGTTGCAAGTTAGCAATGTTTGCTCTATCAAATGCAAACGATGGATCACCACCTGTTACTGATGCAGTAATTGTAATATTTGACGTATTTAGAGTTGGGTCGTCATCCACCTTGATTGTGATATTGCTTCCTTCAATGAAATTGATTCTACGTCTGGTTGCTCTTACAGTAAAGTAAGAGTTGGACATTGTATTGCCTACAGGCATAAGGTTAGCAGCATTTGCCATAGCGAAAGCTGCATTAGCTGCGCTCATTACCTGGTTAGCAGCATAGGTATAGGTTGCATTTTGAGCTGTATATGCGCTATTAGCTGCCAACATAACGTTATTTGCTGCGTATGTCCAAGTAGTATTTCCAGCAGCGTAAGCACTATTCGCAGCTAACATTACGTTGTTAGCTGCATAAGTCCAGGTAGCATTTGCCAATGCATAAGATGCGCCGAATTCTGTAGTTGAAATTATAACATTTGCTGCATTGATTGTCGCATCATCGTTGACATTAATTGTCACATGGCCTGCACCAGGAATAAAGTTTATTTTACGTCTGGTTGCTCTAACTGTATGATAATTGTTGGAGAAAATTGTATTACCAATTGGCATAAGGTTTGCTGCGTTGGCCATTGCAAATGCAGCATTCGCAGCTGACATTACCTGGTTGGCAGCGTAACCATATGTGGTATTTTGTGCTGCATAGGCATTATTTGCCGCCAACATAACGTTATTAGCTGCATATGTGTATGTGGTATTCTGAGCAGCGTAAGCTGAGTTAGCTGCCAACATAGCATCATTAGCAGCATAGGTATATGCTAGGTTAGCCTTAGCAAAAGCATATTGCGGATCAGCTGCCGTTGCATCAATAATTACATTTGCAGTATTGAGTGTTGCGTCGTTATTGACATTAATAGTGATCAGTGACCCAGGAATGAAATTGATCTGTCTTTTCGTTGATCTTACTGTCCAATAACCATTTGCCATGGTGTTGCCAACCGGCATTAAATTGGCAGCATTCGCCATGGCAAAGGCAGCATTAGCGGCTGACATGACGTTATTGGCAGCATAGGTATAGGTACTATCTGCTGTAATATTAGCAGCATTAGCTTTTGCATAAGCGCTATTAGCTGCCAACATAGCATCATTAGCAGCATAGGTATATGCTAGGTTAGCCTTAGCAAAAGCATATTGTGGATCACCACCAGATGCTGTGGAAGTAATAGTGATGTTGGCCGTGTTTAATGTAGCATCATCATCCACGTTAATGGTGATATTGCTTCCTTCAATGAAGTTTAGGCGACGTTTTGATGATCTGACACTGAAGTAACCATTTGAGATAGTGTTGCCAACCGGCATTAAATTGGCACCATTTGCCTGCGAGAATGCTGCGTTAGCTGCACTCATAACAACATTTGAGGCATAGGTATAGTTTGAGTCTGCCGTGGCATTTGCAGCATTAGCTTTCGCATAAGCACTATTTGCAGCGAGCATAGCATCATTAGCAGCATAGGTATATGCTGCGTTAGCTTTTGTGTATGCCAGGCCTGCAATTGGATCGGATCCAGCAGCTGCATTGATGGTAATATTCGCAGTGTTTAGTGTTGGGTCATCGTCAACCGTAATGGTGACATTAGTTCCTTCAACGAAATTAAGTCTGCGTCTTGTCGATCTTACAGTAAAATATGAGTTGGCGCCAATGGTGTTACCAATTGGAATAAGGTTTGCTGCATTTGCCATAGCGAACGCTGCATTTGCTGCGCTCATTACCTGGTTAGATGCGTATCCGTATGTGGTATTCTGAGCTGCATAGGCGCTATTAGCAATGAGTCTGACAGTGTTAGCTGCAAAAGTATAAGTGGCATCCGCGGTGATATTGGCTGCATTAGCTTTCGCGTAGGCACTATTAGCTGCTGACATGACTATGTTAGCAGCATATGTATAAGTTGAGTTTTGAGCTGTATATGCGCTATTAGCTGCCAACATGACGTTGTTAGCTGCGTAAGTATAAGTTGAATTCTGAGCTGCATAGGCAGAGTTAGCTGCGAGCATTGCATCATTAGCTGCATAGGTATATGCTAGGTTTGCCTTAGCAAATGCATACTGTGGATCGGCAGCTGTGGCATCGATTGTAATGTTGGAAGTATTCAATGTTGGATCATCATTTACATTGATTGTAATGAGTGAACCAGGAATGAAATTCAGATTACGTCTTGTTGCCCTATTTGTGTAGTATCCATTTGCCATGGTATTACCAACTGGCATAAGGTTAGCAGCATTTGCCATAGCGAAGGCAGCATTAGATGCGCTCATAACCACATTAGCTGCATAGGTATAGGTAGCATTCTGGCCAGCGTAAGCTGAGTTAGCTATTAGACGAACCGTATTCGCAGAAAAAGTATAGGTAGAGTTTTGAGCAGCGTAGGCACTATTAGCTGCCAACATAACGTTATTAGCTGCATAAGTCCAAGTAGCATTAGCTAATGCGTAGGCAGCACCAAATTCGGTTGAATTTATAGTTACGTTAGCAGTATTCAGTGTTGGATCATCATCCACATTAATGGTAATATGACTTGCACCAGGAATAAAGTTAATACGTCTTCTGGTTGATCTAATAGTCCAGTAACCATTTGCTATGGTGTTACCAACTGGCATTAGGTTAGCAGCATTAGCCATGGCGAAGGCAGCATTAGATGCGCTCATGACCACGTTAGCAGAGTATGTATATGTGGTATTTTGTGCAGCATAGGCAGAGTTAGCAGCCAGCATAGCATCATTAGCAGCAAAGGTATATGCAGCATTTGCCTTGGCAAAAGCATATTGTGGATCACCACCTGAAGCGGTAGACGTAATGGTAATATTAGCAGTGTTTAAAGTTGGGTCATCATCCACATTAATAGTAATATTACTTCCTTCAAGGAAGTTAATTCTGCGTCTGGTTGATCTGACAGAAAAATATCCATTAGATATAGTATTTCCTACTGGCATTAGGTTAGCAGCATTAGCCATGGCAAAGGCTGCGTTTGCTGCTGACATAACCACATTAGCAGCATAAGTGTATGTGGAATCAGCGGTGATATTAGCGGCATTAGCTTTAGCGTATGCGCTATTGGCAGCCAGCATAGCATCATTAGCAGCAAAGGTATATGCAGCATTTGCCTTGGCATATGCAAGTGGTGCCAATGGGTCCGAACCAGTGGCAGCACTAATTGTGATATTTGCAGTGTTTAGAGTTGCGTCATCATCAACTGTAATTGTTACATTGGTACCTTCTTTAAAATTCAATTGACGCTTAGATGATCGTACTGTGAAGTAACCATTTGCCATGGTGTTGCCAACTGGAACAATGTTTGCTCCGTTAGCACGAGAGAATGCGGCATTAGCAGCTGACATTACAACGTTTGCGGCATAAGTGTATGTTGAGTTTTGGGCAGCATAAGCTGAGTTAGCTATCAGTCTGACAGTATTGGCAGCAAAGGTATAGGTTGTATTCTGGGCTGCATATGCAGCATTCGCAATTAGTCGAACGTTGTTTGCAGCGAATGTATAAGTCGCATCGGCGGTGATATTAGCGGTATTAGCTTTTGCAAATGCTGCATTAGCAGCTGACATAGCATCATTAGCTGAGTAAGTATATGCCAAGTTTGCCTTGGCAAATGCATACTGTGGATCAGCTAATGTGGCATCAATTGTAACGTTTGCAGTATTAAGTGTTGCGTCATCAGCAACATTAATCGCGATCAATGAACCAGGAATGAAGTTCAATTGACGTTTTGTAGAACGAATTGAAAAGTATCCATTAGAAGCAGTATTACCAACTGGCATTAAATTGGCAGCATTTGCCATCGCAAAAGCAGAGTTAGCTGCCAGCATGACGTTGTTAGCTGAATATGTGTATGTGGTAGATGCTAGAAGATTAGCAGCATTAGCTTTGTCATATGCAGCGTTTGCAGAATCAAATGCTGCACCCCCTGAAGTTCCAGTATTTGCCTTTTCAAATGCTGCAATTGCAATTGTATTAGACATATTTGCCTGAGCAAATGCTGCATTAGCTGCATCGAAAGCAGCACCACCAGAAGTTCCGGTATTTGCTTTATCAAAAGCTGCCAGAGCGATTATATTAGCTGAGTTTGCTTGTATGAAAGAAGCTTCTGCTATTGTATTAGCGGCATTAGCTTTAGCATAGGCAGAATTAGCAGCAAGCATGACGGCATTAGCTGCATAGGTATAGGTAGCATCAGCGAGTATGTTCGCTGCGTTTGCCTTGGCATATGCACTATTTGCGATTAACTCAACTGTATTTGCTGAAAATGTATATACAGCGTTTGCTGCGTCATATGCATAACTGGACACATTTGCAGCATCAAACGCTGCGTTTAACTTGACTACTTGAGAATAACCACCAATTGGAAGAATTCCCAATTCATCACTGCCACCAATAAACATAGTATTGGAAACATAAGAATATGCTAACTCACCAATTTCTAGATTTCCAGTTGGTGGAATTGCAGTTGTTGTTGATTTTCTTATATGAATATTAGTGGTATTTGCCATTAATTAATCCTTAACTACGGTAAAATTCATTAAAAATCACCGCCATTAATATCTGGCAATACCTTCACTATGAATTTGTCAGTTGAAGAATCATAAACAAGGGTATCATTATTGTCTAGACTGGTAGCATTAACATCAGTCAAATCTCTTAATTGGGTAGAAGCTTCTATTTGTGTTCCAGAAGGAGCAAGTCCTACTGATCTAATAACTTTTTGTCTTTGAGCATTAACTACAACTCTGTTTCCTGGTGGTGTGGTAACTAAAACTCTGGTTGCCATGTGATTTCCTATGTTTGTTTTACATATTTAGTAAATCACTAGTAGGCCAATACGTCGTCAGACCCTTCAGCTGTCTGTGGATTACAATGTGGTTCCCCATCTGGTGGACATCTATCATCTTGTTGTGAATTGTCAGGAGAATGAACAATTACTAATTTTCCTTCAACAAAAATTGTCGATCCAGATGGTATCAGTTGTCCATTTCCATGAGAATTAGTAGTATCCTTTACGGCCCATAACTTATTATTGACAAAAACTGTTGATTGATTTTCAACTGTAGTGGAAGCACCACAAATGCGTAAATCACCGTGGCGATGAGCTTTATATGCCATTATCTTGTCACACTAGGTGTCACATATATGACACCTTCCAAAATTCTACTTCTGACGCTTGAATTATCTGTGGACTTAACGTCGAAAACATATCTTCCAGGAGTTATGTTAGCAGTATTTGCAGAGGTCATTGCAAGAGAAACGATGCCATTGGTTGCATCCAGAATAGTGCAGACAATGTTTCCAGATGCATTTGCGGTATAGTATGACTTTCGCATCTGACTTTCAAATGTGTATCCATAGATATTGATAGCAGCATTAATCGTATCATCAATCAAGGTGATAGTATGGTTAAAAGTTGCTCCTTGATCCATATAGAGCTCTACATAAGGTGCTGTCATAGTAGGTTAATAACTCCTCCGGATATATATCCTCCACCAGGTAGGAAGATGGCATTTGCTGAACCAGCACTTAGGTCATTTCCAAGATATATATTGTTATTTGCTACTAGGTTTGTCACCATGAAGTTTGCTGTGTTTACTACAGAAACGTTACCATAGATATTCCCTGTAACTCTAAGGTCTTTTGATACCAGAACGTTTCCAGTAAAATCGTTATTAGCTCCACTAAATGCACCATTGCCCGACACTGCTATGGTAGTTCCAACTGCCAATGAAGTTGTAATGGTAACACAGTTCATTGTGGCATATGTGTTGGATGTGACATTATCCTTCATTACTGTGGTGCTATTCACCATGAATGTGTTTGTAATGTTTGCTATGCTGATGGTTGCAGTATTGGAAATACAGACGGTGTTTAGTGTTGTAGTATTTTTGACTTGTAAGTTTCCAGAAATGACAACGTTACCACCAATCGTTCCTCCGTTAGCAGAGAATGCATTGGATGTGATATAGATAGAGTTTCCTGTACCTACTGTACCAGATAGTTGGATAACACTTGAGTTGGATATTAGATTAACAGAATTTGATTCGACCTGAGCAAGTTTTACAATTACCTGGTTCAAGGTCGTCATTTGTTCTTGGAACGTATTATTTAATGAGACGTTAGCAATTGCTGTCATTTACTCATAAGTCCTTTAATTAGGTTTTTTATCTCTTCCAGATCACCTTGTATCGAGTTGACCTTTTCCTCAAGTGAATCTATTTTGTTCTTATTCTCGCGATTGGCATTCATAACTGCTTTTTTGTCCTTGTATTCCTGCAAGGCCTTTGCGTCAGTATTTAGAATCAATCCTGTATGCATATCCTTCAGTAAGTTGGGATGGTCCTTTACCTTTCTAAGCATTAGTAAACATCCGCGGGCATTGCAACAACCTGCACGTCATAAAGGAATGGAACATCCTGATATAATGTGCTCGAAGAAGCAAGTACCAATTTGATCTTGAATTGGTTGAACGTTGTATAGGTGGCATTAGCAGAAGTGTAGCTAATGTTATTTGCAGTCAAAGAGGTTCTGAATTCATACTCAATTGGCTGATTATCAGTTGAGTAATCATATTCATTTCCTTTTTGAACCATCTTTACCCAACGCTTCTCGTCAATTGGTTCAGGATCCAATGCATTGTGTACCTTGTAATATGCCTGAATGTTTGATCCAGGTGGTTTTACTGCATCAAATACAAGTCTCAAGTCACCAGAATCGAAACCATCTCTCAATTCTAAAGTCTTACTGATATATCTTGCAAGAGCAGGACCACCAGAAGAATCAGTTTCCGCACTGACTACCAATGCACCATTTGTTCCCAGTGTTGAGTCAACTGTTGCTGTTACGTTTTCAAAGTATCCACCACCTGCTGAGGTAATAATAGTTCCAACGATTGCACCAGTTGCATTAACGTTTACATATCCTGTTGCTGTCAAACCAGTTGAAGAAGACGAGAACGTGATTGTGTTACCGTTCTTATACCCCGAACCACCATTGGTGATTGCAATGATACTGTTTGAAATTTCCATATTATTGATCTTATTCTGGATCACCAAAAGATTTTGTCTGTTATGGAAAACAACTGGAGAAACGTCAGTGTTATCAGTTGAAAGTGTCAATTGAACATTGTATGAAGGTGTGTCTACCCTTGAACCAAATAGAACCTTTTGATTATCGATCAATGTATTCTTGTTTGGTCTAAATGCAGTATAGGTTGTGTCTCTGACACTAGTTGCATTGACTGTAGCTCTATAGGTATAATCGATTTTTGTTCCTGGAAGCTCAGCAATGTGTGACTGAACATGGAAGAAATCGTATGCAGTATTTTGTTTGTAATAGATCGAATTTGCATCTTCCATGAAGATGTATCTTGAATTTGCATCTTTTCTTTCAGTGAACATGACAAGTCCACTTGTATCAAACACACACTTGTTGATCTTGAACATAACGTCTTCATCTTGAAGCGCAGTAAATGTTCTACCACTTTGAGACTTGAACATTGTTCCAAGGTATGGTTGCTGAGAAATTAGTCTTCCTGTTCCAATCTGTGACTGACCAACTTCTGATACCCATAGATCATATCCATAGTCATTAGTCAAAATGACAAACGCATATTCTGTATCTGGTGCAACATATACTGGTGATGGGAAGGTAAATGTTGTGGAAGTCAATGAGTTTTCGGCATTTGGCAGATCAGTAGTAATAACATCGTCTGGCATCAAAACTGCTTCTGCCTGTGGTATTACAGTTGTTGAATCTGGATAACCATTAACCATTGGTCTTACTTGAAGCATGACAGGAAGATTTTCACCCTTGTTCTTAAAGTATAGATCGATACTTGGAATGAAGAATCCTTCTTTATATACATTGCCATCAACATAGAATGACTGTGCGATTGGGTCGAAAACTTCTGTTGTGATATTAACCTGTGTTGTGGTAGTTACTCTGTTTGTGATTTGAGTATTCTCAACCTTCAGACCCTGTGCTGTATATCTGTAATCAGCTCTTGAAGTATATGCCTTGTCACCCTGAGTTGTCACCAACTGGTTTAAAGGATTGTCTAGGATTCTGAAAATTCTGTCACCTGTTCTGAACGCATACTGAGTATTTGCAGAAGGATCGGGAAGGTGGAGAATACCTGGCATGAACCCTTGTGCTGTCGTATAGATAGATTGTTTTGTGTTGCTTACATATGGTTTTCTGTAGTCACCGATTGAATACACATCATTGACTGCTGGTCTTGCTGTAAATGCAGGTGAAACTGTTGCCATTCTGTTGGCACCATTGTAACTTGCAATATTAGAGCTCTGACCACATAGTGTACCAGTGTTGATTGCAATAACGTTTCCTACATACCAACTATCTGTTTTCTTTGCATCCAGTCCCATGAAAATTTGGGTTGCATTTGAACTTGCTCTGATTAGACCTGAACAATGTGTATAGTCTGAAACAACGTTGGAAAGACCTGTAAGGCCACCAACCACAGTGTTAGTTGGGAAATGATTTGATTTAGGATGTGTAATAGGAGAAATGTATAGGACGGTTTTTCCAGTATTCTGGTCAGTTTCGGTAAGTAATACTTTTGCTTTTCCACCCAGAAAACTAACTGTTTCGCGAGGGTTGTTAAAAATAATATCACCAAAGGCCTTTTTACCAGAAAGCTTAAGCACGTTTGCTCTGGTAATAAAGTTACTCATTTCCTTGTCGTCAAAATAGAACCAAGACTGGACTGTTGGCCTCAGATTATATCCGACAAAATCAATGTCTGATTCTCTGATATAGGGTATGATAGTAACATCAGTAGTATTGATTACATTTTCTTCAACCGACGTTGAGGTTAATGATTTTGTGCTTATATCACCGCTTGCCATTTCTTCTCCTTTAGAAAATATTATTTAGTCTGGTTAGTTCATCTTGTGTAAACAATACTTGATTCTTTGCCAGTGTTCCTCGTCTACTTGCACCAAGTGCGCTTCTTTCGATATTTGTCAGTGTTCTTTGCAATCCACTAGCATAAGAAGAACCACTTGCCCAATCATTGATAATATCAATCAATGCCATACCACTTGCAATTTGCTGTGCTTCGATTCTTTCGCGAGTAGGTGTTATATATCTTCTCAAATTAATCTGGTTAACTTTATTGATCCGATTAATTACAACGTTTCTTACCAAATCTCTCCAAATATCTGCTTCAGGAATTGTGATAATGTTTCCTTCAAATGAAGCATATAGGTAGTCTGCTACTGGTGTCCATTTGGTTGCAGTGTTTTGAGTGATAGCAGGAACAACTGCATATGATAGTGTCATTTTATCGACACCAAATGCAACATTTGTTCCGTTTAGTTTATCTGGATCCAGAGTTGCAGCTTTAGCTGCATATTCGCACGATGCAAGACCATCACCTGTCCAGCGTCCACCAACGTCAACTGCAATTGCGTAGTCAAACAATTCAGAGTCACCAAATGAGTGACCAAGGAAGTTATCAACGAAAATACCGTTCTTTGATCTGTCAAGACCATCAACGTCCTTGATATGCATATCAAGTGCATTTTTTTCCAATGTATTCAAACGAACATAGTATTCAACATTGGAAAGTCTTGTATCAAGGAGACCAATGTCTCTCATGGTGTAGCGTTTATTTTCAACAAACTTAACTGAAATATCTGTAGGTTCAGCGGTGTATGGAGGTACAGACAGTGCATAAAGAACCATTGAACGTGTAGGAACTTTTGGATCTTGAGGATATTTAGCAGGAATACCTTCCACTCTTTCAATAGTCTTATTTGCTGTTACTACGATCAAATCACGACGACCCAAATAGTAGTCATAATCCAATTGGAAGTCAGATGCAGGAACAGGAATCTTTGCACCAGTTAGAGTGTAAACAATTGGTGTATTTGCGCCACTTGTTCTAACAGGTCTAAAGTCAATCGAATCTCTTAATGCCATTCCATTGTAATTTGGAATGATTGAGTAACCTGTCCCGATATTTGTACCATCTTCTTCAGTTATTTCAGTTCCAAGACTTGGATATGAGTCAACTGAGAAATGACCTTTGTCAGTTGTTGTGCTGTAATAACGGCAGCAAACAACCAAAGGACCAGCTGGAGGTGCAGCACCAGGTCTTAGTCTGATAGATGCATGATCATAATGACTGTCTCTCTGACCATTGTCAAAGATATAGCTATTGGTCACATCTGAGTAGGACGTCAGAGAAGCACCAGCAGCTGGTTTTGAAGCACCAGCAAGGTCATAGATTTTCTTGATTGCAATAACATCTGAGATATACAGACTTTCTTTTTTGCTGTAATCTCTAGATGGATTCTGGATATAAACTTGTGCAGAGCTCAAATATACCTCTGTATTAGATCCAGTTGATGAACTGATAAAGGTATTTGAAACTGCTTCTGTAGCAAATGTGGAAACGTTTGCTTTCATCAAAGTCTTAACACGGGGTGTCGCTGCTGTGTCTACCGCGTTTACCTTTGCGAATACAGTTGCAATGAACGTGTCTGAGGTATTAGCAGTATCAAAGATAACTGATTCAGGTGCACCACTTACGACGGTGTTTGCTTTGATTTGATCCCCCTTTGGTCTACCAGAAGACTGTGGATTTGAGATAACGATTAGGAAGTTATCTGTTACGGTAGATGCAATGTTAGAGGTTGCTGTGGTACCAACAAAGTCTTCGTCTGTACCAGCCTGAACTGTACCAGCACCATTCTTACCATTGGTGAACTGAATATTCGTGAAGGTCTTTCTATAGACATACTGACGATTGGTTGCACTGCCTGCCACAACGTATCTTTCTGGTAATTCAAATACAAGTGGAAGCAATGATGCTTCAAATACGAATGCATCACCATTAGCAGTACCAGTTGTCTTGCTTAGGATTGTAATATTGGTATTGCAGTTTGCTGCACCAGATGGTGTGAACTGGTCATTGATAATGAAGGATTCTGCTTCACCGAAGTCAAAGTTAAGTGAATATTTGCTTGTCGCATCCAGGGTTGTTGTAAAGTTTGAATCAACGTTTGCAACCTTTGTGATACCATTGTACCAGGTAATGGTTCTTTGGTCACCAGATGAAGTTCCTGTGGTGATAAGAACTGTTGCACCATTATATGCACCATTCGCCGCTGAGGTATAGTATCCCAATGCAGCATTTGAGCTCAAATTGATCTGGTTCTGTGCTACTGTGGTTACAACGTTTGCGTTACCTGTGAGTGAGCTAAAATTGGTATCAAAGATATAGAATTCGTGCTTTCTTGCTGAAACATCTGTATCACCAGAGAAGAATTCAATGTTTCTAAGTCTTCCTGTACCAATTTTGGTTGAGTTATAAACTACTGTATTGGCAAATGCCACGTTTGAATATGGTACGCAATGAATATCAAATAGACCCATGCTATCGATTGGCCAATTACCTTGGAGACCATCAACGATCACATAGTTACCATAATTCATACTCTCATTGAAGTTTGTAACGTTTGCAACGGTTCTTGCTCTTGGAATATCAAGAGTTTGAGGTGCAATTGTTTCGTATTCAAATCCAAGAATGTATCCCTTACCTTCGGAGATTATTGCTGCCACGTTTGTTGTGGTATTACTTGTGCTTTCTTCAAAGGCAATTCTGAAAGGTCTTACTGTATAGTTTCCAGACTCGTCATATGTACGTCTGGCAAAAACTTCCTCAATCTCTGAGTAAACTGGTGTGGTGATATTCTTATACAAAACACCATCGATGATACGTGAAATTTCAACGAATGAGGTATCATCTGTAGAATCCAGATCGCGTTTTGCAAGTGTCAATTCACTCTTGTATCGTGCTGCACCTGGTGCCTGATAGTTTGAAGATTCTAAAGCAGGATCGAGCAATGAAGAATCACTTACCTCTGTGACAATCGATTCATCAAATTCAAGACCAATCTTACATGAGGCATTTGCAGAATATTTGGAAGCAACAATGATCTGTTTGGGTGTCTTGATGAAGTATCCGTTATAGAAGAAAATGCTATCGTCAATAAATGCAAGTGTACCTTTTGAGTTTGCACTTGAGCTGACAATATTTGCATAGACTTCTTCCCCATCAACCTTGACAGTATCACCAGCAGCGAATTCAGTTCCTGTTATATAATTCTGTCCAAGATGCAATGCTGGTGGATCGGTATCTGTCGCTGTTGAAACCTGAATTACCTTTGCAATGACTGTATTATTTCCAGATGGGTATTTGATTGTTTTGTTTAGGAAGTCTGATACGTCTATTGAGGTTCCAACATAGGTGCTTTCAAGGTTCAGGGTAATTGTATCTAGGAATCGTACTTCACCGCCGATAACAGAGCTACCATTCACGAAAATATGCTGACCAAATCTTTCAATTTGGTTTTGTAGGATTGTTTGGACCTGTGTTAATTCTCTTGCCTGGACTGGATATCCAGGACGGAACACAATGCGTCTAAATCCCTTGTCTTCATCCCAGTCATCGTAATATGGGAAAACCGTTGTACTTTCTGGGATAACTAGTGAGTTCGTTAAATTTGCTCTTGCCATCGTTGGACCTTGTTAAAAATGTACTATCAATTTGAAGTCTTCTATTTGATCAGGATCTCGTGTGATAGGTTTGAAGTTATCCACATATAGGATTCTACCACTATACTCTGTCAGGTCACCTTCCGTTATGCTGGAGATTGAGCGGACAGTAAAACTATCTTGACCAATTAGGGTCAATTCAGATGAAGGAACTCCTTGTGTATTTATCAGTACCACATTACTGTTTCCTGAATCCCAGTAAACAACTTTACCAGAAAATGAAGCGGATGAAATACTTGTTCCTTGGTAGACAGTTTCGTCTTGGTTGAAGTCACCAATACCTGCTGTTGTTATTAAGAGAGCCTGTAGGAATGCTGGTATTGATAATGTGTTTCCAGATGCATCCAGAGGATCCTTAAGTAGTGATATTTGCCTGTAATCGTTTGTGACAGGAAGAATTCCATCTTCATCATATCTGATTCTTGCGTTGACAATTATACTCTTGCCACCCAATTCATACAATGGATTTGATCCATGACCACCCTGTGGACTGATAATTGCTCTGGCATTTGCACCAAATGCTGAACCAGAATCTGCAATTGTCACTGTGGCATAATGGTATCCTGTACCAGAGTTAGTGATAACAACCGCATTCACTAGATTTGAGGATGAATTGATTGTTGCGTAACCTGCTAGACCAGAACCATCACCAGAGAATGTGACGGAAATATTGTCTGCATTATTGTATCCGGAACCACCACTTGTCACATGGATATATTCTACTGAACCTTCTGTTGCATTATCTTGGACTTGCCATTGTAATGACCCATCATCTGCTGATAGAGTTTTGACTGGAATATATCCTGTTGTGGTAAATCTGAGTAGGTCAGCGTCAGAAACGGTATACATGTACTTCCATGCATACCCATCTGATAGGTATGAAACGTCTGTGGTTGAAAGAGAGGTTGGTTTTACAGTTGAGTTTGCAGTATAGTTGTTTGCAATGCACTTATATACGTTATATTCGTCAGTGATCACATAGAATTCAGTATCGTGGAGAGAACCATTCAGGTGGTCATATGCGGTATAGATGGTATTTGCTGTCCAATTGATTCGTGGAATCACATGGGAAAGATCATTTCCATAGATACGTTTACCACCAATCATGGTGTCCCAAACTTCATACACTGTTGCAACCGACGAATTTGCAACATTTGGAGCAAGATCGTTTGCCCAGGGCATTGATCTACCAATGGTCATGTAGAGTTTTGTGTTTGGAGTGGGTTCCGAAACAGATTCTTTGAACTGTTGCGCATTATTAACCCTTAAATCTATAAATGTGGCAGAACTCATGTTCTAATTCATTCCTTATTGTTGTGTTATTTATGTCAGTTCCACACCAACATCCACCGATCCACTTGTTGCATTTGGTGTAGAAGTTGGTTGGATTACAAGAAAATGATTGGTGTTTGTGCTATTTGTAACAAGATAGATTCCATTTGCTACGTTATTATACCCACCTGATCTGAATTCCAAATAGACATTTGCATTTTTAGACAGACCATGTGATGTGTAAGAAATATTGATGGTGTTGCTGCTGGAGGTGGCACCATTAATTTTTGTGTATGTGTGGGTAGTATATTTGTACCTATTTGCAGCTGCTGTATCTGAACCTGGTTCAAAACTCTCCAATTGATCCACAGAAGTATATTCACCAAACATCTTCATACCTGCTGGATGGATCAATGCCATAGCAGCTGATCTGTATTTGTTAATATCCTTCTTGATCTTAATGACATAAGAGAAGTTTTGGTAGTAGTCTCTGTTTTCTAGGAAGTTATATGAGCTCAACATGCCATCGTCGTTCAAGAATCTTCCTGGATAGATATAAACACCAGTGATGATAGAAGCATTTGCATTTGCATTTCCATCACCATAACCAGTCAAGTCAACCGATGCATCTTCATAATTTGTGCCTCTTGAGGTGATAATGATTCTTTCGATTGCACCAATAGATGAATTTGCTGTCTGCAATACCGCACCAGAACCAAGAATAGCAGTTACACCGATATTTGCTCCTGTACCCGTGCTGGATATTACGTTTGCAACTGGAAGCAATAGTTGGTTAAAACCAGACCCTCCAGTCACATGCCCAGGTACCTCCTCAAATTCAACCTCAGTAATCGTTCCAGAACCATCAACATTCTTAACATTACCACTCGCTCCACTACCATACCCACCAAATACATTAAGAAATTCAATTTTGTTGCCCTTTGCGTATCCTGAGCCACCATCATAAATTTCCATTCGTCCAAGAATGCCTAGTGCCTTAATTCGCGAATTTGCAGATACAGACAAACTTGGTTCAGATGTATATCCAGAACCTGCACTACCAATGGTTAATAGGAGAACTGGACCAGTGTTGGTGTAATCCCAATATGACATACTGTTTGCCATCCAGTTATTTGCTGGATCGGTCAATGAAGAATTCAAATTGCTATACTTGCCGTTACCGATAAGTGTATTAGCCTCAAGTGAGATTGAAGAAAATGCCAGGTTGTAAGTATTTGGATGATATTGCTCTGACGTATCAACAAGAGAAACATAACCACTGAATCCAGAACCACCTCCACCAAATGCAACGACGTTATCGGTATTTTGATAACCAGCACCACTCATACTTTGATAGATTGTCAGTGCAGAAATATTTCCTGTTGATACCTGTGCAATATATGCGCAAGCACCAGACCCAGTATTGCTCAAGAGAATAACTGGATTACCGACACTATATCCTGTACCACCATTAACAATTGTAATGGTGTTTAGAATTCCACTGAAAATATTTGCTGAAATGCTCTTAACAGATTCAACATCATTCCATGATCCAGATACAGTTTCACCGTTTTCAAAGGTGCCATCAATGTTGGAAATTACTAGCTCATCGATCAAGGTACCCTGTTCATAGAATCTATCAACACGTTCCACAAGAGCTGTTGTATTGGAAGAAGAACCTCTGATCTGAATTCCAATAAAGTGTTCCAGTGCTGTCAATGAGTCATCTGCAACACTTTCTACCATCGTATCATTAACTCTGAGTGATTTCTGAATATACCACTTACCGTCAGATGCCTTTAGGATATCTTTCTTTGGGTAGTAAAAATCAATTTCCTCACCAAATAGAGCTCTCATAAAGAACCTAGCAGCTTTTTCAGTACCTCTAGCTCTGTAGAAATCTTTAATATTCTTGAGAATCAGGTCCTTGTCAACAATAGCATCTTCCGGAATCAACTTTAGGAAGGTTTTGTATAGATAGGCAGAAAAATCGTCAATCGTAAGATCAACGTCATAGTAGGTATTCACTTGCTTGATGCTATTTACAACTTGATCTTCCTGTTCTAGGAATTCATAGTATGCTTCCAAAAACCTTACGAACGTGGTATGATCGTCGCGAACGAAGAAAGGAACTTGAGAAGATATTAGATTTGAAATTTTGTTATTGCTTACAGCCATTATTCAGGTACCATTTCGATAACAATACTTGTTGAAACGTTTTCGTCAATCGTCAGAATTCTATTGCGCAAAGGTGGAATAACCTGGTTTAGAGGTGGTGCATTGATTGTCAAAACGTCTGCTGTATAATAGTCGTTTGCAAGAATTTCCAGTGGTAGAAGCTCTCTAACAACAATTTTACCATTTACATAGTCGATTGTTCCTGCCTCTGAATTAACGATTACCTTTTCACCATTTGTCTTGTAGTAATATGATCTGATGGTTCCAAATACATTTTCAATTCGTGCTTCTGCGGTTGCTTCTGAACTACTACCACCGCCACTTAGAGTTACTATAGCTCTTGTGTAGTTTGATCCTTTGTTATCCACAGTGATACTATTCAATTTACCGTTGATTATCTTTGCTGTAGCAGTTGCACCAGAACCATCACCTGTGATAATAACAGATGGTGTAGATGTGTATCCAGAACCAGCACTGATAACGTCAATTGAACGAATACCAGTTAGAGATTCAGGAACCTCTTCAAAGAATACGTCTCTTTGGGTTCCAGAAAGATCATATACTGTAATTTCTGGGAATGAACTGATCTTACGGTTATATTCTCCCTTGCTCAATGCTGTACCGAAGTCGAAGGTATATGTGTCAAGAATATCGGGAGTAATATCCACTCGTGATTGGACGAAAACATTAACGTCTGAACCAGTAATAGACTGTTCAGAATTCTCGATGTATGTCTGTAACTTTGATTTTCTGAATGTGGAATTAAAGGTATTTAGGTCCGCATCGTTATAATCCAGAATAGATGCTCTTACCAATTCTTCAAGCTGAGTAGAAGTTCTGGAAGTTAGTCTCTGATCGTAGTAAACCTTTGCCTTAATGATCATATAGACATAGTTTGGATCAACAATTTCTGGTGTCACAGTCAGGACGTTACGATTTGCGATAAGGTAATTTTTGATACGTTCCTTCTCAAACTCAGTCAGATAGTAATTTCCTCTGGTCTTGAGAGACATATAAACTTTACCATAGATTACGGGATCGTTATCTTCACCACCCCAAACTGATACAGCTGAGATATTGTTGAAATCCTTGATAAGCAATGTTTCATAGTCATTGGTTGTCACAGCTCTATTCTGTGCTGTGTAGTAATATGGTGCACGGAATCTTACCTGTTCAATTGTTTCCTTATCGACTCCACTATATGATGATTCGTTTACTGTGACGATAACATTGTCTCTGAACCCATCGATTTCCTCAATGAAGGTAAACTTGGAAATATTGTTTGCTGGTGATCCAACTGTATCCAGATATGTGCAAATTACCACACTTCCGTCCTTTGGACGCTTGCCGATAACATCGTCACCAAAGTAAATGGTATAATTCAGGTTTTCATTTTCTTCAATGAAATAGACCTGTGAGTTTGCTGTAATTTCTGTAATATCATCTGCTAGGGTATAGGTCTTTGTGTCAACGTTTGAGGTTGATTCCTGGACTGTCACAAGGATAGTATCTGTGTCAACGTTTGCAGAAGGAATCTCATATCTTCTCTTTGTATTGGTTGAGGTAGTTAAGAACTGTAGTGTTTGAACTTCACCCTGCTTAATGAATACGTTAGAAAATAGGAATGATCCAGATGATTTGGTTGCTGTATTGGTATAAAGAGCAACGAATGGATAATTCACACCATCAATATCTGAACCAAGAAGCTTGGTATATTTTTCAAGAGTAATAGTTGTTACGTCATTGTCTTCTGTAACAGATGGTGTAATTTGAACATCCAGCTCAGCAAGAGCACCTTTTTTACTTTCGGGGATATATGTCAATGACTTGGCGTGGGAAAGAATTGAGGATCTTAACTGAGCTGAATCTAGGAACATTTCATTGCCTACCATGTTTAATTGGTATGCCATGTAATGTGTATTGTATGCTAGAATATCAAGAAGGACAGCCATACCTGAACCTTCAAAGTCAAAGTCTGTGAATTCATCCTGTGACTGTAGGAAGGTTTTAAGGTTTTCTCGGATAGTATCAAAATCTAATTCTGTTATCCTAAGTGCTGATTTTTCTGTTGCCATTTTATGCCTATCTTAGACGTTCTAGAAAAAGTGATATAACTGCTGGTTCGTTCGTATTAACTACTGTGAAAGCAATAGTTGCTTCATAACCGTTATTGTCAGGATTGAATTTCACCATAACACCATCTGGAATTCCAGTTTCAGAATATAGTTTTACTCGTGGTTCCAAGTTTTCGATTGTCTCGATAATGAACCCTTTTAGATAAGATGCTGTCATTGGATTGACATTTTCAAATAGCATCTTTCTCGCATTTGATCCAATCCATGATCTGAATGGTCTGTCATAGAAATTGGTGAAAATAAGGTTTCTGACAGACCTCTTGATAGCATCCACACCTGTCTTTTTAACCACATCTTTTGTTGTAGGATGTGCAATAAAATCCAAGTCCAAATCTGAGTAGTCTTTAATTCTTGCTCTATTTCCCATTGGTTATTTATACCTTAGCTGAAAGCAGAATCCGAACCTTCTGGTTGCAATTCTGGTGGTGGTACTGCGTTCATTGATACGACCTGATCTACTGTTTGTGCTTTGCTGGAATTCAAGTAAATCTTATTAGTTGCATCCTGGGCAATCTGTCCTGAAGACTTGAGAGACATATTACCACCAGATTCAATAACTGTCTGTGCGCCAGACTGAATACCAACGTCTGTTTTAGCACCAAGAGCCATTGCATCACCAATTGAAGCTGCTGTAAACCCATATTTTGAGGTCATAACAATAGCACCATGAACCTGGGTCACTGAGGAATTTCTGATCTTTTCCATCTTACTTCCTGCTGCAACGTCCATTTGTTCGGAAATTGCCATGTTCATACTCTTGGAAGTGATATTGAAGGCTCCCTTGGTGGTGAAATTAGCATCTCCGTTGACTGTGGCATTGTAGTTTCCATGGACTTTCAAGCTGGCATCACCCTTAACAGTAATATCATGGGCCCCCGAAACTGTTATTCGGTTTTCACCAAAGACAATTGTCTGTAAACCGTTATGAGCAACATGCTTTACCGCACCATCTGCCATGAACTGAATAAGTGATCCACCACGATGCTGCAAGGTGATCTGTTCCGATCCCTTTGAATCGTCGAAAATGAAGACGTGACCTGATCTGGTTTTTCTGATCCAGTAGTTTGGATATTTTCCTGTACCCTGGTTTTTACGAGCATCTTCAAATTCATTGAATGCTTCTGGTGTCGTCTTTGCTGGGTCTTTACTTGTTTGATTATGATCAACCATATTATGCTACAGATGTGCCTCCTAATAATACACTCAAAGGATTACCACCTTCCCATGCGGCAAGCTGTAATCCCTGTTTCTTAATTTCCGCATCTCCTGAAGTATTGAGATACGTCAACATTTCCTGTCTGAATTTTTGCACTGCCGGATGAATTCTACCCAACATATTAGAAATTGTCTCTGCTTGGTCTCGGAATAGGTTAATATTTGAACCTGCACTTGGTGCCTGCTGTGCTGACTGGAGCATTCCCAAGAATGCTGCGATCAATTTCATAATAGTATCTGGAATATTATGAGAACTGTTTCCGCCACTATCAACTGAAACCGTATATGATCCATATGCACTCTCAAATGAGATTTCGGTATTTGCTAGATTCTCCAGTCCAAACAGTGATTCATCGTAGTTTGCTCTGTGTAGAATTTCCAACAAGTCTTCATAAGTCTTTGCTTGTGATAACAATTCAATCAGGTTAGCTATATATGTCTCAGGATCAACCCTATTAGAAGTCATATAGTCAGTAGAACCACCTTCTGAGGTCTGGAGCAAGGTCATCATACTACTGAATGCCTGTGAAACCTCTGGTGGCATATTTTTTGTTGCCTGGGACTTCTGTTTACTGGTCATTTGCTGGAAAGCAGATGCAAGAGACATTGCCTGTCCTGCTAGCTGACTTAATGCACCAGAACCTAGAATATTTCCAAACTGCTGGATTGCTGTATCAATATTCTTCTTGGCATGTAATACTGTACCACCCAGAGGATAAGAAGCAGCGTGAGTAGGAATTCCTTGGGTGTTATTATGAGTCCAACCAGCACCATCAACAACCTTCTTAATTTCTGCACCATCGCGACTTGCTGTCTGGACACCATTAGAAATTATCTTCTGAAGGTCTCTGGCCAATGCTTCTACGATACCAGGAAATCCCATATTGTTGAGATTGCCTGCTGATGCTGCACCACTATTAATGTCACCAACAACTGCCAGCGCAATCTTTGAACTTTCATTTCCCTGATCTGGTAAAGTAATTACCTGAGAACCTGGTTCTGGTGGTGCTGCAAATGTTTCCAGGGATGCCTGGTCACAGCTCTTGCCGATAGGGGTGAATGAATATTGGGTATGATCGATATTTGGACCATGTCTCAAAGGATCCGTTGTCTGTAACTTGCAAGATTGTGCTGGGTCTGGTCGGTTAATATCTCCACCAGTCACAATTCTAACAGATGCACCCGCTGTTTTCGGAAATTCATTGTAATACTGCATATTAAACTACCTTCTTTTCTATTATTTTATAACCCTTAGTTAAACTGTATGAGAAGTACCTACAGTTTTAGAGACACAATCCATGGTAGTAGTTCCAAATCCACCACGTCGGATATTATGTGTCATACTGACGATTAGGTATTCTCCAGACCCATAGTTCAATTGGTCTGGATCATTCTTGTTCTTGAGTGTTAACTTAATTATCTCACCTGCATGTAATTCAGGGTTCCATGGAACAGTAATTCTTAGAGCAATCTTATCAGATTCCAGAAGATTCATTCTTGCTTGGCGCTTCTGGAGATATAGGTAAGCATAGTCTGGGCAGGCATTTTGTTGACTTGCTGAATCCTGATTAGTCATTGCCATCTTCATGTTACCACCGCCAATACCACATCCTATTAACTGATTTCCGAAGGTATTGAATTGCTTTGTCACCAAATTGAATAGTCCAGTTGAGTTAATATTCTGTCCGTTTGCATTTACACCATTTAGGATGTCAGATAGTAGGTCAAAGTCACAAGGAAAACTAAGAGTCATAATCTTGAATGGATTAGAGTATCCATTGGATTCTGCGTTATCTCCTGCTTCACTAAAGAAGTATTCAATTATTGGTGTTTTCTTAGTTAGTGAATTTAATGATCTGAAATGGTGAGTTCCATGAGCGTGATATGTCATATAATGAAGGAAAGAAGGATCATCACCTGCTGCCAGAGCAACGTTTGCTTGCTGCGCTACGACCTGGAATGGATGAATGTTCTCCGCAATATAGTCTCTTGCCATACCAGACGATTCGATATCCAATACCTTGGCACCAGCACAGGAACTTAATACATCAGAAACAACAGCTGATGGTGTTGTGCATTTCCACATCTTACTAACGAGGGTTGCAGCATCGTCTAGAAGTGTTGGATCACATGCATGGAAAATGAATTCCTCAACGTTATTGTTGATAAGCTTCCTGGTGTCGATTCTATATACTGTTTGCCATACTTCCATGTCCTTAGTGACACCATATAATTCGTTCACTTTTCTTTCTAGTTGAATTTGCATTTCCACACCCTTGAAAACATCAAGGTCTTTGATGGGCAGATTATGCAAATAACTATGGACTTTGACTGAAGTTTGCAAGCCAGGAGTCAATAGACTTTCCCCAAGGATAACTTCCATTGCGGTGGTCTGTTCCATAAATCTTTTTGGAACATCGAATGAGACTAGAATATTTACTAGTCTATCTTGCTCCATGCTGAAATTGCTAGTTACCATTATGCCAATCTTCTAATATATAAAGGGTCTGCTTGTTTCGTTAGAGCATCAAATTCCAACTTGATTTGTGGATAATACTGTGGTTTGATGATCTTGATTTGTCTCTTTGACTCATTTAGTTCATTCTCGTAGTCATAGTTGTTTACTGCATTCCTATTGACAATTTCCACCACTGTCTTGCCATCACTCATGTTGTAGGTATTCACTGTCTGGGTTTCTGCCAATCCTGCATAGTAATCATAAGGAACAGATAGTGCGTTATTTGTCAATTTGTCTTCATTGACAATAAATCTTGTGGTTGTGACTAGTCCAGTAGCAGATTCTTCTCTGGTAATTACTTTTTCATAGTGATGATATGTTGTCTTTGCCGTAGCAATTGACCCATATTTGTCTATAATGAAATTTTGAAACTCTCTATAATTCAGTGGCCAATCATATTGTGGATCCACTATCTCGTTAGTCAAAAGAATAACCCAATGAGCTTCTGGATTACCATAAACTTGCTCTGCCAGAATTTCAGGTGTTTCGTGATCGGAAATAATATGATTGTAGTATGCGGAGATATTATTCAATGCTTCTCTAACTACTGCTAGTCTGAAAAACAGGTTAGTAGCTACCTGATAATTTGTTAGCTGTTTACCTGCTATGTCATATGCTATTCTAGGAAACCTAGTAAAAAACTGTGCCATTAGATTTTATTATTCCTTTTTCCTTCTTCATTTATAAAACAGAAACCCTGAAACACTCTAAAATCCTTGAATCACCCTCTCCTTGTGTACTGGTTCCAGCTCTCTAAAGTGCAGAGACATTTGCACTGATACTGGATGTCCATTTGAAAATGTGCTATAGACACCACTTGGTGAATATTGAACCTGGATAGCATCCAGGACACAGGTATTGATTCTCATAATGTTTAGGTTTTCTCTTCCATGCTTGAAGAATGTAATATCAAAATCTGCTGGTGGAATCCATGTGAACCCCAAATTGTTCAATTCAGGTGATGCATGGAATCTTAGTGTCTTGATAATACCCTTGAGACTTTCTGATTCTGCTTCATTACGAGGTGCGAATAAGAATTGAAAGTCAAAGTTTCTCAGTTTTTTGGTTGAGAATAGAACCTCTACTGCTGGATTAATTGGTGTTGATAGAAGCTGTGCACCGGCCTTGAAAGCACCTGTGACAGTATTTGTCAAATCTGTTCCAAATAGACCATCTAGAAATGATAGTGGCATGGCCCCCACCTTGCCAGCAAAGGAACTCAATTCGATGTTTTCATATTCATTAACGTCCACGAATGTTATGTCCTGTGGCATAAAGAGTGCAATTGATTCCGCAATACGTCTGGTTTGTCTGGGTAGAGATAGAGCAGCTGCATTTCCATTTGCACTTGATCCTATTCTATCACCAACGGCATCCCATACCTGATTGAATGCATTATAAACACCATTAAGACCTGATCCTGTATCTGGTATTGTCTGAGCTCCTGGTGCCTGATTTCCGAATCTCAATGAATCAAGTTTTGTTCCACTATTAAATCCTGGAGAGTAAGGCAGTGTTGTGAAGTAATTTGTAAATCTACCAGCTGCCTCAGAATTTTGCACACCACCAGAAGTAAGAGAGAAACCTTTTGTTGGGACATTGATATTAATGACCATGTAATGTCCCATATAATCCATGCCGAGGTCTGAGGGAAAGGTTAGATACTTAAAGTCATACTTCGATTGACCTAATTCTGCCATATAAATACTCTCGTTAATTAACGGTTTAACTTATTTATGTCACATAGGAAAACAAAACAAGGTCTCTTTTCACCCAAGAACCCTCAAAAATATAGGGGTGATCCTACTCTGATTGTCTATAGATCATCCTGGGAACAGAGGTTTATGACATATTTAGACGAGAATACAAACGTCCTGGAATGGAAGTCGGAAGAATTCTACATTCCATACTATGATCCCACCACCAGAAGGTACAGAAGATATTTTCCAGACTTCTTCGTCACGGTTAAGGAATCGGATGGTACCACCAAGAATATGGTCATCGAGATTAAACCCAAGACACAGACTGAACCACCTAAACCAGCAAAAAGAGTTACCAAGAAGCTTCTAAAGGAAGCAATAACCTGGGGTGTTAATAATGCCAAATGGGAAGCGGCTAGGGAATATTGCTCTAAGAGAGGATGGAAATTTATCCTAATGACAGAATACGATCTTGGATTGAAATAAATACTGAAATGGTACAGAGAATATACACACAAGCACAATTGAAAGATTGGTTTATCGGCAAAGCTAGAACCGTAGCAGGTTATAGAAAGAACGTCTTGGCCAATCAGCAACAAAGTCGAGATAACACTATTATAGGGAAGATGTACTTCTTTTCATATGATCCAAAACTCAAAGCAGTCCTTCCAATTTACGATAAGTTTCCTATGGTCTTTCCTATTGAGCGTTATGGAGACGGTTTCCTCGGCCTTAACCTTCATTATCTTCCTCTAAATCAAAGACGCTATCTCTTGGACATGCTAATGGGGTTTGCTTCCAATAAAATGCTAACACCATCTATGCGATTGAAACTATCTTATGATCTTTTGAGTAGCACAAAATACCTAAAACAACTTTCAACTCCTTGTGTTAAAAGGTACCTTTTCAGCCACGTCCGCAGCAAATTCATTGAAATTCTTCCCGAAGAATGGGACAAAGCATGTCAGCTGCCACTAGAACTCTGGGTAGTAAAGAAGTAAAACATGGCATCATATCCAATTACCAATGCACCAGTTAATTTTGATATGCAGACCTTCAGGTCTATTTCGGATAATTATGACAGCCTGGCAAAGTCGTGTAGGTATGCTGTGGTGTTCAGACCACAAGGTTCAAAGATTTTCCAGCAAGGTTATCTCAATCTTGTATCAGACCTGACCTATCTGTGTGAAATTGCAGAATTTCCAGGTAGAGGTATGAACCTATTGAGTCAGGTCAGATACTATGGACCTAACATGTCATTCCCAACTCAGACTGTTTATGACACAATCAACTTTACCTTCCTTTGCAGAAACAGTATGCTTGAAAGACAATTCTTCGATGATTGGATGCAGTATATCAATCCAATCCAGACCTTTGACTTCAATTATAGGGATGATTATATCTCAGAGGTGGATATTATTCAGTATAATGATAGAGCGGAAGGTGATGGTCCAAGACCTGAATATTCAATAACTCTCCATGAAGCATACCCAACACTCGTTAACCCTCAGGGTGTTTCCTGGGCAGACCAAGATTTCCAGAGACTGACTGTAAACTTCACATTCACCAAATGGAGTCGCAGAGGTCTTGATAATCTCACAAGAGGAACAGCTGATCAAAATGGTTATAACTTCAATCTTGTTGCAGGATCATCTTCTGTAGAAAGAGAAAATAGACCATTTGATCCAAGCACAAACAACCAATAATAGGATGAAAATATTATGCCACTACCAACGATTGATCTACCAACCTTTGAATTGACTATACCATCCACTGGAAAAGTTATCAAAGCACGACCATTTGTGGTTAAAGAGGAAAAATTGTTGCTCATGGCAGCTGCTTCTCAGAATATCGCAGATGTTATTAACACCACCAAACAAGTTATAGGAAACTGTATCATTGAAGGTGAGGTAAAGATTGACGAATTACCTTACTTTGATATTGACTACTTATTGATTGCACTCAGAGGAAAGTCCATTGGTGAAACCGTGGACGTTAAATTCAAGTGTAAGAATATGGTGGAAGGAAAGGAATGTGGTAATATCTTCCCAGTTAAGATAGATGTTACCAATGTCAAAGTCATTAAAGACGATGCTATACCTTTTGAAATACCACTATCTGGTACCATGAAGGTAAAGATGAAATATCCAACATATGCAATGGCAAAGGCAGTTGTTGATGCCGATACAGACCTTGATAAAACTATTCTAATGATCATTGCCTCTATCCAATATATTCAGGATAAGGAAAAAGTCTATACGATGAAAGATACAACACCAAAAGAACTAAAGGAATTTGTGGAAGGTTTGCCACAGGAGAAGTTTGATAGACTGAAGCTGTTTGTTGATAATCTCCCAAATTTCGTGGTTACATCGGAAGCAACTTGTGACAAATGTGGATTCGAGCATAAATTGGAGTACAATGATTTTGAAAGTTTTTTTACCTAATGTTCTGTTATGACAGTCTTATGAACTATTATAGAACCAATTTCTCTATGATGCAGCATCACAAATACAGTCTAACAGAACTCGAATCAATGATACCATGGGAAAGATTTATTTACATAGACCTACTTAAGCAGCATATCCAAAATATGGAAGATGATATGCGTATGTTGAGGAACAAGCAAAAATGATTTTCGGTAAGGCCGATGCAAGAGCAAAATACACTGTATGGGCAAAAATCAAAGCTCTATCACCACCGGATAGAAGAAGATTGGTCAATGACAATGGAGAATCAAATTGGTTGTCTCTATTGACACCTACCCAATATGCCCAGTTGTTTCCCGACTATTACAAGAAAGCATTACCAGATATTGGTAAATCACCAACCTCTGGTGCTGGTGGAACGTGGTCTGGTGACACAATCTCTGGTGGTCAGAGTAAGTATTCAACATATGAAGGAAGAGATAGCAGATACACCAAGAGTTATGGTAGTGAAGGTACAGCTGAGCGCACAGAAGATATAAAGCAAAGTAAACCATATGATCCTGTCACTGCACTGAACCAGAGGCTGGAAAAAGAAACTGGTATTAGAGTACCATCTGAAACAACTTCTGGATATCTTGCAGAAAAAAGAGCAAAATATTTTGATGAATTGGATAATAATCCAAAATTAAAAGATGAGGTTATGAGAGCAATACGTGCTGAAAATGGTAAAAATGCAACATCTATGTCAGAAGTTTTGGAATCTATGGTAAATAGAAGTGATGCATTTGGATATGGATCATTGGATCATGCCTTACATAATGGTTTTTATGGACCTATTAATAGAGGTGATACTGCTTATACTCGACCATTAACAAAAGAAGAAAGAGATATGGGCGAAGAAGCGATTGCCCGTGTTAGAGGTGGTCAAAATAATATAGAATTTAGAACAGATCAAGGAATGCTAACAGACCCAGGATCAAGAAAATACTTAGCTGAACCTGATCAAGGTGGTTGGATAAAAAAGAGTGGTGAAAACTACTTTTACATGGGGAAGAAAGGTAGAGCCTGGGCAGAAGCACAGAGAAAAGCAGAAGCAGAATGGCAAGCAAAACAAAAACAAGAATTCGACTCTGCATCCAGAAATGTCAATCCACAAATGGAAGATTCGGGCGCCAATGGCATTTCTCCTTCCACACCAGAAGTTGGTCTAAGAAAAGGTGATGAATACAAAATTCCACCTGCTGATTTGAATGAAGCGGCGAAGAAATATTTTGATGGACTGTCAGATAAACAGAAAGAAACATTCTTCAAACAGTATAGTAAAGCTGGT
>CALMMZ010000179.1 GCA_937868685.1 uncultured bacterium | reverse complement strand
ATTATTATGTATTATCAAGAAATATAAAACTTTTTCAAGAAATTGAAGAAGTTTATGATAAGTCGAGCAAAAGAAATAAAGATTTTACTCTCCAAAATTATATTCCACCAACGGATTATGTTATATTTAAACTTGAAAAAGGGAATTCTCCTTATCAACACATAGGAACATTTACTATTGTTGATATGAAGACAAAAGAGATCAAAAAATATTCTTTTACTATAAATTCAAACCCAAAAGAGCTAGATATAGAAAAACAATATAAAGAATATCCTCAAGAAAGTATTAATGCAATAAAAAATCTTAAACTTAACAATGCTGATTATATTTCAAAACAAGTTATTCAAGAATTTAAAAAAATAACAACTGAATTATAATCAAAAAAACACCTGTTATGGTGTTTTTTTCGGTTCCTATTCCAAAAGTCTAGTAAATATTTATTTTATCAAAATATAAGATGAAGCCATATCCCACCCAGCAACTCCTGTGCCGAATTTACGATATGCAATATCTTTAATTTCATCAAAAAAACTATCTGATAATTCTTTGGTTGATGTATCAACATTAGTTATAAAACCTAACCCATGTTGATCGTTTGAGACTTTTCGAATATAAATCGAAATAAATCTTGGATCATTTGTTAATTCTTGAGCAAATTCTTGTAACTCCTCAAGAGAAACTCGTTTGTCTGAAAATTTTAGGTAACCACGAGTGTTTTGAATTTCTTGTGTTTGCATAATGAAAGGAAATGAATTAAAAGGAAAGGAACAAATTAATTATACAACTTATAAATAAAAAAGCAAGTCTTTCGACCTACTCTTTCGGTCTCATGATCGGATAAAATATCACGTCACGTAAATTCTCTTGTTCTGTGAGCAATGCTACCAATCGATCAATTCCCATCCCAAATCCTGTCATAGGTGGCATTCCGTGCTCCATAGCAGTCAAAAATCGCTCATCGATTTCCATTGCTTCATCATCGCCACCCGCTTTTGCATCTGATTGTTTTTCCAATAATTGTCGCTGAATAATTGGATTTACTAATTCTGCATA
Source organism: uncultured bacterium (assembly GCA_937868685.1). Classification (GTDB taxonomy): domain Bacteria; phylum Patescibacteriota; class Minisyncoccia; order Phycocordibacterales; family UBA1006; genus CALMMZ01. The sequence goes on along the minus strand of CALMMZ010000179.1, from coordinate 1,874 downwards.
CTGATTCGTAATTTCTGCACCAGCAATAATTAACTGTGCAACCTGAGCAGTTCCATCATCATTCTGTTGCGCAAGTGGTTTTAATTCACTTGGATAATTTGTTACAAATGTTGGTTGTATAATATGATTTCGTGAAGATTTTTTATAGATATAATCAAGTAAGTTTCCACGCCCAGTTTTTGTAATTTCTTCATCAGACATCCCCCATTTTTTTGCAATAGATTTAATTTCATTCAGTGATGCTGTTGCCATATCAAGACCTGCATTTTTACGAAGCAAATCATCAAATCGAAATCGTTCCCAAACACCTCCCAAATCTACTTCTACTTTCTCTCCATTTTTATCTTCTACTATGAATATCATTTTTTCAACAATATCACGTGCAAGTCCTCGAATTAATTCTTCAGTCCACTGCATATTTGTCTCTAATGTTTCATATGCTGCATACCATTCAATCATAGTAAATTCTTGAATGTGTGTAGGATCACTTCCTTCGTTTCGGAAATTTTTTCCAATTTCATAAATACGATTATATCCTGAAACCATCATTATTTTATGTTCTAATTCCAATGAAATTCGTAATACCATGTCCATGTCATAATCATTATGATACGTATTAAATGTTCGTGCCATTGCTCCTCCTGCTTGATTTTGTAAAATAGGTGTTTCGGTCTCCATAAAATTTTTTGTATCAAAAAAATTTCTGATATATTTTATGATTTCAGTTCTTTTTTTAAATCGAGAAAAAACATCTTGATCAATAATTGCATCGAGATATCGTTTACGTATTTTTTCTTCTGCATCTTCAAATCCATAAAATTCTGACGGTATTGGGAGAAGTGTTTTTGTTGCCATCTGCCATGATTTTACCATGAGACTTTGCTGTCCTTTTTGAGTTGTAAAGAGTGTTCCAGAAACAGAAATAAAATCTCCTAAATCTACAACCTTTACAAATAATTCAAATAATCGTTCTTCAATTTCATCTTTCTTGAATACTGCTTGAAATTTTTCTGTTCCATCAAAAAAAGAAACAAACATGATTGCCCCTTGTCCACGAATTGACAAAACTCGCCCTGTAATAGAAATTGTTTTTTGCTCTTGTTCAAAAATATCAAAATTTTGAACAACTTCAAAACATGAATAATCTCGAAGAACTGATGCAGGATATGGATTCATTCCAAAATCTTTTAATTTCTGCAATTTACCAATACGTACATTACGTAATTCATCAAGTGATGCCATATAACATAACAATATCATATTCCGATATTTTTTCAAACAAAAGAATATGATAGCTTGTTTTTATTGACAAGCCATTTCTTGATATATTATATCTTGTTTTTCAGATTGCATGTCTGGCATGAGAATGTCTCCATCTTGAACAAGAGAATATCGATGCTTTGTGAGTATATTCTGTTCAAGTGTATACAATTCTCGCTCTGAACCAAAAGAACCTTCAATTGTATATGTAAATATACCTTCGAGATTATTTCCTTTTCTTACGCCTGAAATTTCTCCAGAATATCCATTTGTCATATCTGGCCCTGATTGTGTTCCTCGTTTAGTTCCAAAAAAACTTTCCTCACTTAATGAAAGTGTTACTTCTTCAGAAACAGAGTATGGCATAGATTCGGTCGGTTCTTTATTATAAGAAAAACAGAAAACTTGTGATTGAGTCTCTTGATCAACTTGCTTTTCTTGAGACTGATCAGCTTGTTGATTAAAAAATTGAATAGTATTTTTTTGATCTTGGATAAGTAAAATAATTCCAAAAATACATATAAATATTCCTACAAGAATACTAATGTTAAGTTTCATATTTTTAGTATAACCTGTAGAAACAAAAAAGTAAAAATCTTGAAAAAATGATGTTT
>CALMMZ010000178.1 GCA_937868685.1 uncultured bacterium | reverse complement strand
AACAAATGCATCCTACTCAAACTTCTTAGGATCTTCTGCAGGATCTGGTGCAACAAATGCATCCTACTCAAACTTCTTAGGATCTTCTGCAGGAAATAGTGCAACAAATGCATCCTACTCAAACTTCTTAGGATCTTCTGCAGGATCTGGTGCAACAGGTGCATCCTACTCAAACTTCTTAGGATATAATGCAGGAAATGATGCAACAGGTGCACAGAACTCAAACTTCTTAGGATATAATGCAGGAAATGATGCAACAGGTGCATCCAACTCAAACTTCTTTGGACAACAGGCAGGACAAAATGCAACTAACGCACCCAACTCAAACTTCTTTGGATATTATGCAGGACAAAATGCAACCAATGCACGGAGGTCAAACTTCTTAGGACCTTCTGCAGGACAAGGTGCAACAAATGCACAATACTCAAACTTCTTTGGATATTATGCAGGAAATAGTGCAACAGATGCACACAACTCAAACTTCTTAGGACCTTCTGCAGGACAAGGTGCAACAGATGCACACAACTCAAACTTCTTAGGATTTTTTGCAGGACAAGGTGCAACTAACGCAAACTACTCAAACTTTTTAGGATATTCTGCAGGACAAAATGCAACCAATGCACGGAGGTCAAACTTCTTAGGACCTTCTGCAGGACAAGGTGCAACAAATGCACACAACTCAAACTTCTTAGGACCTTCTGCAGGACAAGGTGCAACAAATGCACAATACTCAAACTTCTTAGGATTTTTTGCAGGACAAGGTGCAACTAACGCAAACTACTCAAACTTTTTAGGATATTCTGCAGGAGGTTATGCAACCAATGCATACAACTCAAACTTCTTTGGATATTATGCAGGACAAGATGCAACAGGTGCATCCAACTCAAACTTCTTTGGACAACAGGCAGGACAAAATGCAACTAACGCACCCAACTCAAACTTCTTTGGATATTATGCAGGACATAATGCAACCAACGCATCAAACAGTATTTTCATCGGAAAATCTGCAGGAAATAATGACCTTGTAAACAACACAGGAAACCCAGATGACTTCAGTATCCTCATCGGACCAAACACCTCTACGGGCGACAATGGATCTGGAGTAGGATACTCAAACAGTATCGCATTGGGTGGTTATGCAACCAACACCGCATCTAACCAACTCATGATAGGTTCTCCTATACGAAGAATCAATGCAATGGTATTCAACGGAGGAACAGGAAATACCTGTACCTTAAATGCTTCAACAGGAATTAGTTGTTCATCAGATGAACGCCTTAAAACTAACATTGAAAACCTTACCTCAGATACTCTTGAAAAGATACTCTCACTACAAACAGTTACGTATAACTGGAAAACAGACCCAACAGGTACTAAAATGATTGGATTTATTGCTCAAGACATTCAATCACAATTTCCACAACTTGTTTCAGAAAACATAGATGGAATGCTTTCAGTAAACTACGCAGGTATGACCCCTATACTCGTAGAAGCTATTCGTGAAATGAACTTACGTATTACTGACCTTAACAACATGGAAGTATCTAATACGTGGAGGGATGCAATTACGGGGTGGTTGGGGAATGTAGGAAATGGAATTGTGAAGGTTTTTGCTCGTGAGATTGAAACGAAAAATCTTTGTGTTGCTGATGATAATGGAGCAAAAACTTGTGTAACCAAAGATCAGTTAGATCAATTACTATCTGGTACAACTGAATCAGGATATATTGAGAATAACCAACAAAATTCTGATCAAGGTAATGAAGTGATTAATGAAAATTTAGGAGATGAAGAAGAGAGTAATTCTGCTATAATACCTGACTCAATAACACCTCTTAATGAAAATCCTGAACCAGAACAAGTACAGAATAATGGTGAATCTCAAGGTAATACAAATTCAGAAGATAATATCTTGCCTTAATTTTTCCAGAGAAATTCTGTGCTATAATAGTAATATGCAATTATCTGACAAAAAATGTATTCCATGTGAACGAGATGATCTTGATGTGCTTTCATGTGTTGAGGCAGAGAAAATAATTATCGAACACGCATTATCACTCTGTGATTGGAAAATGAACGAGACATGTACGCGTATTATATTCGAGAAAAATTTCTCAGATTTTATTACAGCAATGAAATTTGTAAATAAAGTTGCAGAAATTGCTGAACAAGAAGGTCATCATCCTGATATGAGTATTTGGTATAACCGTGTAATACTTGATCTATGGACACATTCAATAGGAGGACTTTCGGAAAATGATTTTATCCTTGCAGCAAAAATAAATAAATTACTATAAAGCATCTAGAATTTCTTCAGGAATTATAGGTGTTTTATTTTTTTTGAAGTTACTGGTATACTGAACGGTATGAATATTTATGGTATCGTTGCAATTATTGCACTTTTTGGATTTATTATATCCACCGTTATCAGACACACGAAAAAGGTTGGGCAGACGTTGGTTTGCCCACTTGATTTCAATTGTGATTCAGTGATTCATTCTTCATATAGTAAGTTTTTCGGTATTGATGTTGCAACATTAGGAATTATTTATTATGGAGGAATTACTTCACTATATGCTTTCTTCTGGTTATTCCCAAGTATATTACCTGAGTCCGTACATTTAATTGGATTCTTTTTGTCAGTACTTGCAGTACTTTTCTCGTTATTACTTTTAACAATACAAGCTATTGTTATTCGAGAATGGTGTTTTTGGTGTATTGTTTCTGCATTTATTTCTGGGGCAATCTTAATTATTTCAACAATGACATTAGGTGAGAATTTGCAATTTTTGCTTTTGAAGTACCAAGCAATCATTAGTGTAGTTCATATGCTTGTTGTAGGTCTCGGCGTTGGGGCTGCATTAGTGGTTGATCTATTCTTCATCAAATTTCTTAAGGATTATCGTATTTCTTACTCAGAATCAAATGTATTAAACGGGCTATCTCAAATTATTTGGCTAGCGCTTGGGATACTTTTAATTACTGCATTTGCAATATTTTTTCCATTATCAATAGCATATCTTGCAAAAACCAAATTTATTGCAAAATTATTCGTTGTGGGAGTTATTGTGATAAATTGGATTCTCATGAATTTAATTATCATGCCGAAACTAGTAAAAGCATCGTTCGATGGTACTGGAGATACGCCTGATTTACAAAACCTTCGTCGTAGTGCACATACATTCGGTGTGTTATCGCTTGTTTCTTGGATAGTAATGTTCATATTGAGTATGGTACGGTCAACTCCTTTTTCATCAGGACAAATAATTGCAGGATATTCAATATTAGTTATTGTAATAGTTATCATTGTTCAATATATTGATTATCGTACAATGCAACCTATTTCTACCAATAAATAACAACAAGAAAATCTCTCTATTCACAGAGAGGTTTTCTTGTCGTTTTTGGTAATGTATGATATAGTCTTTCTTGATAATGTTGATATGTTATCAAGAAAATTCGAGATGTGGTGTAACGGCTAACATGCCTGTTTTGGGTACAGGTGACTCCGGGTTCGAGTCCCGGCATCTCGACAATCTGACTTATAATTATTTTTTTCAAAATAATATGAGTTGGAATATGGTGACCATGGTGTAACGGCTAACACAGCGGGTTGTGGTTCCGCTAATTCGGGTTCGATTCCCGATGGTCACCCATTTAGTGCTAGTACGAGAAGGATTAATTAAGACAAAAAGAATATGAATGGAGATATCGTTGTTCCTGACGGACCAAATGGGTGGAAGATTAACACCAACAAAAAATAGTTTGTAGGTGGGGTAATCTGGTGAACTCTTGGTTCCAAATAAAATACAATACCGATAGTAATAGAGGTATGGTGGTATAGATGGATTACTCCTCAAATCTTCGTTGCGAATGTGAACTTCGACTCTGGTGAGCTGAAGGCGAACGTGAACCACTTGTCGAATGACAACGTGTGGAATGCGAGCAATAGTGTTCAATCATATCTGGGTATGTTGAAACATGGGAATGGTTATTCGTTAAGTTGTAAAGTTTTAAGGGAAAAAGGAAATAATGTTACACAGTAATGTAACATTTCCAAAAAACGCTAAAGCGTGTCACATTTGTCACTTTTTAAAATCAACTAAGCACGAGAAGTGTGTATATTGAAAATTAGGAAATTATTTTAAAAACATTGTGGCATTATGAATCCATAAGGTCGCATCTGCTAAACATACCCAAGTTTTCTTTTTTAAGAAAAGAAATTTTATTTATACACAAGAAAATACTTGCAAGAATGATTTTAACAATGATATAATAAATGTATTATTTATTTTTAATGTTCATCCATTTTATTATTATGAAATTTTTCAAAAAACTTATTATTTCCGCAGGTATTATTATTGGGTCTTTCGTCGTAGCAGTGACTACTTTTGCTGCAGGAACGAACATTGCAGGAAGTGATCCATCGTTTGTTCCTGGTCCCGGAAGTATCAATATGCACCCCTCAAGTGGAGGTGTTGAAGTTCGTGAGCATGATGTGATTGGATATGCATGGGGTAATACGATAGGATGGATCAATTTCGGCCCATTGCAGAACGCTGGGGTTACGAATGTATGTAATGCTGACAAATCCATGAAGCTGGGTGGGCATGCATGGGGACAGAATACAGGCTGGATTAATTTTGCACCAACGAATGGAGGTGTCTCTATCAGTGCAAATGGAAATTTTTCAGGACATGCATGGAGTCAGAATCATGGTTGGATTGATTTTTCAGGAGTGACTACTACTTTTAGATGTCCTACATCAGAAGGAGGTGGAGGAGGAGGAAGTAGTGGTGGAGGTAGTATAGATCTTTGTACGAATATTTCAGGTGTTCAAAGTTCAGTCCCAGAAGGATACGTAAAAGATCCGAGTGGTGCCGGAACTCCTGGGGTTTGTACGTTGATCCCTAATCAAGCTCAGGATTTCTGCCCAAATATTGCAGGAGTTCAGAATGTTGTCCCAACGGGATATTATGTAGATACGAAGGGTGATTGTCAGATCGATTATTGCCCAGATCTTCCTGGGAACCAGACAAGTATAGCACTCTGTCCTGGGCAAGTCGTTGATCTCTGTCCGAATATTGCGGGAAATCAAAAAACAATTCCAGCAGGATATGTTGTTAATAATCTTGGGCAGTGTGTACTCGCTCCTGTAGTAGATGTATGTCCGAACATTGCTGGGAATCAATCATCGGTACCAAATGGTTTTATTACCGATGGAAATGGAAATTGTTTAAGTCCTGACCCAACAGATCTTTGTCCTAATATGATTGGTGAACAAACATATGTTCCAACAGGGTATATGATTAATGAATCAGGAAATTGTGTTGAATATGTTCCGTATGATGAATGTCCAAATATTTCAGGAAATCAACCGGTAGGAACTGATTGTAACGTGGTAAATCCAATAGATACTCCACCTGGAAACAAGAAACTCGGAGGTGGTACTACGAAAGTATTGAGTGATTTCTTGGACGGATTATTTGATTTGAACAAGATTGCAACTCCTTTGGTTACTGGAATTACCATTGTAGGACTTGCGAGTACTATTCCTGGCTTCCTCACTCGAATTGGGAACCTCCTCCTTTCTCTTCCGTTCCGTCGAAAACGACGACCATGGGGAATTGTGTATGATTCAGAAACAAAAGAACCACTTGATCCAGCTCATGTAGTTATTTACAATACAGAAACTAATGAGGTTGTGGATACCAAGATAACTGATATTCATGGACGATATGGATTTCTCTTGTCGTCTGGAATGTATCGAATGGTAGTCCAAAAAACAAATTACGAATTTCCTTCAAGAAAATTACCACAATCACATTCTGATGGTGTGTATGATGATTTGTATTTTGGTGAAGTATTTACCATTGCAAATGATGAAAAAGATTCTGTAGTTGTATTCAATATTCCAATGGACAAGGTTGCTGATGATTGGAATCAACAAGAAAAGAAAAGAATGGGAATTACTGATTGGTTTACCCGTAATTCAAAATTATGGTCAACTATTTCTATGATTATTTTTGTACTTGGTTTCTTGTTCTCTGTATACGCATTAATTGTTGCTCCAAATGTGTGGAATAAAGTGATTTTTGTTTTGTATATTGTATTTGGTTTGCTTCAATTGTTTGGATTTAAAGGGGTTACTACAGGAACAATTACCGATCGTTCTGGAAGAGGAATTCCATTTGCAGTTGTTCGTGTGTGGAACACGAATCTCAAAACACAGATTGCACAGAGAATTACCAATGATCAAGGTCAATATTATATTCTTGTTGCAAAAGGTGATTATTATATTACTATTGATGTAAAGAATGCATCAGGTGGATATGATCGTGTTTTGACAAGTAATTCAATGAAAGTAAAAAATGGTACTATTAATCAATCGTTTATTATTTAAT
>CALMMZ010000177.1 GCA_937868685.1 uncultured bacterium | reverse complement strand
CTATCTTGCGATTTTGGGGAAACATGCTTTGCCAAGCCGAACATTCGAGGTCAGTCAGGCTTATGCAGGATTAGGAGATCCTTTCTTTGAAACTGTTTACGCAGCTTATCAACAAGCAACCGGCACAAGTTCCTCCAATAAACTACTTATAAAAATTAAATCCAAAGGCAGTTCTTATACAGAAGCGTTGACACTGAATCAATCCGGACACATAACATTTAAAGGTGAAACGGAATACACTTCAGTTCTTAGCGGAGCAATTACTATAACAGCCGGAGTACATATCTTTATAAATGTTGGATTCAACAACAACATCACAGTAAGTGGTGGAACAGCAATATTTATCAACTGCACACAACTCAACGGAGTATTCACACAGTCAGGTGGATCTACGGTAATATTATCTGACTGCAGAAGCTGGGGATTTATCGGAGTTTCCGGAAACAGCAATACACTATTCATAGAGAATATGAAAGCTATAAAAGTTGGAACAGGGGGTAACATACTAAACTCAATCAACTTAGATAGTGGTATGACAGGTGGAGTTTACGTTTTAAGCAATGTAAGACTGGAAGGACTTTTAAGTAACGCAGGAGGTCTTACAGTTGAAGAATCTCAATTAAAAGAAAATGCAACAAGCAGACCAGCATACTAATAATATGGAAATAGTTCAGGTGGCAGAACCACAGGACTCAAGACCGAAGTCTTACAACAAGGCTATGCTTCAAAAATTATACATTGAAGATGGACTAAGCGCCGTAGAGATTGCAGACTTGTATGACCAGAAATACGATGTCAACAAAATTAAGGGAGACATAAAGAAGTGGCAGCTTAATACAAAGTTCTTTACTAATCACAGTATTACACAGAAGTTAGATGCCAAATACGATCACTATTCTGGAATGATTAAGGCATATTCCGGAGCCAACAAGTTTCAGGCAAAATATCGTGAACTAACAAATGTGGTACAGGAAATGGAGAAGATGTTAGAAGCGTTAAAAAACATTTTATCTAAAGATGCTATACAAAAAAAGGATTTGGACACTAAGGCAATCTTGTCAACAGTAGAGTCCATTATGCAGGTAAGTAAGATTAACGTAGTAGATATTATAAAGATACAGCAGAAAGATCAGGACACCATGATAAAGCTTAATGCAATGCAGGATGCTATTTTGGACAAGCTTATGGATGCGAGGGACTTGGAAATTAAACAAATTGATTTGGAAAAGATACTGAACTCTTTATATGAGCAAGTTAAGGTGATAGAAACTCAAACGAACATACTTGGATTGTCACATAATTTCAGAATGAATGTTCGAAAAACAATTTTAAAGGTAACAGGTTCAAAGTCCAATATCTTAAAACAAGAAGAAGAACAGTGGCGTGAATTAACAATAGCACAGGCTGAAGAGAACGGTGTAAAGATTAACCGATTGCAGTTATACGAAGTCCATCAGATTATGAAAAAAGGTATTCCAAGGAAAGAAGCTTTCCGCATAATGAAAGAACTGAACGAGAACCCGGAATTAAAACAAGAAGATTTAATCCAAAAATACATTAACCGAGGGGAAAATGAACCTACAGAAAATTCAAGACTATAGAGTCTTCATTGCAATAATATTAATTGCTACAATTGGGTCTGGAGCAGCAGATAGATTTAACAGTATAAAGCTGACAAGCAATCCTTCAATATATTTTAACAACGCAGGTGATACCCTTTCTAACCGAACAGCAGGAACCATTACTACTAATTCGATTATAAAAGCGAGATCTTTTATAGGCGACACTACGAATATAGCTAATAACCTGTGGCAGGTATCACCAGCTTTTACTTTAAACTCTTACAGGAAAACAAGTCCGACAATACAGGGTGCGATTACAGCAATTGACTCAGGCACAATTTACATTGCACCGGGGGTTTACAGTGAGAAGCTTACAATCAAGAGCAAGGTTGCTTTAATAGGAGCTGGTGTCAACAGAACTATGATAACAACAGCCAATGACAGTTGTGTGGTTTACGGAACAGGCGTAACAAATTTTACAATGAGCAATCTGACTATATCAGCAACCCAAACCAGCAAAGACACTACTTCCGGAATTATACTCAGGAAAAACTACTTGGACTCAACAAACAATCCAAGTATAGTATTTGATAATATAGCAATATTAGTTACCTACACATCCGGAGCAGGAGAGTCAAGTTTTGGAATTATAGCGGACAGTTCTTCGATGACTATAAGGAACAGTCGTATAAAGGTTAGTGGGTCTGGAACAACAGCACCAAGAGCAGCCATTAAAGCAAAAAAAGGTTCGGTAGTAAATATGTTCTATACGACAGTGATAGTATTGTCGGGAACTGGTGTGCCTGCCGATTCACCGTTTCACGTTATTGACACAAGATGTAAAATTACCTTTAGTTATTCTCAATTTTATGCTCAAGGAATATTTAATTCGGGGGGGGTTACACCGATTGCTAAATATTATTTTAATATGTCAAACATAGATCCCGATGGTGGTTTCAGTAATATAATATCTGTTCCCAATAACACTTATGAAAACGGCTTTTATTTACAATGAGCATAGTCAAATTCGGACATACTGATCGGGACACTGATAGCAATGGAATTGACAGACGTTTTGGAAAAAAAGACGACAGAACAACCTATTGGAAATGGGGTGAACCGGTCAATTTTTACATACTGGACACGATTAAGAATTACTTGCCAAGGTTCATCGTTCAAAACGCTTTATGTAATGCAATATTAAAGGGAGTAGCAATACAACTAGTAGGCGTAGAGTTGGAAACTCAGAAGTTACCGGACTATGTTTTAAACTCAAAGAAAGCTTCACTAAGATATGCTAACAGCGATCTGCAGTTGCATTTGAGTCTTAACACAAAACCTAATATAGTCAAACAAGCAATCAAAGATACTTATGTTATTCACAAGGAAAGAGGAACGATGTCCGGTATAGTAAAGGACTTGCGAAGACTAACAGGTGATGACAGTGCTTATGTTATTTACTATGCTTATGAAGACTGCGGTTGGTGGATTGATTATACTTATCCGGAGTATAACTCAGCAGGGAAAGTAGGCAACAACACAAATGTATATTACGATTTGTACAATATGCTGGACTTGGTATTTTGTAACCATTCAGGATATACAGATGAAGAACTTAAAAAAATAATAAGGCGAGAGATAGTACCAGTTAATATAGATGTCAGATTCTTAATTTCAACAACCCATACAATAAAGTGGGGAGAGCCATACGATTACATTTCACCAGATACACTGCAATTCGGAGTATTTAGATTTGGTCAAAGATTAGGCGGTTGTGGTCAACCGAACTCAATAACGGAACAATCAGCGATATCAGAAGGTATCGAAGAATATATTTAAAAAAGCCAAATGAAAGTTTTAACAGGAATACAGACAGCCGGAGGATATGTTAAATTATTACCGGGCTATTATTATGCGCTTTGGGGAGAGTCAGCTCCCGATGTGTTTGACGGAACAATCATTTCAGCAGGTGTGGAATTATCACCACCATACACCGGAAGATATGCTTTTGATATTATAAGAACCTGTAAGTATAAGATTAAAAAATCTTCGGTAGAAGCAGACGTAACAGACGTTGGATATCCATTTGATGAAAGTTTTGGATCTACAACCGGAGAAGCTTTGATTGGAACAGACATAGCATTCCCTTATCAAGCAGAAATAAATGATGTTGCTCTTGTCACTGG
>CALMMZ010000176.1 GCA_937868685.1 uncultured bacterium | reverse complement strand
ACCAATTGTAACCGCTGTTGTTATTGCGGTGTAAAATAAAAAACAAGCAGAGAGATGTGCTTATAACACATTACTGCTTGTTTTTTATTTATTATATATATGGTATACTCATCTCATATGAAATCAATACACAAACTTGTCCCCTTTTATCTTATAGGGTTTTTATTTGCAATCCATACAGCACTTATTCTCTATAGTAACTCATCATTCCTGAATCAGTTTATCGATGAATCAAAATTGGGATTACTCTACACAGGAGGTTCTGTTCTTGCGCTTATTGGACTCGCTCTTATCCCAAAATTTCTTGCAAAAATTGGCTCTCGAACAACCATGCTCATACTCATTTTGCTTACTATTACTATTTGTATTGTTAATGTATTTGTAACTATTCCTTGGGTAGTTCTCACTCTCTTCACCATACTATTCTCTGGAAATATTATGTTCTTCCTTGCGAATGATATTGTAATTGATCAAGTTACCAACAATGATACCGTAATGGGAACTATCAGAGGAAGTTACATTACTGCAGTCAGCGCTGGATACGTAATCACTCCAGGACTTGCAGGATTTATTCTTGCACGAATGGGATTTCCAGCACTGTATAGCCTTGCTGGAATTCTTTTAATCCCACTTATATTTCTCATCATAAAAACACAAACAATTCGGAATAATACTCAGAAACAAGTAAATACATGGCAATCACTTAAATTCATTTTCAAACATAAAAATCTCAGGAATATCGTTGGAGCAAATTTTATTCTACAATTTTTTTACTGCTGGATGGTTATTTACACTCCCATATTTCTCCATGAAACAATTGGTATCCCATGGGATTCAATTGGAACAATTTTCTCTATTATGCTCCTTGCGTTTATTTTTATACCACTCCCAGTTGGAAAAATTGCAGATAGAATTACCGGAGAAAAACCACTTCTCTACTTTGGTTTCATTATTATGGGAGTCTCAACGGCATTATTATATTTCCTCCCTCATTTCACACTACCACTCCTTGCGTTCATCCTTTTTGGAACTCGTATAGGAGCCAGTGCTGTAGAAACTCTTACCGAAAGTTATTTTTATAAACACACTCCTCAATCGGAAACGGGTGCCGTAGGAATCTTAAAAAGTACTTACCCACTCGCCTATATTATTGCCCCACTCATTGCATCGCTTATTATTACCTTTTATTCGCCACAGCATCTCTTTCTGGTTCTGGGAATTATCTGTATTACTGCATGCCTCTTCGTAATTCCTATTACAAAAAAATAATTACTAAAAACCACCCTTTCATATAGGGTGGTTTATTCTTAAAAAATTTTGCCACAAATATCAAAGATCAAATGACAAATAACCAAAATAAAAAATCAATGATTAAGAATCAATTCGCGGTAGGAGGAGCACACGCTCGAAGTCGAACCAGTCATCCTCAAACCAAACGTCGTTCCGATTCCACGCGTCACCGCGCCAGCGCCCATACGGCACAGTCACACGACCGTCAGAGTAGCCGAGCACGGTACCTGGTGTGTAGTAGTAATTATCGTCTTTGAGTATCCTAGGAATTTTGCCAGGATTTTCTCTACACCATTGTTGATATTCAAATCCTGGGATGTAGTGAGTAGCACCATATTGTTTGATAATTTCTGCGAATACTTCACCTCGTGGTTTTCCAATGTACTTACTGGTGTCTGGAATGAAAGGGATCATGTTTTCGAAATTCAGATTGAGGGTTTCTGGATTTAAGGTGAATGAGTTTTTTACTGCACTTCTTTCTTTTGAAGTTTTAATGAGGTTATTCTAGTCTACTGTAGTTGGATTGATGTAGCCTTGGAAGTTTTCGTAAGAACCCCATGAATTGAGGGAGGTGGTGATATCTTTAAAACGATTACTCTTTACATTACTCATTTCGAATAATACAAATTCAATTTCTATGGCAAGTTGTGTCCCTTGTACTATTGCCTGTAGTTTTTTTAATTCTGTTAATTTCATTTTTTTAAATTTTAATTGTGAATGAATATTTGTTGTTTATTATACATGATTCTTGTTTTTTGTCAACTGGTTTCACTACCAACACCAACCACCATAAACAATCCTCAATACTGTACAAAGTCATTCATTCTCGATATACTAGAGAAACAATTGCCCAACAAGCAACTTGTATTATTGAACATTTAATTTTTAAATTTATTTATGAAAACTTGGACTATTGATAAATCTCATTCTGAAGTTGCTTTCAAAATAAAACATCTCGTTATTTCAACTGTTCGTGGAAATTTTAAATCATTCGAAGGAACAATGGCCACAATTGATGATACCTTTAATGATGCAGTGATCAAATTTTCTGCAGATGTTGCAAGTATTAACACTGGAGAAACTAATCGAGATAACCATCTTCAGCAGGGAGACTTTTTTAATACTGTAGAATTTCCTAAAATCACCTTTGTATCAACTAAAGTAATCCGATCTGGATATAGTCTTATTATTACAGGAGATCTGACCATGAAAGGCGCTACCCAATCAATTACTCTTGATGGGGTTGTGCATGGCATTACCTCTGGAATGGATGGGAAGCGTGTTGTAGTGATTACCATCGAAGGAACAATAAACCGACAAGATTTTGGACTTACGTGGAACGCAGCACTTGAAACAGGGGGAGTAGTTGTTGGAGATGAAGTAAAATTTGATATCCATATCGAAGCAAAAGAATCTTAATACCATAAATAAAAACACTCTATGGAGTGTTTTTATTTATAGTATTTTTTCGCAATTTTTATTCTCCCAAGCTCTCGCTCAATCAATGATTCAAATCTTGCAAAATCTTCTTCCTGATTTGTAATTGCCTGATCTTTCAATTGACGAGCACGTTCGTATGCCTGCTCTGCATGATCAATATTAATCTCATGAACCATTTCTGATTGATCAATGAGAATAATTAATGAATTCATATTATCGAAATGAGCAACTCCGGTATCGATAAAAAATATTTCTGAATGATTTGTATCATTAATTATTTTCATCTCACCGGTTGTAATTGTTGTAATTATAGGTTGATGATTTGCTAAAATAGTAACTTCTCCTGCCCCTGTTGGTAATGTTACGCTTTTTGCTATATGTTCATACACTACCTTTTCAGGTGTCACCACTTTTACAGTAAATAATATACTCATACTCTATTCAGCAGAGTGTGCTGCAATTACATCTGCAATTCCACCCTTCATATAGAAAGCAGTCTCTGATATATGATCATGTACTCCGTTTAGAATTTCTTTGAAACCTTTAATTGTTTCTGCGAGCGTTACGTACGACCCAGGTGTTCCTGTAAATTGTTCTGCAACATGAAAAGGTTGAGATAAAAATCGTTGAATTTTACGAGCACGAGCTACTGTTAATTTATCTTGATCAGATAATTCATCCATACCAAGAATAGCAATGATATCTTGTAAATCTCGGTATCGTTGTAATACGTTCTGTACTCCACGAGCAACATCATAATGTTCCTTGCCTACAATATTTGGATCAAGAATTGTTGAAGTTGAATCAAGAGGATCTACTGCTGGATAAATCCCAATTTCAGTAAGTGAACGATTAAGTGATACTGTCGAGTCTAGATGTGAAAATGTTGTTGCTGGTGCTGGATCAGTAAAGTCATCAGCTGGTACATATACTGCCTGTACAGAAGTAATTGATCCATTATGAGTTGAAGTAATTCGTTCTTGTAAATTACCCATTTCTGTTGCAAGTGTTGGCTGATACCCTGCTGCTGATGGCATTCTTCCGAGAAGCGCAGAAACTTCTGCTCCTGCTTGTGTAAATCGAAAAATATTATCGATAAACAGGAGTAAATCTTTATTCTGTTCATCTCTAAAATATTCAGCCATTGTGAGAGCAGTAAGAGCAACTCGTGCACGAGCTCCCGGAGATTCGTTCATTTGACCAAACACTAAGGAAGTTTTATTGAGAACTCCTGACTCTTTCATTTCCTCATAGAGATCATTTCCTTCTCGAGTTCGTTCTCATAATAATGCAAAAATAGAATAACCTCCATGTTGTTGAGCGATATTGTTAATTAATTCCTGAATGATTACTGTTTTTCCTACTCCTGCACCTCCAAATAATCCAACTTTTCCACCTTTCAAGAATGGACAGATTAAATCAATTACCTTGATTCCTGTCTCTAATATTTCTGTTTGATTCGCTTGTTCATTAAAATTAGGAGCTTGTCGATGGATTGATTGTTTTTTCTTGGTAGTTATATTTCCTTTTCCATCAATTGGATTTCCTACTACGTCAAACATTCTTCCTAATACTTCGTCACCAACAGGTACTGAAATAGGACTTCCTGTATCAACAACTAAAGCACCTCGCACTAATCCATCAGTTGAACCCATTGCAATTGTTCGTACCTTATTAAACCCTATATGTTGCTCAACTTCAAGTGTGAGAATTTCTCCATTTTCTCGCTCTGTAGTTAATGCCGCAAAAATTTGCGGAAGCGTTCCACTATCAAACACCACATCAACTACCGGGCCGATAATTTGTGTAATAATTCCTGTATTCATAATTTAAGATGTTTTGATTAATGGAGCGCACTTGCTCCAGCAATAATTTCTGATAATTCTTGAGTGATCCCTGCTTGTCGTACCTGATTAAAAGTAAGCATTAAATCATCAAGGAGTACTCCTGCGTTATCAGTTGCATTTTTCATCGCAACCATTCGAGAACTATGTTCTGAAGCAAATGCATCTAAAAGAATTTGAAATACGATAGCATTTATTAAATGAGGAACTACTACATCAATAATTTGATCAACATTTGGTTCAAAAAGATAATTTTCTGTATCTTTTTGAATTTCTTGCTCAACATTCTCAGAATATTTTTTCGATAGATTGAGAGAAATTGGTAATAATGGAATTGTTTGTACTTGATATTCCATAGCTTTTATAAACTCAGTAGTAATGAAATAAACTGATTGATAATTTCCTGTTTCAAATTCAGATAAAACCGTTCGAGAAAGTCCAAGAGATTCCTGAATACTTAAATTTTCTGAAAAATATGCAAAAGATGCAATTATCGGAATTTGCATTCTTCGTGCAATTTTATCAGCTTGTTTTCCAACTGTAATTGTAGAGATATTCTCTATATTTTTTGTTGATAAAAAATTTCTCACCTGCCTTGCTATGTTAGTATTATAACCACCACACATTCCTTTACTAGAAGCAACAATTACCACTAATTCTTTTTTAGCTTTTTCAGGAATTTTAAATAATCTATGATTTTTCACAATATTCCGATTAGCAATCATTGCAAGCATTTCATATGCTTCGCTAGTAAAATATTTTGACCTTACCGCCTGTTCTACTGTACGACGCATTTTTGCAACAGAAACCATTTCCATAGTTTTGGTAATTTTACGAATATTTTTTACCGAAGCCATTTTATTTTTAATGAGTTTTCCTTGAGCTGCCATACATTATGATTGATTATTTGGTAAGGAATTTTGATACACCTCAATAGCTTTTTTAAGACTTGATTCAATTTCATTATTCCAGTCTGATGAAATTTTTTCAAGAAGTTGTTTTTCAGTTTTTACCAAAAATTCATGTAGCCCCTTTTCCCAAGACCGAACTTCGGTTACTTCAATAGAATCAAGATAACCGTTATTTACAGAATATAAACTAGAAATTTGTAGTGGAGTTACTATTGGAACATATTGATCTTGCTTGAGCAGTTCAACAGATCGTTTTCCTCGTTCCAAACTTTTTTTGGTTTCTGGATCAAGATCAGAATCAAACTGAGCAAAACTTTCTAACTCTCGATATTGAGCAAGAGAAAGTTTCATTGGTCCAGCAACTTTTTTCATCGCTTTAATTTGTGCAGCACCACCCACACGAGACACTGATAAACCTACATTTACTGCAGGTCGAACACCTTTATAAAACAAGTTTGTTTCCAGGAATATTTGTCCATCAGTAATAGAAATTACATTAGTTGGAATATATGCAGACACATCACCTCCTTGTGTTTCAATAATTGGAAGTGCAGTTATTGAACCTCCACCGTGTTCAATGTTTAATCGACAGGCTCGTTCAAGTAGCCGAGAATGCAAATAAAAAATATCTCCTGGGTAAGCCTCTCGACCCGGTGGTCGCTTTAAAAGAAGAGAAATTTCTCGATACGCAACTGCATGTTTTGAGAGATCATCATATACCACCAAAACATCTTTACCTTGTGCCATAAAATACTCCGCAAGTGTTACTCCAGAATATGGTGCAAGGTACGATAACGCAGCAGTGTCAGATGAACTCGCCAAAACAATTGTTGTATATTTCATTGCTCCAGCTTTTTCAAGTTCTCCAACTACTCGTGCAATTTTTGATTTTTTCTGACCAATAGCTACATATATACAGATAACATTTTGATCCTTCTGATTAAGGATTGTATCAATTGCCAACGCTGTTTTTCCAGTTTGTCGATCACCAATAATTAATTCTCGTTGTCCTCGACCAATAGGAATTAATGCATCTACTACTTTTATTCCTGTTTGTAACGGCTGACTTACTGATTGGCGACTCATCACTCCAGGAGCTACACGCTCTACTGGCATTAGTGTTGTTTTTTTAATATTTTCTCCTCCATCAATAGGTTGTAGTAAGGGATCAACAATACGCCCGATTAATTCATCAGAAACAGGTACTGATAAAACATTTCCTGTCCGTCTTACAATATCACCTTCTTTTATATTAGTAGTATCCCCTAAAAGAATAACGCCAACCATATCTTCTTCTAGGTTTAGAGCTAATCCATACACATTTCCTGGAAAAAGTAACATTTCTGATGATTGACACTGTGTAAGTCCTGCAACACGAGCAATACCATCAGCAACAGAAATGACGTTCCCAATTTCATTTATTTCAATAGAGCCTGTAAAATCAGCAATATTCTTTTTTATATGATTAATAAATGATTCTGTATTCATAATTTAATTCTGTATAATTGCTTTTTTTAATTGCAATAATCGACTTGCAATACTTGCATCATGTTCGACATCATGGTGACGAGTAATAAAACCCGCAACAATCGATTCATCAATAATATTTACTATATTTACCTTTTCAGAAATATGAATAAAAGATTGTATTTCTGTAAGAATTTCTTTATCTACCGCATGGGCAGTTATGACCACAAGACGTTCTTTGGTTTGTTTATTTTCTAAA
Organism: uncultured bacterium; assembly: GCA_937868685.1. GTDB lineage: Bacteria > Patescibacteriota > Minisyncoccia > Phycocordibacterales > UBA1006 > CALMMZ01. The sequence continues at coordinate 3,915 of CALMMZ010000176.1, read as the reverse complement.
AATATTTCAAGGTAACGAACAACGTTTAAAACTAATGATTCAAGGTGATATTTTTTTACATATTGCTGAAAAGCAAGAAGAACTTGTTCTTGTGAATAATTCAATTCTAGTAACGTAAATAACGATTTTGCAATAGATTGAGCAGATATCATATTTTTGGACGTATTATTTCTTTAATAAGTTGTTCACCGTTTCCAGACGTAATATACCCTTTAAATAATTGCTCTATACTGCTTGTAATTATTTCTGCTGATTGTTCACGAAAAACATGGTTCGCTTGTATGCGATTATGCTCTATTTTTTCTTGAGCTTGCGCAATAATATTAGCTTGATCAGCATATGCTTGTGTAATAATATTATCCCGTTCTTGATGTGATTGATTATGGGCTTCAATAATTACCTGCTTTGCTTGCTTTTCAGCATTTTGAATTATTTTTTCTTGTTCTTTTTTAGCTTCTGTTAATTTTATTTCTGATAATTCAGCATTTTTTAATCCATTTTCGATATCTTGTGATCGCTTGTTCATAACTTTCATGAGTGGTTTTAATGCAAACCAATACAAGACAAAAAATACGATCGCAAAATTTACCACTTGTGCAATAACTAGTGGAATATCGATATGAAAAGTTGCAATCAATTGTTCCATATACTGCAATCAATAAGGTTATATTGAAAACGCAATAACTAAAGAATAGATCGCAATAGCTTCTGCAAATGCTGCAGAAAGCAACATTGGTACGAGAATTTTTCCAGCTGATTCAGGGTTTCGTCCAATAGCTTCCATAGCTTTTGCTCCTATTTTCCCAATCGCGAGTGCAGAGGCTCCTCCTCCAATTCCGATTGCTAATGCTTTTGAAAGTGTTACAAGTTCCATATAATAAATAAATTAAAAAATTAATTAAATAATAATTTACCGTTCCGCATGTTCGCAATACGAAAACGGATACAATTACTATGAATAAATATTCATTGCAATGGTATCAGTTCTCTATATATGAACAACAGGAGCGGTTACGTTGTGATCTTTTTCTGCATGATGATCATCATGAGTTGTTGATGCGATAGTAAAATATACCACAGTAAGTAAAGAGAATATAAGTGCCTGAATTACTCCTACAAAAATTTCTAAAAATAGAAATGGAATGGGAATAATATATGCGACGAGAGTGCTCATCGACATAAGAAGAACCTCTCCTGCAAATACATTTCCAAATAAACGAAATGAAAGTGATGCAATTTTTGCAAACTCCCCAATTATCTCAAGAAATCCAACAAGAAAATGAATTGGCGCAGTAACTATAATCATTGGATCTGATTTTACATATTTCGGTATATTAATAATTCCTTGAATATTAATATACTTATTTAAAAAATTCCAAAAACCAACCATTATAACTCCAAAAATATTTGCCCCAATAACCGAAATAAGTCCTAATGCAAGTGTTGTGTTCACGTCTGCTGTTCCACCTCGAAACAATGGAACTAAAACATTATAACCTTCATGCTCTTGAATGAAGCCAATTGACCCTACTCCTGGGAAAAGACCAATCCAGTTCATAATTAATACAAAGAAAAAAAATAGTAATTGCAATAGGAAAAATTTTTAATGACAATTTTCGACTATTAGTTACAAGATCCGCAATTTCTAATCCTTGTTCAATAATTATTTCAAACAGTATTTGTAATTTTAGTGGGATTATTGATAATCGTTTCCTCAAACTAACCGCTATAATTATTAAAATAATTACAGCAACCCATCCAGTAAGAAGTGAGTTAGTAACCACAAAACTACCAATAGAAAAAAATTGGCTCTGAGAAAAGTGTTGTTTGATGAGTAACTTCTTGTGTCATACATATAAAAATTATTCAATTGATTGTTCGTAAGCTCGTAAAGCTTTAAAAATACTCCAAATAGAACATCCAAAACTAATTACTGTTCCAAAAATAATTCCAAATGGTTGCGTCGAAAAAAAATTATCGAAAATTTTTCCACCGAAAAACCCAATAATTACTAAAACAGTTATAGAACTTGTTGTACGAACTAAAAAAATAATTGCAGGACGTAGCCAAGGATTATTATGAAAATTTTGCTTTAATTCTCGCATAAAAATCAAAATAAACGACTGGTACAATATCGTTATTATAACACAAATGATTAATAAACAAAACATTGACAAAAAACACCTAAGAAGGTGCCTTATCTGTCTGGTGGAATGTTATAGTAATTAATTAAAAATTTGGCAAGATTTAAAAACGGATCAAGAAGTGTTTGTGAAGAAAACTGCACACCTTCTTTTGGGTATTCGTTTAATAGAAAAACAAGAAATTTTGGATTATATGCTGGGAAATATCCTACAAATGTATGTAAATTTCGATCTGTGTAATATCCTCCTGTTGCACGATTTGCTATTTGTGCTGTTCCTGTTTTTCCTGCTATAGAATATTGATCAAGTTTTTTTGTACCATTAGCATAGTGGTCGAATACGTGTACAAGCATTCTAGTAATTTCTTCAGATGTTTCTTGTGTAATCACGGTACGAATCTCTTTCGGTTTGATAAGTTGTTTTGATCCGTCTAAATACTCAACAGAACTTACTACGTAAGGCTCCATAATTTTACCACCATTAGCAAGTGCTGACATTGCGCGAGCCATACCAATAGGAGTTACTGCAATACCTTGCCCAAAAGAAATATTTGCCAGTGCAACTTCTTGTCGAGTTTGTAAATTTCCTACTAACCCACTCGTTTCGGCAGGAAGATCAATATTTGTTTTTTCACCAAATCCAAACTTATTAAACTGATCAACAAATTCTACTGGTTTCATTCTTTGCATCATAAATACCATTCCTGTATTTAGTGATTCATCAAGTACTCGCTGCATTGTAACTCCAGCTCCTCGTCTACGTTTATCAAAATTTTTAATTGTTCTATTTTTTACCTGAACAAACCCAGTATCATAATATTGAGTATTAGCAGTAATTACCTTTTGATCAAGTGCTATTGCAGTAATAATTGGCTTCATAATTGAACCCATTTCAAATACATTTTCAATTAGTGGGTTATTGAAAATAGCTACTGATGGTTCTGTTCTATAGTTGTTAATATCAAAACCAGGAGTGGATGCCATAGCAATGATTTCACCTGACTTAGGATCTACAACAATACCCATTGTACGATCTGATTTCCAACGATTTCTAATTATTTCAAGTTCATTCTGTAGTGAAATTTGAACAGATGGTTCGATTGTTGTAACAATATCACCTTCTACACTTAACCCATCACTATCTGAACGAGTAATATATGCAAAAATTTCTGCAAAAAAATTTACATATAATTGGCTTTGTTTTCTAGAAAGTATTTCATCATATGATCGTTCAATACCATATCTTCCAATAAGCTCATTTTCTTTGAATGAAACAAATCCAACTACATGGGGAGCTAAATCTCCAGATGGAGAAAATCGTGAATTAATTCGATATACAGAAACTTCTGGCAACTTTAACATTCGAACCTGCGAAGCTTTTTCATCAGAAACTTGCGTAATAATTTCTTGATATCGTGAATTTTTTTTAGTTGCTTGCGCCAAGAATCGATCATGATCGAGTTCAAAAATATTTGATAGCTGTTGAAATGTTTCTTCAGGATTAACAACTAATTCTGGATTGATAGCAATAGTAAAACCTCGAAACAAACTCGCCGCAGAAACTAACTCACCATTCTTTTTCTTAAAAAAAATACTTCCACGATCAAATTGACGATTTTCTGGAGTAATATATTGACGATCAGCCTCTGCTAGATAAACTTCATTGTTCATAATTTGTAACCAAAAAAGTTTAGCGCCGAAAACAAGCCCAACACATAAGATCAGAAGTTGTATTATTTTTATTCTAAAATTAAATAATTCTGACATATACA
>CALMMZ010000175.1 GCA_937868685.1 uncultured bacterium | reverse complement strand
ATTGTATATAATCTATTCTTGAGTGAGTGTTTCAAACTTATTAATACTTCCTGGATTGAATGAAACATTTTTGAACGGAAGAAGGCGCACCTTTGCTGTTCCTGTAATATTTTCCTTAGGAAGGAGTCCCCATGCTCGTGAATCTGAAGAGTATCCACGATTATCTCCCATAACGAAATAGTGACCTTCGGTAACAATAACTTCCTTTTTCTCTCCCGGAATAGTAATTTGAGAAAGATATGGTTCATCAAGTTTAGTACTTCGAGATTGTTCATTATTTTTAATAAACACTGATCGATCTTTAAAAACAATTGTTTCACCTGGAAGTCCAATAATTCGCTTAATAAAGAATCGACTCGGGTCGTTCGGATATTTGAACACTACAACATCACCTCGTTCTGGCTGCTTGAATCGATAAGAAATTTCATCAACTATGAGATAGTCGGCATCATGAAATGTTGGATACATAGATTCTCCACTTACAATGAATGGTTGAAAAACAAACATACGAATTGGAATAACGATGAGTGCCGAAATAATAATGAACTTAATGGTGTCCCATAGCTCTCGAGCAGTTTCTTTTTTAGTAATATGTAACGTGTCCATATCTTTATCCTATCATAGTTATTATAAGAATCAAAATAAATACTTATGTTATAATAAGGTTTATATGAAAAAGATAACAATTTATTGGGTACTTGGAATTTTTACATTAAGTAGTTTTAGTGTTTTATGTTTACCGTTTACTCAAAGATTTTTTTCAGATCCAGAAATTATTTCTAATCAACATCTACCACTTTCTGCAATAGTTACTACTGTTAATCATACAAATATTAATGTTCGTATTGCTGATACTGTTGATACACGTACATTGGGGCTTTCTTTTTTTAAAGAATTACCAGATAAGCAGGGTATGCTGTTCGTTTTCCCAACTAATGATCAATATGCATTCTGGATGAAGGATATGTTTATGAATGTTGATATAATTTGGATCAATGAAGATTTTACTATTATCCATAGAGTTATCAATGCTTCTCCAGATACCTATCCTCAGACATATGAACCAATAAGTTCATCACGCTATGTGCTTGAAATCCCTGCAAACACTGCTGATAAATATGGATTATTTCTCGGCGAACAGGTTGGTATTAGAAAATAAAATAGAAAAAGATTTTGTAAAGTGTTAGTTGTGGAAAACTTGATAGACAATTGTTTTATCAAGTTTTTTTAATCCACAGTTTTACAGATAATTATTTACGTATTCTATTTCAGTTTTCCTTGGACTTTTCTGTATCTTTCTCAACAGGTAAGTATAATGGAATTATTATTCGTTTAATTTTATTTTTCTATGACACTTACTCTCATTAAAAAAAGAAACAACTCAATAGTATCATTTGATCGATTTCGTATTGAAGTTGCTATTGAAAAAGCCTATAATGCAACTAAAATTCCTATTGAAAAAGATAATATTATTAAAATCGTTGATATAGTTATTGAAAAACTCGATGCATTTTATGATGAAAATACTCTTCCTGATGTAGAAGTTATACAGGATATTGTTGAAAAAACAATTGCAGAACGGGGTGATTTTGAAGTAGTAAAAGCCTACATTCTCTATCGAGAAAAACAAAATCAGGAGCGTAAGCGAGATATTTTTAAAAAACGAATTTATCTTAAACCATATGAATATCCAGAATTATACGAATATGTAAACGCTATTCGACACTCATATTGGGTTCATACTGAATTTAATTTTGTGAGTGATATTCAGGATTTTAAAACGAATGTTTCTGAAGCAGAACGTAATGTAATTAAAAATGCAATGCTTGCCATTGCGCAAATTGAGGTCGCAGTAAAGACGTTTTGGGGAGATATTTATAAAAAAATGCCAAAACCTGAAATCGGTGCAGTAGGAGCGACTTTTGCAGAAAGTGAAGTACGACATACGGATGCATATGCGCATTTACTCGAGCTTCTTGGACTTAATGAAACTTTTCATGCGATTGATAAAATTCCTGCACTCATGAATCGAGTGAATTACTTGGAAAAAACCTTAATGAATGCGCGAAGCGAAGATAATCGGAATTATACACAATCAGTACTCTTTTTCTCACTTTTTTTGGAGCATGTATCATTATTTTCTCAGTTTCTCATTATTATGTCGTTTAATAAATTTAAGAATTTATTTAAAGGAATATCTAATGCTGTAGAAGCAACTTCAAAAGAAGAACAAAT